>NZ_JBEZEZ010000014.1:0-239419 GCF_040649155.1 Streptosporangium sp. NPDC049046 | reverse complement strand
TTCCACTGCTTGAGGTTCGATCCGGAGGCGACGTTGCCGCCGCTGTCCAGTGCCAGGCCGGTGGTGCCGTTGGTGATCCGCACATAGCCCGTCGGGGTGGGGCCCGAGCCCAGGGCGGGGATCTGACCGGAGAAGGTCAGCTTGACCACGTACGCCGGGGCGCTGAACGGGGCGGTGGAGGACGGCATCGAGACGTGCAGGCCGGAACCGTCCTGGCTGCGGTTGGGCAGGTCGACGTACGACCCGGCCGTGGAGCCGAGGAGCTGCACCGAGGTCAGGCCGCTCAGGTTGATCCGGTTCGAGCCCAGGGTCGTGATGTCCAGGGTGGCGCCCGGCCAGCCGAGCACGGTGGCGTACAGGACCGTGTTGGTCTTGTTGCGCGTGAAGCGGATGTCCCTGTTGGTTCCCGCGCGTGGTGTGACGAAGGAGCCGCCGCCCATCTGCGTGGGGCCCTCGCCGAAGGCCGTCCAGGCCCGGGTGGAGTAGATCGACTCGCCGAAGCGCCGCAGGTAGTCCCCGATGCCCAGCAGGATCGTCCGCTGCCCGGACGGGATGGTGCCATCGGCCGTCGGGGCGATGTTCAGCAGCATGTTGCCGTTCTTGCTGACCCGGTCGATCAGCGAGTGCAGCATGGCGTTGAGCGAGTAGTAGCCGATGCCGTTGGTGTAACACCAGCTTGAGCTGGAGATGCTGTCGTCGGTCAGCCAGTAGGGGGTCTGGATGCCCGCCGGCCCGCCGCGCTCGTAGTCGTAGACCTCGCCCCTGTTGTTGAAGCCGTCCTTGTAGGTGACGACCACCTCCCTGTTCCAGGCGATGGCCTGGTTGTAGTAGTAGGCGAGGAAGTTCAGCCGTTGCGTCTCGGGGATCTGGGGGAGGTTGAAGTCCTGCCAGATGACGTCGGGCTGGTAGCCGTCGATGACCTCCTTGAGCTTGTCGTACCAGAGCTGGTTCTCCGCGGTCCTGTCCAGCTGGCCGTACAGCTTCCTGAGGGAGGCGGTGGACTGGGTGGGCACGCGCTCGAAGAAGCCGGTGAAGTTGTAGGCGTGGTGCAGGGAGACCAGCAGCTTGAGGCCCTTGGCCCGGATGGCGTCGGCGTGCAGCCGTAGCAGGTCGAGCCTCGGGCCGGTGGCGACCGAGTTCCACTCGTTCACCCTGCTGTTCCACATCGAGTAGCCGTCGTGGTGCTCGGCCACCGGCCCCGCGAACCTGGCGCCGGCGTCGACGAACAGCTGCGCCCATTCGTTGGGGTCGAAGTTGCCGCCGGCGGACCTGAGTTTGGGGGCGAACTGCACCCAGTTGCCCGCCTTGTCAGGGGCGCCGTTGATGAAGTTGTGGTACGGCCACACCGAGGGATCCCCGTAGACATTCCTGTGGTGGTTGTTCTCGTTGGAGCCGCTGAAGTACATGGTGCGCGGGTACCACTCGTTGGCGAACGCGGGGACGCTGAACACGCCCCAGTGGTAGTAGATGCCGAACTTGGCGTCCTGGAACCACTCCGGAGCCGGCGGGTGCTGGTCGACCGACTCCCAGGTCGGGGTGTAACTGCTCGGGGCGCCTGCCGCCCACGCGGGACGCGATCCCAGCAGGCCGGCGGCTGCGACGCCTCCGGCTCCGGCGAGCAGCGCGCGGCGGCTGAACGGTAACGAGAAGGATGAGGACATGAGCGGAAACCTCTCGGAGTGGGGGGATTCTCCTGGCCGTTCCGCAGGTGGGATGAGCGCCGTGGCCGTGTGCCGGGTGAAGGTCGTGCGCGCCCTCTCACCTGGTGCACGAGCTGTCGGAGCCACCTGGACATCCGGATGACCGCGGGGGCGACACCCCGCGAGATCGACGCCGCGTCCCGTCATCGGGGGGACACACCACTCGGGCGTCGTGGTCGACGGCCCCCGCCGCGCACCACCGACTTGGCATAGGGGCCGTCTCGGGGACTCAGTGTGGAAACTATTACAAAATGTGTCAAGGTCACGCAGGAAGGATCTGTCTCGCCGCGTGCCGCACACGTGATGGACCCGCTTCGGCGTCTGCGGGTCCTTGCAGGGCGTGGTGCCCCTTCCGGGGCGAGACGTCGGCGGTGAAATTTTCATCACGTCACCCCGGCCCGTTCGGTGCGGTGACCTGTGAAACACCAGATGGAGCCGTCTCCGTCTCCGTCTCCGGTTCGTCTCGCCGTGTTTCCGGCTCTTGACAGCCTCTCCTCGCCTCGTGTTTGCTCCGCTGCACCACCACAATCATTCGACGCTGGAAGAGGCCGCGACCGGCAGAAAAATGTTAGCGCTCACATCTCCCCGCCCTCCAAAAAGGCCCACTCGGCGACCGTGAATCCCGGCCACACACCACATCCGCGATTCCCTCCCACGGTCACCGATTTCTCGACAGGAGGATTCTCCGCACGGCGAAAGCCGGACCAACCCGATCCATCGGACCTCGCAGCCCTGTGACCGGCGGGCACCCGCGAGGTGCCCCGAGCCGCTCCCGCCGCCACATGACATTCGTTGGAAAGTGCTCCGAATACAGACCGTCAGCGCTAAACGAGCTGTCAGCAGTCACTGCTCTCAGCTTTCGGAAAGAGGTTGAGCATGCGTAGGTGGAGACGCTGGTTCACAGCGGCGCTTCTGGCTGTGATCGTGGTCGCGCTGGGTGCGGTGACGCGGACGAGCGTCGCCGGCGCGGAGTCCAACGGCGGCGTGCGGGTCATGCCGCTGGGCGACTCGATCACCGAGGGCACGCAGGTGCCGGGTGGATACCGCATCGGCCTGTGGCAGCGGCTGGTCTCCGGCCGGTACACGGTGGACTTCGTCGGGTCACAGTTCAACGGGCCGGCCTCGCTGGGGGACCACGACCACCAGGGGCACCCCGGCTGGCGCATCGACCAGATCGACGCGAACATCACGAACTGGGCGCGCACCCAGAATCCGCGCACGGTGCTGCTGCACATCGGCACCAACGACATCCTGCAGAACTACAACGTGGGCGGCGCGCCCCAGCGGCTCTCCACCCTGATCGACCGCATCACCGCGACCGTGCCTGACGCGGACGTGTTCGTCGCCACCATCATCCCGCTGTCCAACTCCGGGCAGGAGTCCGCCGCCCGCACCTTCAACGCGGCCATCCCCGGCATCGTGCAGAACAAGGTGAACAGCGGCAAGCGCGTCCACCTGGTCGACATGCACAGCAAGCTGACCACCTCCGACCTGATCGACGGCATCCACCCCACCGCCGGCGGCTACGACAAGATGGCCGCCGCCTGGTACGCCGCCCTCCAGTCGGTCTCCGGCAGCATCGGTCAGCCCGGCGACCCCGGTTCGACGCCCTCGCCCTCGCCGACGAGCGCGATCAGGGGGGTCGGTTCGGGCAGGTGCCTGGACGTCGCCAACGTCTCGCAGGCCAACGGCGCCGCGGTGCAGATCTGGGACTGCAACGGCCAGAACAACCAGCGCTGGGCGCCGACCGGCGCGAGTGAGCTGCGGGTCTACGGCAACAAGTGCCTGGACGTGAGCAACCAGAGCACCGCCAACGGCGCGCAGGTCCAGATCTGGGACTGCAACGGCCAGAACAACCAGAAGTGGCGCCTCAACTCCGACGGCAGCATCACCGCCATCGGTGCGAACAAGTGCCTGGACGTGTCCAACAACTCCACCGCCAACGGTGCCAGACTCCAGATCTGGGACTGCAACGGCCAGGGCAACCAGCGCTGGACCCGCGTCTGATCCGTACTTCCCAAACGGCGCGTGGGCCTGTACCCCCCAGGCAGGCCCACCCCGCCGACCGGTCCGGCTACCGGCGCGTCGGCCTGATCGTTCAGGCCGACCCGCCGGGCCGGACCGGCCCGGTGCTCCCGCCGCACGGCGGGAGCACCGGGCGGCGCGGGGTCATGGGAGCGTCCCCGCGCCGCTCTCGCGTCCCCGCGCCACGGAGGCGTTCACCCCGTCGAGGGTGAGTTCGAGGACCGGCGCGTTCGTCCCGCCGAAACCGGCCCTCGCCTGCGTGGCCGGGATCCGCATCGGATCCTCGCCGCCCGTGGACGGGTAGTTGAGGAAGCTCACCACCCGAAGATCGGGCAGCACCAACCAGGCGTACGCCTGATCGGGCTCGCTCTCGGGGTTGCCGACCACCAGCCCGGAGCCGTTCAGAGGCTCGTACGGTCCGGTGAGGCTCGGGGCCACGAAGCCGTACAGGCCGGTGGGCGCCGACCTCGGGGGATGGAACGAATGCCGGTGCGTGCAGAAGAAAAGGTAGTACGAGGACCCGTGCACGACGATGTGCGGTCGTTCGATCTCGTGATTGACCCCGTCGGCCACCAGCAGTGGCGGCCGGAGCGACCAGCCGTCGGGCGCCGCGTCGGCGATGGCCACCGCGCCCGTGTAGCGATCCTCCCAGGCGACGGAGGCGGCGACGAGAAGGTGTTCACGCCCGTCGGCGGGATCACGGAACCAGCCGGGATCGCGAAAGGCCCGGATCTTCCCCGGACCCCCCTCGACATCGTCGGCGGGCAGATACGTCCGGCCGTCCGAGCTCAGGATCTCCCGGTGCTCGGCGTGCGGTTCCAGCACGATCCGGTCGCCGTCGGCGACCAGCCGGGCACGTGCCTCCACGACACGCTGGACGAACGTCGGGCGCGCCTCGCCTCGCCGGCCGGCGGCCGTGTAGAACACCGACACCGTGCCGTCGGGTCTGCGGACCGCCGACCCCGACCACTCGCGGCTGCCCGGCGAGGCGCCGTCGGCGAACGCGTGCCCCAGGTCCTTCCAGTCGTCGCCGTCCTTGGCGAGCAGTCGGACGCGAGCGTGGTCGTGGCGGTCCTCGGGGTGTCCGGCGGCGGGTGCCGACAGCCCCATCCACAGCTCGTGGCCGAGAACCGTGGAGGTCGAGCCGTCCTCCTCCTGGATCGGCCACAGGTCCCAGACGTCGTCGTGCGGCAGCACGCGCGGCAGGGCCACGGTACCGACGACCGGCGCCGTCGTCGCGGGGGTGTCGGTGAGCAGGGCGAGATGGCGCCGGTCCCACCGCGCCGACCGGCCGTCGCCGTGTCCAGGCGATCCAGTCTCGGTATCGGTGCCGAGCAACGACATGAGGTGTGTCATCCCTTCAGGGAGCCCTGGAGCAGAGCCGCGACGAACCGGCGCTGGAAGATGAGAAAGATCAGCAGTGTGGGAGTCAGGATGAGCAGCGACCCCGCGCACAGCAGCGGGATGTCGGTGCCCCACTGTCCCTGGAAGGCACCCAGCGCGCCGGACATGGTGCGCTGCAGCGGGTCGTCGACCAGGACGATGGCGAGCAGGAACTGGTTCCAGGTCCACAGGAACAGCAGGATGGCGAGCGACGAGATCGCCGGCATGGCGAGCGGGACGTGGACGCGCCAGAACAGCTGCCACACGTTCGCCCCGTCGATCCGCGCGCTCTCCGACAGCTCCTCGGGCATGTTCACGAAGTGCGCGCGCATCCAGTAGACGGAGAACGGCATGAACAGCCCGATGAGCGGAAGGATGATCGCCCACCTGGTGTTCAGCAGGCCCATGTCGCGCACCTGGTAGTACAGCGGGGTGATGATGCCCTCGAAAGGCAGTGTCAGCCCGAACACGAACGCGAGGAACACCACGTGCTTTCCGGGAATCCGCAGGTGGCCGATGGCGAATCCCGCCATCGTCGCGATGATGAGCGCGAGGGGGACCACCCCGAGCACGATGAGCGTGCTCGACTTCAGCAGCTCGGCCATCCGCGCCACCTGGAATGCCTGGACGAAGTTGCCCCACTGCGGGTCGCTCGGCCAGGAGAGTCCGAGCGGGTAGGTGCCCGACGGGTGCAGCGCCGTGACGAACAGGCTGACGAACGGCAGAAGGGTGACCGTCATCAGCAGGACGAGCAGCACCCTTCCCGTCCACGCCTCTCGATGTCCGGTGATCATGTGGACCTGTTCCTGGTGAGCCACTGGATGGGGAGGGCGAAGATGAGCACGAGCAGCATCAGCACGACGGCGAGTGCCGAGGCCGTTCCCACCTGCCGGTCGGAGAAGGCCAGGTAGTAGATCTCCAGGCCGGGGACCATGGTGGCGTTCCCCGGCCCGCCCTGGGTCGAGATGTAGATGATGTCGAAGCTGGCGAGGGCGGCGATCACGGTCACCGTGACGCAGACGCCGATCTCCTGCCGCAGGCTGGGCACCGTGATCGAGAGGAACTCCCGGAGCGGCCCCGCGCCGTCCAGCCGGGCGGCCTCGTACAGCGATATGTCGATCTTGCTCATGCCCGCCAGGAACAGCAGGGTGCACAGGCCGAGGAGCACCCACGCGCCGATCACCCCGACCGCGGGCAGCGCGGTGGAGAAGTCGCCCAGCCAGGCGCGGGTCACGCCGTCGAGACCGGCGTAGCCGAGCAGCTGGTTGATCAGACCGGTCGACGACAGCAGCCAGCTCCAGGCGATGCCGGCGGCGACGAGCGGGATGACCTGCGGCAGGAAGATCACCGTTCTCGCCACGAGCGCGAGCCGGCTGGTGGCGATCCGCCGGATCGTCGAGGCGATCACCAGGCCCAGCACGACCGGGATCGCGCTGAAGAACACGATCAGCTCGAAGGCGTTCACGATGGAGGCGAACAGGTCGGGGTCGAGGAAGACCTTCGCGTAGTTGTTCAGGCCCGCCCAGGTGGACGAGCCGATGCCGTCCCAGGTGTACAGCGAGTACTGGAAGGTCAGGAGGATCGGCCGCAGGACGAAGACCACGTAGAAGGCGAGCGCGGGAACGACGAACAGCCAGCCGATCCAGCGCCGCGGGCGGAGCCCCGCCGATCGGGCGGGGCTCCTCCTCCTCGTCACGGCCTTCGGCCCGGACCGGGTCCCGGCGAGATCGACCGCCGTGTCGGGAGTCGGCCGTGCCATGGCGTGCTCAGCTCCCCTCGACCTGACTCTGGTAGTCGCTCTGCACCGACTTCAGCAGGCCTTCTGGGGTCTGCTGTCCGCCGACCAGCTTCTGCAGCTGCGGGGTCCAGCTCTTGGCGTAGATCGCGCCGGTGGCGTTGGCGATGAAGTCCATCGCGCCGTTGTCCTCACCGATCTTCGCTCCGGCCGCGAGCGTGCTCGCCGTCACCGTGTCCTGGGCGAGGGGCGGCATGTGAGCGTCGGCGGGACCCATGGGGTGCGATCCTCCGACCTCCACGGCGATGTCGCGCGCCTTCTGGTCGCTCGCCACCCAGTTGAGGAAGAACGCGGCACAGTCGGCGTTCTTGGCCTGGGCGCCGATGCCGAAGGTGAGGGGAGCCGACATCGCGGCCAGCTTGCCGCCCTCCTGCGCGGACGGCATCAGGAAGAAGCCCACGTCGCCGGGCATCTGCTTGTCGAGGTTGCCGGACTCCCAGTCGCCGTTGAACATGAACAGGCCGTCACCGCCGATGAAGCGGCTCATCATCGTGGCGTAGTCGACGGCGTTGATGTCCTTCCAGAAGGATCCGGCCTTGATCCAGCGCTCCAGGTGCTGCGCGGCCTGGAGGTTCGTCGGCGTGTCGATCGTGGCGTCCGGCTTCTGGAAGATCCAGTCGTTGATCGGCCCGGCCGTGCCGTAGGCGGCCATCAGACCTTGCAGGGGGAACGCCAGCCCGCCGGTGGCTCCTCCGTTGAACTGGGCGATCGGGGTGACGCCCTCCTTCTTGGCCTTCGAGATCGCGTCGTCGAGCTCCGCCAGGGTGGTCGGTGGGGACGACATCCCGATCTTCTCGGCGAGCTTCTTGTTGTAGAAGACGCCGGTCATGCTGAAGTTGAGGCCCATCGCGTACAGCGACCCCTCGCCTCGGGTCTTGCCCCCGGGGCCGAGGCGCAGCTGCGCGAGCTGGGACTCCGGCCAGGCGTCCCAGCCGAAGACCTTCGCGTAGTCGTCGAGGTTCTTCAGCAGGTTGTTCTTGACGAGCTCGGAGACCTGGGGGAGCCGCATGAGGTCCGGCGGGTCGTCCGCGAGGACACGCGGGGCGTTCTGCGTGATCACCGCGAACTGGTCCTCGCGGATGTTCCACGTGACGTTCTTGTGCTGCGCGGAGAACTCGGTGGTGAGCGCCTTCGGCAGGGGGAAACCGGTCTCGAAGTAGGCGTTGATCGTGATCGGGTCGGTCCCGCAGGTCGGTGCGGCCGACAGCGGCGTGCTGCTTCCTGCGGCCTCCGGCTGCGGCGCGTTGTTGTTGCCCGGTGCGGCGCAACCGGCGGCCAGCGTCCCCCCCAGGACGACCATGAGCACCGCCCGGCGATGAGGGCTGAATCGACGCGGCATATGCGTCTCCTTGGTTGATCGGGAACTCGCCGGCAATCCGCCGGGTGTCCTGGGAACTCATTTGCTAAATCGGATTAGCAATGCGGTAGTCTCACCACACGTATAGCTGGCTGTCAACCCTCACAACGTGGGAGGTCTCTCGGTGAGCCCAAAGCGGGTCACACTGGCCGATGTCGCCAAGATAGCCGCTGTCTCCACCACCACGGCATCGCTCGTCCTGTCCGGCCGAGGCCGTGAGCTGCGCATATCCCAGGACGTCGAGCAACGAGTGCTGAAGGCCGCCGAGGAGTTGCAGTATCGGCCCAACATCGTTTCCGTGGGGCTGCGCACGGGCACGACGCGGACCATCGCCTTCGTGTCCGACACGATCGCCACCTCACGGCTCGCCGGCGACATGATCAAAGGTTCTCTCGAGGCCGCCAGGGAACGCGGCGTGATGCTGTTCATCGGTGAGACCGAGGGAGACCCCGAGCTCGAACGCGCCCTGCTGCAGGCCATGCAGGACCGTCAGGTCGACGGGATCATCCTGGCCTCGATGTTCACCAGGACCATCAAGGTGCCGAAGACGATAACGGCCGCTCCGGCGGTCCTGCTCAACGCGCTTCCCAAGCAGCCCTCTCCGCTTTCCTCGATCATCCCCGACGAGGTCGAGGCCGGTCGTACCGCCGCCCGCCTGCTGCTCAAGGCCGGCCATCGCGACGGCATCCACCTGGTCGGCGCCGGCCCCGGGATGCGCAACGTGCCTGCGGGAAGTGTCGCGGCCGTGGAACGGCTCGCCGGCATTCGCGAGGTGCTGGGCGAGGCGGGCGTCAAGATCGCGAGCGGGCGGGTCTGCCCCGACTGGCAGCCGGAGTACGGCCTCGACGCCACCCGTGCGATCCTGGAGAAGGGGCGCCCGCGCGCGTTGATCTGTTTCAACGACAGGATCGCGCTCGGCGCGTACCAGGCGCTCAGCGACCACGGGCTGAGGATCCCGCAGGACGTCTCGGTGATCTCGTTCGACGACCACCCCCTCGCCTCGTGGATGCGGCCCAAGCTCACCACGGTGGCCCTCCCGCACTACGATCTCGGCCGCAAGGCGGTGGACGTGCTGTTCGCGGAGATCGGCCGTCATCGTGACGGCGGGGCCGGTCGGCAGAGCGAGACGCACCGGGTCCCGATGCCGCTGCGCGACCGCGAGTCCGTCGCGCCACCGGGAGTCTGAACCGCGCGAATCCGTGGGGTCACGTCCTCGGGCGGGCGAGGCGAGGCGGCGTGAGCCGCCGCCGATCAGCGCCGCACCCCGGGTGCGGGCGCACGAACTCTCCCATATCCGGGGGAGGTGCTCACCGGCCAGGCGGTTCTCCCGAGATGCCCGCGAGGCCCGTGACGCGCCGGGATGGCGCGTCACGGGCCCCGGGCGATGGCGAGGGCGCGTGTTGCTAGACGGCGCGGGCGACGGCGATCGTCGAACCGCCGCGCCGGCCGGCCTCGTAGAACATGTAGGCCACGCCGCCGTCGGTGCCGAAGGAGGGGGCGGCGCTACGGCCGTTGTCGGGGGCTCCGGTCAGCGGGCGGTGGAAGACGCCGAGGTGCACCTCGCGGTCGAAGGCGTTGCCCACCTCGGTGAGGAACATGTTTCCGCTGTTGCCGTGGTAGGCGACATAGGTGGTGCCGTTGCGCTTGAGCAGGGACGGCCCGGACAGGTCGCTCTGCCCGTCGGGGCCGGGCGACACCAGCGGGGTCGGGTCGAACCGCCAGTCCATGCCGTTGGACGACCAGCCCCAGAAGATCTTGCGGGAGCCGCCGGTGACGCCCATGAAGACCATGACGTATTTGTTGCCCAGTCCCGGGACCGCGTGCTCGAAGACCCGGGCGTAGGAGGTCTCCGTCGAGCCGGGGATCATCGCGGTGGTCAGCACCGTGCCGTGGTAGGTGAAGCGCACGCCGTCGGTCGACCAGGCCATCCGGGTGGTGTTGTTCTCGCCGTGGAAGTACATGTGGAACCGCCGGTCGGCGGCGTTCCAGATGATGTGCGGCGAGGAGATGTGGCTCACCGAGTAGTGCGGTGACCAGGTCCTGGAGATGATCGGGTTGCTCGGATACTCGGTGAACGGGCCACCGAGCGAGTTGCCGTAGGCGAGGCAGATGCCGCCGGGCGCGTCGTGGGGAGCGTAGTAGAGGTAGTAGCGCCCCAGCGGGCTCGCGATCTTGTCGTACATGCCCCGGATGCAGGGGAAGATCAGCTCGTTGGTCGGGTTGTAGCGCAGGCTCGCCTTGTCGAACGCCGTGCCGATGTAGCGGTAGGTGGGGAATCCGGCGGGTCCCAGCGCCGCGGTCGTGCCGGCCAGCGCGGACGCCTGCACGGACGCCTGCGCGATCGCCGCCGTGGCCGTCCCGGGAAGGGCGAGCCCGAGACCGCCGGCCACGCCGGCACCGACCGCCGCGCGCAGGAGTCCGCGGCGGTCCAGGAGGGGTTCAGACATGGAACGTCCCTTCGCGACAACTTTCACCGTGAGTGATGGTGAGGACTTCTCCCTGATCGCAAAGATTCGGTCAGGCGTGCCCGCTCGTCAAGGTGCTAATACGGATTATCACCGGCGAAATTTCCAGAGCAAGATCCTGGAGCCCGGCTCTTGACAGGATCCGCCGCGGATTGCAGGATGACGTCCCAACTTCGCTAATGCGCATTATCAGCAGATGGGACGCTACGAATCGTGACCGCCCCCGGCCGCCGGCTCACCCAGCAGGACATCGCCCGCATCGCGGGGGTGAGCCAGACGACGGTCTCGCTCGTCCTCAACAACCGGATCGACGCCGAGGTACGCATCGCCCCGGAGACGCGCGAGCGGGTGCTGAGGGTGATCAGGGAGACCGGATACGTCGCGGACCCGGTCGCCCGGCGGCTCGCCGAGCGGCGCAACCGCATCCTGGGCGTCTTCACCTACGAGGCCGTCTTCCCGACCGCGAGCGCGGACTTCTACCACCCCTTCCTGCTCGGCATCGAGGAGTGCGCCGAGGAGATGGGCTGTGACCTGTTGCTGTTCACCAGCGCCAGGGCCGCGGGGGAGCGACGCCGCATCTTCAACGAGGACAGCCGGGTGCGGCTGGCGGACGGCTGCGTGCTCCTCGGGCGGGCCGTCGACCGCGACGACCTGGCCCGGCTGCTGACCGAGGGCATCCCCTTCGTCTCCATCGGCCGCCGCGACGACGCTGGAGCCCCGGTGCCGTACGTGGGCGCCGACTACTCGCCCGCGGTGCGCGCCCTGGTCGACCGGGCGGCCGGGCTCGGCCACCGGCGGCTCGCCTACGTCGGCACCGGGGCCGGTGCCGAGTCGCCGGCCGACCGCATGCGCGGCTTCCGCGAGGCGGTGGCCGCCGTCGGAGCCGAGGGGGTGCACGTGCCGGTCATCGGCAGGACCCCCGAGGAGATGCTGGACGAGCTGTCGGCCGCGGGGGTGACCGCGGTCTTCGCCGAGGAGCCCGCCGACGCCGTGGCGATCATGCACGCGGCGGGTGAGCGGGGTCTTGGGATCCCCGGTGACCTGTCGTTCATCGCACTGGGCGCTCCGACCAGGCCCGTTCGCGTCGACGTCGACCTCACCGGGTTCCGCATCCCCCGGCGGGAGATGGGCCGCAGGGCCGTCGAGCTGCTCGCGCGGCTGCTGGAGCGCGGCGGGGGAACGCCACAGGAACTACTGCCCTGCGAGCTGGTCGAGGGATCCACGCTCGCACCGGTCCGGAGCTGACCGGACGGTGCGGAACGCCACAAGCGCCGAGAAGGCGAAGAACGCCGGGAACGGCGAGAAGGCGGAGAGAACGACGATGATGGGAGAGAGCCCCGACGTGGTTGAGATATCGGCGGACGCGGTGGTCGTCGGCGGAGGACTGGGTGGCGTCGCCGCCGCCCTGGCGCTGCTGCGAGCCGGGCGCACCGTGATCCTGACCGAGGAGTACGACTGGCTCGGCGGGCAGCTGACCAGCCAGGCCGTACCGCCCGACGAGCACTCCTGGGTGGAGCGGTTCGGTGTCACGGCCTCCTACCGGGCGCTGCGCGACGGCATCCGCCGCTACTACCGCGACCACTACCCGCTCACCGCGCGGTCGCGGGCCTGGCGGGAGCTGAACCCGGGCGCCGGGCACGTGAGCCGCCTGTGCCACGAGCCGCGCGTCGCGGTCGCGGTGATCGAGGCCATGCTCGCGCCGTACCGGGGTTCCGGGCGGCTGCGCGTGCTGCAGCCGTACCGGCCGGTCGGCGCCGAGGTCGACGGCGACCGGGTGCGGGCCGTGCGCCTGGAGCACCGCGAAGGGAAAGGCGAGGTCACGGCCGTCGCGCCGTACGTGCTGGACGCCACGGAGACGGGCGAGTTGCTGCCGCTGACCGGCACCGAGTACGTGACGGGGTTCGAGTCGCAGGGCGACACCGGAGAGCCGAGCGCGCCCGCCGAGGCCCAGCCGATGAACATGCAGGCCGTCTCGGTGTGCTTCGCGATCGACCACGTCGACGGAGACCACACCATCGACAAACCCGCCGCCTACGAGTTCTGGAGGAGCTACCAGCCCGACTTCTGGGGCGACCGGCTGCTGTCCTGGCGCTGCCCGCACCCCAGGACCCTGGAGATCGTGGAACGCTCCTTCACCCCCAACCCCGACGACGACCCGCTGCTGGTGGAGGCCGACCAACGCCTCAACCCCGGTGACGCGAACCTGTGGACGTTCCGCAGGATCGCCGCGCGGCGCAACTTCGCCGACGGCGCCTACGACAGCGACATCACCCTGGTCAACTGGCCGATGATCGACTACCTGGAGGGCCCGGTCATCGACGTGCCGGACGCCGCCGCGCACGTGGCCGCCGCTCGCGAGCTGTCGCGCTCGGTGCTGTACTGGATGCAGACCGAGGCGCCCCGCGCCGACGGCGGGACCGGCTTTCCCGGCCTGCGCCTGCGCGGCGACGTCACCGGCGGCGGTGAGGACGGGCTGGCCCAGGCGCCCTACATCCGCGAGTCGCGCCGCGTCCGCGCCCTGTACACCGTGGCCGAACAGGACCTGTCGTTCGCGGTGCGCGGAGACAAGGGCGCGGTGAGCTACGCCGACTCCGTCGGGGTGGGGATGTACCGCATCGACCTGCACCCCTCCACCGGGGGCGACAACTACATCGACGTGGCGAGCTCGCCGTTCGAGATCCCCCTCGGCGCGCTCGTGCCGCAGCGGATGACCAACCTGCTGCCCGCGTCCAAGAACATCGGCACCACCCACATCACCAACGGCGCCTACCGGCTGCACCCGGTGGAGTGGAACGTCGGCGAGGCCGCGGGGGCCCTCGCGGCCTTCTGCCTGGACAACGCCACCACCCCGCACGCCGTACGCGAGGACGAGGGCCTGCTCGCCGACTTCCAGCGGCGGCTCACCCGAGACGGCGTCGAGCTGCGCTGGCCGCAGGTGACCGGCTACTGACCGGACGAGCGGCACCGGCCGGGCGACCGGTCACCCACCACGACCGCCGGGGCATTCCCAGCAAGGAGATCGGACCATGAGAACATTCGCGAAGCCCGCGGCCGTCGCGCTGGCGGCGCTGCTCACCCTGACGGCGTGCGGCGGGGGAGGCGAGGCCGCCCCCGCCGCGCAGGGCCCGCAGCCGCTGCGCATGACGATCTGGACCTCCAACGAGGCCCACCTGAAGCTGTTCGACGAGATCGCCGCCGAGTACAAAAAGACGCGCCCCGACGTCGGGGAGATCAAGTTCGACCCCCTCCCCTTCGAGAACTACACCACGACCCTGACCACCCAGATCGCCGGCGGCAACGCCCCCGACCTGGCCTGGATCCTGGAGAACTCCGCGCCCGACTTCGTCTCCTCCGGCGCGCTGGCGCCGCTCGACGACACGCTGCGCAAGGCCGAGGGCTACGAGTTCGACGACCTCACCCCCTCGGCGGTCAAGCTCTGGCAGGCCGAGGGCAAGCTGTACGCCTACCCGTTCTCCACCTCGCCGTTCGGCGTGTTCGTCAACACCGACCTGCTCAAGAAGGCGGGCCAGAAGCCTCCGGCGGAGATGATCGAGGACGGCACGTGGACCTGGGAGAAGGTCGCCGCCCAGAACGCCGCGGTCGCCGCCGAGACCGGCAAGGCGGGCATGGTCGTCCGCGACTTCGACTACAAGGGCTGGGACAACCTCTCCACGGTGTGGGGCGGCTGGGGCGCCCAGGCCTGGAGCGAGGACGGTAGGAGCTGCGGGTTCGACAGCCCCGAGATGGTCGAGGCGATGACGTTCCTGCACAAGTCGATCTTCACCGACAAGGCCTTCCCCGGCCCCGGCACCACGGCCGACTTCTTCGCGGGCGACGCGGCGATGACCATCACCCAGATCTCCCGCGCCTCGCTCCTGCAGGAGGCGAAGTTCGGCTGGGATCTCGTGCCGCTGCCCGCCGGGCCCAAGGGCGAGTACTCGGTGATCGGACAGGCGGGCCTGGGCGTCTTCAAGCAGTCCGCCAACGCGGAGCTGGCGGCCGACTTCCTCGCCTTCTTCACCAACCCCGGCAACTCGGCCAAGCTCGCCGCCTACTTCCCGCCGCCCCGGGCCTCCCAGCTCACCGCCGACACCCTCGCCAAGAGCAACCCGCTGCTCAAGCCCGGCCAGCTGCAGGAGGTCGTGATCGGCGGCATCGAGAAGGGCGTGGTCAAGCCCAACCACACCGGCCAGGCGGAGCTGTCGCAGACCGTACGGGCCGCGCTCGACCCGCTCTGGCAGCCCGGCGCCGACGTCAAGGCCGTGCTGGGCGGCGTGTGCGCCAAGATCCAGCCGATGCTGGGCGCGTGACGTGGCCGCGTCACACCCCCGATCCGCGGTGACCGGCCGGGCCGACGCCCGGCCGGTCACCGGCGACCGGGCCGCCCGCCGGACGGCGGAGGGCGCGGAGGACACGGAGGCCGAGGGCCTGACTCGCGGTCCCCGGCGGACCCGCCGGGCTCACCGGGTTTCCGGCGGCGGTGGAGGAGGCGGGGTGTTCTGGACCATGCGCCGCCGCGACAACCTGGTCGGATACCTGCTCATCACCCCGCAGCTCCTCGGCAGCCTGCTGTTCGTGCTCCTGCCGCTCGGGCTCGTCCTGTGGTACAGCCTGCACGAGTGGAACGTGCTCGCCGGGACCTTCGAGTTCGTCGGCGGGGAGAACTACGACAGGCTGCTCGCCGACGCCAACCTCCGCGAGGTCCTCGCGGGGACCGCGCTGTTCTCCGTCGGGCTGGTCGTGCTCAACCTCGGCCTCGCCCTCGTCCTCGCGATCCTGCTCAACCAGCGGCTGCGCGGGACCACCTTCTTCCGCACGCTGTTCTTCTCGCCCGTGGTGGTCTCGCTCGTCGCCTGGACGATCGTGTGGCGCTTCCTCCTGCAGGACGACGGCGGACTCAACGGCCTGCTCGCCGTCGCCGGGGCCGACGGCCCCAACTGGCTGCGCGGCGAGGGCACCGCGATGCTCTCGGTGATCGTCGTGCAGGTCCTCAAGAACGTCGGCCTCAACATGGTGCTGTTCCTCGCCGCCCTCCAGGGCGTGCCGTCCCAGCTGTACGAGGCCGCCGAACTCGACGGCGCCGGGGCGTGGACCCGCTTCCTGCGGATCACCGTCCCCCTGATCAGCCCGACCATCCTGCTCACCTCGATCATCACCGTGGTGGGGTCGCTGCAGGTGTTCGCGCAGATCGCGGTGCTCACCCAGGGCGGCCCGGGAATGTCGACAACGGTCCTCGTCTACTACCTGTACCAGCAGGCGTTCCAGTTCCATCACTTCGGATACGGCGCGACGCTGTCGGTCCTGCTGTTCGTGATCGTGGCGCTGCTCACCGTCGTGCAGTGGCGGATGCGCAGGAGGTGGGTCTTCAATGAGACGTGAGATACCGGTACGGATGAAGACGCTCCTGTACGGCGTGCTGTGTGTGTTGTGCGTGCCGTTCGTCTTCCCGACCTGGTGGATGGTGACCTCGTCCCTCAAGCCGGTCGGCGAGATCTTCGCCTTCCCGCCGCGGCCGCTGCCCGCCGACTGGGACTTCTCGGCCTACGGGCAGGTCTTCCGGCTCCAGCCCTTCGCGGGCCAGTATTTCAACAGCCTCTACATCGCCCTGGTCGTCACGGCGGGGACGATGGCGGTGGCCGCGATGGCCGGGTACGCCTTCGCGCGCATCCGCTTCCCCGGCCAGAACGTCCTCTTCGTCGTCGTACTGCTCGGGCTGCTCATCCCGAGCGAGGTCACGATCGTCCCGCTGTTCCAGATGTTCCACGGGCTCGGGCTGACCGACACCCACTGGCCGCTCATCCTGGTGCCGATCCTCGGCGCGCCCGGCGTGCTGGCCACCTTCATCATGCGGCAGTTCTTCATCAGCCTGCCCGGTGAGCTGGAGGAGGCGGCCCGGGTGGACGGGCTCGGCCGGTTCGGCACCTTCTACCGGGTCGCGCTGCCGCTGGCCCGCCCCGCGCTCGGCGCCGTCGCGATCTTCACGTTCCTGCACAGCTGGAACCTCTACCTGGAACCCATCGTGTACCTCTCCTCGCCGGAGAAGTTCACCCTCCCGCAGGCGCTGACCCAGTTCGTCGACGCCTACGGCGGGCCGATGTGGAACGTCCAGCTCGCCGCCGCCTCGATGACCGCCCTGCCGGTGCTCGTGGTGTTCGTGCTCGCGCAACGGCAGTTCATCGAGGGCCTGGCCCACACCGGCCTGAAGGGCTGAGAAGGGTCAGACCCGGGGGTCGACGTGGATCTTGGGGCCGGGCCCGGAGCCCGCGGGGCGGGAGCCGGAGAGGATCTCGCCCACCTCTTCGAGCCCGACGACGGCCGCCACGAGCGGCCGGGGGTCCACCGAGCCGGACGCGTAGTGCTCGATCGCCCCGGCCAGGCCGGGCGAGGCGCTCAGGATGCCGACGGCCGTCACGTCCTTGAGCACCAGCAGGCGGGTGTCGACGGCGCTGGGGGTCGACGCCAGGCCGATGTAGACCACCCGCTTGCCGGGCTCCACCAGATCGACGGCGAGGGAGGGCAGGCCGGGGGCGTTGGAGGCGTCGACGACGGCGTCGAACGGGAGGCCGGGAAGCCGGTCGGCGGTCCACGCCCCGTGCACCCCGAGGGTGCGGGCGAACTCCAGCGACGGCTCCGACAGGCCCATGATGTGCACCTCCGCCCCGTGCGCGAGGGCGAAGGCGGCGGCGAGCAGGCCGATCGTCCCCGGCCCCAGCACCAGCAGCCGGTCGCCGGGGGCGAGGGCCGCGGCCTCGACGGCCCGCAACGCGTTGCCGCCCGGCTCGACCATCGCCCCGGCCACCGCGTCGACCGCGTCCGGCAGGGCGTGCAGCGCCGTGACCGGCACGGGCAGGCGCTCGGCGAGGGCGCCGGGCCAGCCGCCCCGGATGCCGATCTCGAAGCGGTCCTCGCACACGTGCTGCAGCCCGCCCAGGCAGCGGCGGCACCTGCCGCAGCCGAGCATGGTGTCGCCCGTGACGCGGGTGCCGATCCAGCCGCCGTCGACGCCCTCGCCGACCGAGGAGACCGTCCCGCACCACTCGTGGCCGAGCCGCATGGGATAGCGGGCGTGGTCCTCCTCGAGATAGGCCATGTCGCCGCTGAAGAACTCCATGTCGGTGCCGCACACCCCGGCCCGCTCCACGTCGACCACGACCTGCCCGGGGCCGGGAACCGGCGGATCGACGTCCAGTACGGCGAAGCGGCGGGGCCCGGTCACGACGAACGCTCTCACGGTTGGAACCTTCCAGACGGCACCGCCGGGCGGGGACGGAGGTAACAGAGGTACAAGAATCGGGCTCCGTAGACTACCGTTCGGCAAATGGGGCTGAAAACGTGACGGCGGAACGACGTAGCTCGCAGTGGTACGCGGGAAACGATCGCAACGCCTACATCCATCGGGCCTGGATGCGGCGGGGGTTGCCCTCGCACGCCTTCGACGGCCGTCCGCACATCGCCATCGCCAACACCGCCTCCGATCTCACACCGTGCAACTCCCATTTCGACGAGGTGGCCGAGGGCGTCAAACGGGGCGTCTGGGAGGCCGGCGGCGTCCCGATGAACCTGCCGGTCGTCTCGCTGGGTGAGACGCTGGTGAGGCCCACCGCGATGCTGTGGCGCAACATGGCCGCGATGGCGATCGAGGAGATGCTGCGGGCCAACCCGATCGACGGTGTGGTGCTGCTGGGCGGCTGCGACAAGAGCATCCCGTCCCTGCTGATGGCCGCGGCCTCGGTCGACCTGCCCGCGGTGGTGCTCCCCGGCGGGCCCATGCTCACCGGCACCTTCCGCGGCGCGCCACTGGGCTGTGGCACGGACGTGTGGAAGCTCAGCGAGGAGGTCCGCGCGGGCACCCTGAGCGAGCAGGCGTTCCTGCGCTCGGAGTCGTCGATGATCCGCAGCAGGGGCCACTGCAACACCATGGGAACCGCCTCCACGATGGCCTGCGTCGCCGAGGCGCTCGGCACCACCATCCCCGGCATCGCGGGCACGCCCGCCCCCGACAGCCGTCTGCTGGAGGGCGCTCATGAGACCGGGCGGCTCGCCGTCGAGCTCGTCGAGCGGGACCTGCGTCCCAGCGCCCTGCTCACCAGGGGATCGTTCCTCAACGCGATCGTGGCGCTGGCCGCCGTCGGCGGATCCACCAACGCGGTGGTGCACCTGCTGGCCATCGCGGGCCGGCTCGGCGTCGAGCTCTCCCTCGACGACTTCGACCGCGTCGGCGCCGGGGTGCCGCTCCTGGCCGACCTGCAGCCGGCGGGCCGGCACCTGATGGAGGACCTCCACCGCGCGGGCGGGCTGCTGGCCGTGCTGCGCGAGGTGCGCGACCTGCTGGACCCCGAGGCGCTGACGGTGACGGGCAGGTCGCTCGCCGATCACCTGGACGAGGCGCGGATCTGGGACGAGACCGTCATCCGCCCGCGTGACCGGCCGCTGCAGGAGGCCGCGGGCATCGCCGTCCTGTACGGCGACCTGGCGCCGTCCGGCGCCGTCATCAAGCCCGCGGCGGCCTCGCCCGAGCTGATGCGCCACCGGGGCCGTGCCCTGGTCTTCGACAGCGTCGAGGACATGCACGCGCGGATCGACGATCCCGATCTCGACGTGGACCCCTCCACGGTGCTCGTGCTGCGCGGGTGCGGACCCAAGGGCTACCCGGGGATGCCCGAGGTGGCGAACCTGCCCCTGCCGGCCAAGCTCCTGGAGAGCGGGGTGCGTGACATGGTGCGGATCTGCGACGGCAGGATGAGCGGCACGGCGTACGGGACGGTGGTCCTGCACGTGGCGCCCGAGGCCGCGGCGGGCGGCCCGCTCGGCCTGGTGCGGACCGGTGACCCGATCGTCCTGGACGTCGAGGCCAGGCGCCTGGACATCGACATCCCGCCGGAGGAACTGGCCAGACGTCTGCCCTCGGAGACCATGCGGGAGGCGTTCGCCGCGCCCTCACGGGGCTGGGAACGCCTCTACGTCGACCACGTGATGCAGGCCAACCGGGGAGCCGATCTCGACTTCCTCATCGGCTCCAGCGGTCACGCGGTCGCCCGCGAGTCCCATTGACGCCGGTGCCGTCGGTGCCGTCACCGGCGGCACCGACGCCGCGTGACGGGCCGGGCGCATCCGGTACCCGGCGGCCGGCCCGTGCTCCGTGCCGTTCCAGCCTCCCTCGGTCCCCGTCAGCCGCCGGTAGCGGGAGTAGGCGATCTCGTACGCCTCCCGCTGCCCTGAGGGAGAGAACGGCCGGGGCCTGAACGAGCGGCGGACCACCTCGCGCAACTCGGTGAGGGAGCCGATGCGGCCCTCGGCCATCGCCTGGACCAGCAGGTTGCCCACGGCGGTCGCCTCCACGGGGCCCGCGAGCACCGGTCGTCCGGCGAAGTCGGCGACGAGCCGGCACAGAGTGTCGCTGGAGGCCGCGCTCCCCACCAGGTGCACGGCCTCCACCCGCCGGTCGCTGAGGAACTCGGCCTGCTCCAACGCCCACCGGTAGGAGCAGGCGAGGCTCTCCAGGACGCAGCGCACCGTCTGTGCGCGGCCGGCGGGCGGCGCCTGGCCGGTCGAACGGCAGTAGGCCCCGATCCTGGCCGGCATGTCACCGGGTTCGAGGAACCACGGATGGCCGGGGTCGATCAGGGGGCCGAAGGCGGGGGCCGCCGTGGCCTCGGCGACCAGATCCGCGTACGAGGTGCGCGCCCCCCAGGCCCTGCGGCACTCCTGGAGCAGCAGCAGGCCGTTGAGGGTACGGGTGAAGCGCACGGTCCCCATGACGCCGCCCTCGTTGGTGAAGCCCGCCAGCCTCGCCTCCCGGCTCGTGACCGGCGCGTCGAGCTCCAGCCCCGCCAGCGAGCGAGGGCCGAAAGAGACATAGCCCACCGATCCGGATGAGACGGGAAGCGCCGCCGCCACGGAGGCGGCGTCGTGGCCCGCAACAGCGACGACCATGGGCGTGGCGCGGCCTCTCCCGTTCCGGTCGCCGCCCCTCCTGCCGCTCCCACCGTTTCCCCCGCTATCGCCGCTCTCGCCGCGCAGCGGGCCGACGACCGTACCGGGCTCGGTGAGCCGGTCGGCGAGCAGGTGACGGGGCAGGCCCAGGCGGGTGACGATGCTGTTCGCCCAGCGGCCGGTCCTGACGTCCAGCAGCTGGCTGGTGCTCGCGATCGTCCGTTCGCTGAGCATCTCGCCGCTCAGCCAGAGCGTGAACAGGTCCGGCATCATCGCCAGGTGGTCGGCCGCGTCCAGGAGCGGGGAACCGGCATGCGCCAGCAGCTGGCAGGCCGTGGTGCCGGGGCCCGGATGGACACCGGTCAGCTCGTAGTGGTCCTGCCAGGAGACGAGTCCCGCCAGCCCGGAGGTGTAGGGGTCGCGGTGGTGACGGGGGTTGGCCAGCAGTCGCCCGTCGCGGTCGAGGAGCGCGAAGTCGCCGCCCCAGGCGGTCACGCCCACGCTGGTGAGGCGGTCGCGGGCGGCGGCCAGCGCGATGCCCCCGCGAGCCTGGGTGAGAAGCCCGAGCACGTCCCAGTACAGGCCGTCGAGAACGCGGACGGGCCGGTTGGCGAAACGGTGCACTTCACGCACCGAGAGCCGTTCACCATCGAATTCGCCGGTCAATACCCGGCCGTTCTCAGGTCCGAGATCCACGGCCACGTAGACGGGCACGGGTGCAAGGATAACCGGAGAGACTTTACTGATACGGGGGATATATCAGAAACGGTAGGTGAGGCAGCTCACAGGGTCGTCTTTCTCCCCGGGTTCGGCCGCGTGGGCCTTTCCTGGAACCCTTCCTCGACGGTTTCACCCGGTGTGGTCAAGCGGTCCCCGCCGCTCGGGCGCGTACCGGCACCATTCCCGCCTGGTCCGATCTCGACCGATTTGGGTGAAGGCGGCGGTGGCGGCGGGTTCGGCCACGGTGAGGGCCCAGTGAGAGCCACAGTGACGATGTCGCGACGTTTACGCGACATGACGGTGATCTCCATCTGATCCTCGTCCGGCCCCTGTCCGATCCGTGAACCACGGACCTCCCCCCTTATATGGGCGGCCATTCGGCATACCGTCCGAGGCATTGTCCTTACCCCCTTTCCCGCACGGAGTCGTGGCGCCCATATGGGCCTCCGAGACGGCGGCAAAGGCACATGATTCCTGCGATTTACCAGCATCGGTAAAGACATCCTGGATTTCCGGACCGAGGCGACCAGGCACGATTGACAGCCGACGGAGGACGGCCGTCCGCCGCACCGTTTATCTCGGCCGCGAGGGGTAGTCGGGGGGCCACACACATCGTGACAAGGAGAGAGCCCGCACATGACGAGCGAAGGTCTGTGGAGCTATCGCGAGGGCGTCTACGGTCCGGACGAGACGATGGACGAGACGATGAGCGTCATCGGCTTCGACGTGGAGGCCGTCGACGGCAAGGTCGGCCGAGTGGAGGAGGAGAGCAACATGACCGATGACAGCTACATCGTGGCCGACGTCGGCTCCTGGCTCTCGGGCAGGAAGGTCGTGCTCCCGGCCAGCACGGTGACCAGGATCGACAAGGACGAGCGCAAGGTGCACGTCTCGCAGACCAAGCAGGAGATCCAGGACGCGCCGGAGTACGACCCGGCGACCTACCGGCAGAGCGTCCACTGCCAGGAGTCGGGCGGGCACTACGCGTCCGCCCCGCCGCGCGACCGGCTCACCGCCGATCTCGGCTGAAGCGGCCGGCCGTCCAGCCGGATGATGCCGCGGGAGGCGGCGACCGTCACCGCGGCGGTGCGGTCGTCCACGCCGAGCTTGGCGAAGATGTGCAGCAGGTGGGTCTTGACCGTGGCCTCGCTGATGCACAGGTGGGCGGCGATGGCCTTGTTGCTCATCCCCTGGGCGACCGCACCGAGGACCTCGGCCTCCCGGCCACTGAGAGCATCGGGGGCGTCGGCCCGCGCCCACGACAGCACCCGGCTCGCGATCGTCGGCGACAGGGCGCTCTCCCCCCGCGCCGCCACCCGGATCGCGTCGAACAGCTGCTCGCGGCCGACGTCCTTGAGGAGATAGCCGATGGCTCCCGCGTCGATGGCGCGTGAGATGTCGCCGTCGGTGTCGTAGGCGGTCAGGACGATCACCTTGGCTCCCGGGTCGTCCTCGCGGATCCTGCCGATCGCGGTCGCGCCGTCGATCCCGGGCAGCTGCAGGTCCATCAGGGTGACGTCGGGCCTCAGGTCGCGCGCCAGCCGCACCGCGTCCGTGCCGGAGACCGCCTCACCGACCACCTCCAGATCGTCCTGGGTGCCCAGGACGGCCCGGATGCCGTCGCGGACCAACGGGTGGTCGTCGGCGATCAGGACCCGGACGGTCATCGCGACCCGCTCAGCGCCACCGGGGAAAGGCTGGCCACCACCGTGGCGCCCGCCCCCGGGGAACTTTCCACGAGCAGCGTGCCGCCGAGTTGCTCCATCCTCTCCCGCATGATCGAAAGGCCGTGTCCCGAGGCGGCCCTGCCGGGATCGAAACCGTCGCCGTCGTCGTGGACGTCAAGCACCACCAGGTCCTCCATGTACGACAGGGTCAGCGTGACCTGCTCGGCGCGGGCATGGCGGCGAACGTTGGCGACCGCCTCCTGCGCCACGCGCAGCAGCTCCGCCTGGACCCGTGCCTCGAGCGGCCGGAGCCTGCCGGTGATCACGGTGTGCGCGTGGACGCCGGTCTCGTCCGACAGCCTGCCCGACAGCCGCCGCAGGGCCTCCGGCAGGCCGCACCCGTCGAGCTGGCCGGGGCGCAGTGCTCTCACCACCCTGCGGCTTTCCGCCAGATTCTCCCGCGCCACCCGCAGCGCCTGGGTCAGGTGCCTGTTGTCCGGCAGGGTCTCCTGGGCCGCCTCGAGCAACATCGTCACGCTGGCGAACCCCTGGGTCAGGCTGTCGTGGATGTCACGGGCGAGCCGTTGCCGTTCGGCCGCCACGCCCGCCTGCCGTTCGGCCGCCGCCCGCGCCTCCTGCGCGACCTGCAGCCGGTCGAGGAGTCGCTTGCGCTCGGCGCTCTGCCGGGACACCGAGCCGAAGTACCCGACCGCGGCGGCCGCGCTGGTCGCGATCAGCGCGGCGATGACGATCTCGGCCCAGGTGATCGACCCGGTCGCGTGGAAACGATGCCACAGCCAGCCCCCGGCGCAGGACACCACCGCGACCAGCCCGACCCGCACGGCGTCCATGCAGTACGGCACGAGGACGCTCAACGCGATTACCAGGAAGGAGGAGTCGATCGCGAACAGCCCCAGCCAGAGCAGTCCACCACCGAGCACGTACGGCGTGGGCACGTCGTCCGGGGGCGGCGTGCGCAGCACGAACCACACCGCGTACCAGGCGGCCAGCCCGGCCACCAGCACTACCGGGAGCACCCGGCCCACCTCCGTCAGCGGGCCGGCCGAGGTGAGCACCAGCCATGAGGCGAAGAAGGCGTGCTGCCACCGGCGCCGCGACCGCTCCCAGGACTCCACACCGCCGACGATAATCAACCTCCCGTCCGTTCGGCATCAACCGGTCGACTGATCGCATGATCGGCGTTGCGATCGATGCGGGCGCCGCCCCGGCTGAACCAGACTCGACGCCGTGACCGCCATCCCCAGCCCGACCCAAGCCGTCTGGCACCTCGGCCCGTTCCCGATCCGCGCCTACGCCCTGCTGATGCTGCTCGCCGTCCTCGTCGGCATCTGGGTGACCCGGCGCCGCTGGGTCGCTCGCGGCGGCGATCCCGGCGCGGTCGAGGACATCGCGATCTGGGCCGTGCCGCTCGGCCTGGTCGGCGCCCGGATCTACCACGTGGCCACCGACTGGCAGCAGTACTTCGGCCCGGGCGACGACCCGCTGCGCGCGTTCGCGATCTGGGAGGGCGGGATCAGCATCTGGGGCGCCGTCGCGGGCGGCGCGGTGGGCGCGTGGCTCGCCTGCCGCCGGCGCGGCATCGCGCTGCGCGACTTCGCCGACGCCGTCGCGCCCGGGATCGCGCTCGGGCAGGCGATCGCCCGATGGGGCAACTGGTTCAACCAGGAGCTGTACGGCGGCCCGACGACCCTGCCCTGGGCGCTGGAGATCGACCCCGCCCATCGGCCACCCGGTATGGAGTCCACAGCCACCTACCACCCGACCTTCCTTTACGAGTCGCTGTGGAACCTGGGCGTGGCCGGGTTCGTCATCTGGGCCGAACGACGGTTCCGGCTCGACCGCGGCCGGACGTTCGCGCTCTACGCCGCCGCCTACAGCGCGGGTCGCGCCTGGATCGAGTGGCTCCGCATCGATCCCGCTCCCCACGTCCTCGGTCTGCGCCTCAACAACTGGACCGCCCTGCTCGTCTGCACGGCCGCGGTCGCGTACCTCGTCGCCGCCGGAAAAACCGCTCCGGCGGATCGGTAGGAGGTGGCCGATGCGTCGGCGGCCGCTCCCACGACCGGGCCGGCTCCAGGAAGCCCCAGAATGTGATCTGGCGTCCGCGGAACCGAACTCCCGGAAAGGGAAAGCTGATGAAGATTGTCCTCGACGACCTCTCCGGTCCGGAGATCGCCGGTTTTCTCGACGAGCACGTCCAGGAGATGCGAGCCGTCACCCCCCTGAAGAGCAAGCACGCCCTCGATCTGGACGGGCTTCGCCGGCCCGAGGTCACCTTCTGGTCGGTGATGGACGGTGACAGCCTGGTGGGCTGCGGCGCGATCAAGAGACTGGACGCGGGACACGCCGAGGTGAAGTCGATGCGCACCGCGCCGGCGCGCAAGCGCAGCGGGACGGCGTCCCTGCTGTTGGAGCACATCATCGCCGAGGCCGGGCGCATGGGATTCACCCGGCTGAGCCTTGAGACCGGGGCGAGCGAGTTCTTCCTGCCCGCCCGGAGGCTGTACGAGAAGTTCGGCTTCGAGTACTGCGAGCCGTTCGCGGACTACGAGTACGACCCGTACAGCGTGTTCATGACGAAGAGGCTGTAAAAATCAGGGGTCACGGGTCGCGGTGATCGATCGTTCCCGCCGGTGAACCCCGGATCCCCGGGAGTCGCCCGAGCCCGGGGGCGCCCTGCTGAACCAGCCGGTATCCAGGTGCGTAGCTGGGGGTGTCAGAGGCGTGAACATCCGTCAGCAGGAGGCCCCAGTTGGCCGGTTCCACCCACCGCCGAGCGCACGGTGCAGCGCACAGCCCGTCGTACTTCTCGCTCATCCGGGCCGCGCCGGAGCGGGGGGAGGAACCGGTCGACTTCTGTATCCCCTGCAATCCGTACTTCCCGACCCCGGAGGCCTTCGGCGTCCTGGAGCACAACCTCGCCACGATCCTGAAGTTCTATCCCAGCGACGCCGACACGATCACCGCCGAGCTCTGCGGGGTGCTGGGCCTGAACCCGCAGACCGTCGTGATGGGCAACGGGTCGACGGAACTCATCACCTGGATCGACCACCTGCTGGTCAGGGAGAGCCTCGCGGTGCCGATCCCCACCTTCGGCCGCTGGACCGACCAGCCGATGGAGACCGGCAAGCGCGTGGACATGTATCCGCTGCCGGAGAACCAGGGATTCGCGCTGGACGTGGACGCCTTCGTCAACTTCGTCAGGCATCGCGGCTCCCGGGTGGCGGTCATCTGCAACCCGAACAACCCCGACGGGGGCTACCTGCGCCGCCACGAGGTGATCGCCCTGCTCGACAGGCTCGTCGACCTGGACCTGGTCGTGGTGGACGAGTCGTTCATCGACTTCGTCGACGCCGAGCCGTATCCGAGCGTCGCGAACGAGGCCGCGATCCGGCCGAACGTGGTCGTGCTGAAGAGCCTCGGTAAGAACTTCGGGCTGCACGGCATCCGCTTCGGCTACATGGTGGCGAACCCCGCCCTGGCGGACAGGGTGCGGCGCGCCCTGCCCCGGTGGAACCTGAACTCCTTCGCCGAGACCGTGGTCTTCATGATCCGCCGGTACATGTCCGAGTATCTGGACAGCCTGCGGCTGGTCGCCCTGGACCGCGAGTCGATGCGCCACCAGCTGACCCGGGTCCCCGGCCTCACCGTCTTCCCCTCCCAGGGCAACTTCCTGCTGGTACGGCTCCCCGGTGGCAGGGACGGCGCCGCCCTGCGCGACCAGCTGCTCGACGAGCACAACCTGTTCGTCCGCGAGTGCGGAAACAAGCTCGGTATGACCAGCCAGTTCATCCGCCTGGTGGTCCGCCCCGAGCAGGACGTGCGGCGCCTGATCAGCGGGTTGTACGCGGTCCTGTACGAGAGCGGGAACAGGTCGCTGAGCCCCGTACCCCCACCCCTTCCCGCACCGACCCCGATCCCGACGCCCACGCCCCTGTACGACCCGCTGCCCGCGTCCCCTTCGACGCAGACGCCCCTGTACGAGGGGGACCGCCGCTTCGACATGCTGTCGTCGGCCCTGCCTCCCTCCATCTGAGACGCCCGCGCCGGCCGCCCGCGTTTTCGGCTCCCGCCTTTCAGTGAAGGCGAAAGCCGGTTCCGGTCAGCCCGCGGTGAAGCGCCAGCCTTCGGTGACGGTCGGAGCGTTGGTGGTGCCTCGCTGGGTGCCCCGGTCGAAGCACTTCTCGCGTGGTCGTCCCACGACCGCCGGCCAGGAGAACACCGTCTGGACGTCGTAGACCACGTCGTACGCCTGCACGCCGTACTGCCCGGTCACTCTGCTGTGCGGAGGGACGACGAGGCTGGCGTTCACACCGATGGCGGTGGTCCGTTCCTGCACGATCTGCGTGCTGACATTGGTCTGCAGATATTTGGTCAGCTCGGCTGTCGCGCCCACTGTGACGCTGATCCGCCAGGTCCGTGACTGCGATGAGCTGAACGTCGCATTGATTGGCGTGTCAAGGGCGTTGTCCACGACACGGGCGTCACTCACGTTGAACGTCGAGGCAGTGGAAATCGCGGTGTATCGGTACCCCGCTAAATAGGGGGTGCGGCCGTAGAACGCCAGCTGCCAAACGATGGTGGGGTCGGTTGGGCAGGAAATCTGCGGACCAGGCCCGTCGGCATGTGCGATGCCCGGCGTCACGGTCACACCTAGACTTGAGATCAGGGCCGTGAGCACCGTGAACGCGGTGAGTCTTCTATGCCGTCCGCTGAGTCTTCCGGCCATTCCCCGCCGGTCGTGCGCTCTGCTTCGAGTGCCGGCCAATCTTTACCTCCACGCGACTTGAGTTCGCACCGGTCCACGAGTGTGGCCGGTTCTTCCACATGGCCGCGCTGCCGGGCGCCGCTTACGAATGCTGTATTGAGAGGTACAAACGCATACTTTGATTGCTGTCCGGGCACCTGTCAACAGTCGGAATAGTGCCCGGCCACTCGGGTCTTCGGTGTCTTCGTCCAGGCGATGGAAAAGGGCCACGATGAAAAGGAGCGATCCACGGCAGGGGAGTTCACGGAGTTGATGGCGGGGACGAGTCGGGGCCTGGGCCCGCGACTTCCCTTACCGAATCGGATATGAAGTTTGCCGGCCTCGCCGAGGTCCGGGCGCCGGTCTCGGATGTCGAGCTTGACCGTCTCGGTGATCCGCAATCCCACCCGCCGCCACAGTGACGCGGCGAAGTATCAGACGCCTGGGAGTAGCCGGTGATCGCACCACACCGGTGATCGCACCACACCAAGGCTCATCGGCACACCCCCGCTCACTGCCTCCGGCCAGACATCTCAATTACCGGCGACACTTCAGGAATCCCGACGGAACGCCAAGCGGTTCACTACTCTCGGTGTGGCGTTCCTGTCAGGGTGCGCAGGCGCAGGCTCAGCGCGAACTCGCGGGAGTTCCTGTGGCAGCGCCTGATCGCCGGGTGGCAGGTCGTCCGCTGGGCACCGCCCGCGCCGTCGGTGATCTCTCTCCTGCCTCACCTTCCGTTCCAGGCGTCCGAAAAAAAAGGGGGTGGCCGTGGCTGGAGAGTCGTACTCGGTGCGCCGTGTGACGTCTCGCGCGACATGCGAGGTTTTGATCACTTTATGTCATCAGGCACTTACTCGGTGCGGGAATCGTGAAATGCGTCTCGCGGGTGAGGCAATCAATGGTCGCCTCCTCTTTCGGTCGGCCGTATCCGCAGGCTGCCGCACCTTTGTCGAAGATGGACCGCTCCCATTTCGGAAAATGCCGTGGGAGGGCCGAGGGGAAGGGGCGTCGCTGACCCGCCGGACGATGGAATCCAGAGTGTCCGGGGGGCGCGGCCTGCGTCCGAAGGCGTTCCGTGCCCGCGAGGGCGGGCGACGTGAAATTTACTCGAATCCGTTTCGTGAGAAATCTTCAGATGAAACGCGTGCCGACAGGCTGATTCCTGACCCATAATCGCCGTCAAGAACATGTGAATCGTGAAAAAGGGAGCGCTGCGTTGTACGGCAGAACCTCTCCGCTGTTCATCGGCCGGAAGCGGGAACTCGACTTTCTCGGGGAGGCGTGGAGGGATGCCGGACGTCGTGACGCGCGGATCGTGGGTGTCCGGGGGGCGTCCGGGATCGGCAAGACCGAGCTGATCGAGCGCTTCCTGCGTACCGTGCCCGGCGTGCGGACCGTTCGCGCCTTCGGTGACGAGGACGCGCTCGCCCACCCGTGGGGCGTCCTGGAGCAGATCGCCGAGCAGCTACCGACCCCGGTGCTCGCCAGGACGCTGGCCGGCCAGGCCGAGGCCGCCTTCGTCGGCCAGGCCCTCGCGGCGGAACTCGTCGCCGCCGACGCGCTGATCGTGGTCGTCGACGACGCGCACTGCGGCGACCGGCAGTCGATGGCCGCGCTCCGCCTGGCCGCCCGGCGCCTGCGCAACGCCCAGGTCATGCTCCTGGTCGTCCACCAGGCTCCGGGATACGCGACGGGAGCGGCGCCGGACGCGCCCCGCCTGGAACTCCACGAGGGCTGGGCCCGCATCTTCGACTCGCCGCAGGGGCGCCTGCTCCAGGTCGAAGGACTCCCCGCCGACGATCTGGTGCGGCTCGCCGTCGCGACCGGCCACGACGGGCTCACCCTCTCCGGCGCGAGAAGGCTGCACGAGCACACCGACGGCAACGCGCTGCACTCACTCCTCCTGCTGGACCAGGTGGAGATGCACTCGATCAACTTCGGCAACGGCCCGCTGCCCGCCCCCCGTGGCATGACGCAGGCCGTGGTGGCGAGGCTGGCGTCGTGTGACCGCCGTACCCGCGAGGTCGTCGGTGCGGCGGCGGTGCTCGGCCGCCGCTTCGGCCTGACCGACCTGCGTGCCCTGGCCGGCGTCGCCGACGCCACCACCCCCCTCGCGGAGGCCGTCGGCGCCGGGCTGGTGAAGGAGATCCCCGGGACGGCGGGGCAGGAGTTCGCGTTCACCACCCTGCTCGTCTGGGACGGCATCTACTACGACTCCGGCATCGAGCGCCGCCGCGCCCTGCACCGCAGCGCCGCGCTGCTCGGTGGCCCCGGCGCGCTGTGGCACGGGATCGCGGCGTCCGGAGGCGGTACGGACGGCGAGCTCGCCGAGCTGGCCCAGGAGGAGGCCCGGTTCCTGCTGGCGCGGGGCAGGCTTCCCCTCGCCGCGGTGTACGCCCGCCACGCGGTGGAACTGACACCACCGGGACCGGACAGGGTGGCCCGCCTGCTGACGGCCGTGGAGACCCTGCTGGTCTCCGGCGACGCCACCGTCGCCCGGCGCTACGAGAGTGAGGTCCTCGCCGCGCCACCGGGTCCCTGGCGCGACTACGTCGCCGGCTACCAGGCACTGATCTCCGGGCGCGTCGCGGAGGCGAAGCTGCTGCTGGTCCAGGCACTGGGCGCCGCCGAGCGCGACGGGGCGGAGAACCCGCACGCGCCCGCCGACCTGCGGGCGCGCGTCGCGGCCCAGCTCGCGATCATCGGGGTGGTCGAGATCTCCTACCCCGAGATGGTCGAATACGGTACGGCCGCCGTCGCGGCGGGCAGTCACGAGCCATGGGTGCGGGCCTTCGCCTGGTTCGCCCGGTCCCTGGGCTGGACCCTGGCCGGACGGGCCGAGGAGGCGCTGGCGTCCCTGACGGACGCCGACCTGCCGGGGTCGGTGGCCGGGCTGGACGGGCTGGTGGCCCGCGGGATGATCCGGCTGTGGACCGACGATCTCGAGGGCGCGTCCGCCGACCTGCGTGACGGCGTCGCGCGGGCCACGCGCGGCGAGGCGCTGCGGGTCGGCCAGGCACTCGGTTTCCTGGGCGAGGTCGAGTTCCGCCGGGGCAGGCTCGACGACGCCGTCCAGTTCACCAGGCTCGCCGTCGGCGACGCCGAGGAGAACGAGCGGGTCTGGGACTACGCGCTCCTGCACTCCCTGGCGTGTTTCCCCCAGGCGGCCAGGGGAGAGTGGGACCAGGCGCGCGAGCACGCACGCCAGGCCGCGGAGTGGGCGCCGATCGTCGAGAGCAGGGTGAGCCTCGCCTACGCGGCGGGCGCGCGTGCGGCGATCGCCCAGGCCCAGGGGGACACCCAGCGGCTGCTCGTCGCGGCCGAGGCCATCGAGGCGCACTACGACTCCCTGGAGCCGGGAACCCACCTGTTCGGCCCGGTCTGCGCCGACGCGCTCTCCCAGCTGGGCCGGGTCGAGGAGGCCGAGGCCGCGCTGGACGTCTTCAGCGACAGGGCCGCCTCCAGCGGGCGCCGCTCGACCCTGATGTCCATCGCGAGGGTCAGGGGCCAGATCGCCGCGGCGAGGGGAGACCACACGCGCGCCGTACGGGAGTGCGAGGAGGCCCTCGCACTCGCCCGCGAGGTGGGCCTGCCGATCGAGGCGGGAAGGATCGACCTGGTGATGACGCGCTCCCAGCACGCCAGAGGGCGCCACGCCGAGGCGGAACGGCTGCTTCGGCGGGCACTGGTCGCCTTCAACCGCACCGGCGCCGCGGCCTACGCCGCCCTCGCGCTGAAGACGGCCGGGGAGCTCAGGCTCTCCGTGGACGGCCCCAACGCCGCCTTCAGCAGCCTCACCGGGGCCGAGCGCGAGGTCGTGGCGATGGTCTGCGAGGGCATGACCACCCGTCAGATCGCGCAGCGGCGCTCGGTGACGATCAGCACCGTGGAGACGCAGCTGAACCGCATCTACGCGAAGCTGAACGTGACCAACCGGATCGAGCTGCGCGCCGTCCTGTCCGACCCCGGGGATTGACCGGCGGCCGGGACCGGACACCCGGCTCACAGGAGCGGCATACCGGCGGCGCGGCCGGGCCGGTGCAGGTGAAGCGGGCATGTCAAGGTCCGTCGTGCCATCCGTAGGGGTGGTACCTGGACGCCTTCCGCTCTCCCGGCGACTACCGTGGGCGCCGCCAGAGCGCCGGGAGAGCGGTGCCGCAGAAGGAGGCCGGAATGCGGTTGACCATCGACGTCCAGAGGACCGCCACCGGTCACATCGCCGGGACGGTCGCGTCCGACGACTCCGCGCAGCCCGTCCCCTTCCACGGTGTCATCGAGTTGGTCACCCTCCTGGAAACCCACCTGGACGGATGACCGCACGAGGGGATGCCGCGCCCCCCCTGAGGGGCTGGAGATCGTCGTCCATGGAGTGCACGCCAGGGGAGAACATCGGATGGGCAGCACATCGCACCTCACAACGGGACGCCGGCGCCGCGGACCCGAGCCGGGCCGGGCGCACCGCCGGCCGCGGGCCGGTACGGTACCGCGGGCACTTCTCGACGTACGGGACGTGCCGGTGGTGCGTCCCGAGGGGAACGGTCGCGCGGGGTCGGCCGGGGCGGTCGCGTGAACGCCACCATGACGGCCTTCGTGCCACCGACCGACGACGGTCACGACCTGCTGGACAACTGGATACGGCCGATCTGCGCGAGACTGGGGATCCGCCTCGCGGTCGCTCTTCCCGGCGCCGGCCAGATCACCGCGCTCGCGGCGCAGCGGGCGTCGACCTTCGTCGTGTGGGACTGTTCGGTCGAGGGGCCGGAGGACGTCTACGAGGCCTTCAACATGCGCGCCAAACTCGACCCGGGCAGCATCGTCCTCAGCCGCACCCCGCTGCCGCGCAACGTGCTGACCCGCGCCAGCCACGCCCCCGTCCACGGTGAGGTTCTGGAAAACCCGGAGCTGGGCGTGTGGCTGGAGCGGCGTCTGCGCCGCGTGCTGGGCGCGGTCAGGACACCCGCGCCACGCCTGCCCGAACCTCGGGCGCACTACTGGATGTTCGACGAGCCGGCCGACTACTTCCTCAGTTTCCACGGCGAGCGCCGGCGGGAGGCGGGGGAGTGGCGCGAGGCCTTCGAGAAGGCCCACTCGGTCACCGTGCGGATGGTGTCGCCTCGCGAGTACTCCTACCCGGCCGAGGTGGTCACCCGGCAGCAGATGTGGGAGGGCGTGGCGCGGCTGATGTACGAGATCGTCACGACGGGCAGGGCGATCGTCCATCCCACCCCGGACTACTTCGCGTCGTTCTGGACGGTGAGCGAGTTGCTGGCCACGCTGTGGCTGCTGCCGCGCGGCTCCACACCTCCCATGATCACCTCCGCGTACGCCGCCCGCCCCTCGGGCGGCATCCGGCGGATGGAGCACCTCACCGCCCGTGCCGTCCTGGGCGTCCCCCTGCTGAGCGACGCTCACGCCGACCGCTTCGCCAGGCTCGTCAACCACGCCGATCCGATCACCACCGTCCCGCAGATCCGGAGACCCCCCGAGGGCGGCGGGAGAGATGTCACCGGGATGGTGAGGAACGTCGGCCACCGCGACCCCGAACTGGCGTCCTCACGGTTCTGGGACGAGGTGCGAGTGCCCTGCCCGATCTGCGCTCCCAAGGGCAGGCGTGCGGCGAAGGTCGACTGGGACCGGCACATGGACCTGTCGTGGAACGAGCGGGGGGTGGACCAGTACGGCTATTTCACCGCCCGCCGCGAGGACCTCGGTGCGGGAGGGATCCGCTGCCCCGGGTGCCGTACCCGCCTGCGCCTCGTCAACGAGCACGGCGTCCGCACGCTCTGGACACCGGTAGCCGAGGGGGAGACGGAAAGGGAGCGGCCGGTCCTCCGGCGCGACCCCGTCTGGCAGGTGCTGCCGGACGGCCCGCGGGAGGCGGAGACGCTTCCGGGGAAGAAGGGGCTCGGGGCCCTCCTCGACTTCCGGGACAGAGGGTTTCCCGCCGGGACGAGGTGGGTTTCCGCGCGAGGTCTCGGCTAGGGGCGAGAAGCCCCTCGGGAAGTCGTCACCTCCGAAATCGGAGCGTTCCAAAACAGCAGAAGATCTGGTCATCGTCGCCGACGGCTCGGTTCGGCGAAAGGAGGCGAGATGGATCCCGTTGACACCGTTCGAGTTCAAGGAGAGTTCTCATGCTCAAGGAGAAGGGATGGACGCCACCCCTTGCCGGTCCGCGGACCGGAGCACCCCGGTGAGACCGTGGTGAAGGTGGAGGACGGCGGTGCGTCCGCGGAGCGCGCGCACCGTCTGGCCCTGTCGCTGAGCCGCCGCTCCAGCGTGCTCGGAGCGGCGGGGCGTCACGGGGAGGCGCTCGCCGCGAGCGAGGAGGCTCTCACGATCGTCCGGCGGCTGGCCGCGGACGACCGTGACACCTACCTTCCCGACCTGGCCCTGTGCCTGGCCGGGGCGGCGACCCGGTACGTCAGGCTGGGCCGCAGGCACGAGGCGGTCGAGGTGGGCCGCGAGGCGGTTGCCGTCAGGCGCGAGCTGGCGCGGGCGCGCCCCGGCGACCACCTGCCCCACCTCGCGGGTTCGCTGAACGGCCTCGCCTGCGACCTGGGTCGCATCGGCAGGCCGGAGGCCGCCCTGGACGCCGCCCGCGAGGCGGTCGACATCTACCGGGATCTCGCCGCGCGGAACCCGGTCGCGCACGAGCCCGGTCTCGCCATGGCGCTGCACACCCTGGCCCAGCGGACGGCGTCGCTGGGGCGGCTGGAGGAGGCCGTGCTCCACAGCACGAGAGCCGTCTCCATCCGGCGCGGGTTCGCCGCGGAGAACCCGTCCGCCGGCGCGGTGGCCTTCGCCACCGCGCTGCACGGCCTCGGGTGGCTGCTCGCCGCGCTGGGCAGACGAGAGGAGGCCATCGCCGCCTACGCGGAGTCGGTGACGATCCGCCGCGGGCTCACCCTGTCGGAGGACGTCCAGGCCGCCGACCACGGCTACCTCGCCGCCGTGGCGGGGGAGTGGGCGGACCTTCTCATGGACGCGGGCCGCCTCCCGGCGGCCATGGAACCACTGGAGATCGCCAGAGCCGCCTCCGTGCACGCCGGCGACATCGAACGGGCCGGCCGTCTGGCCGCCCTGATGGAACGTGCGGGAAGCATCCGCGTCTGACCCTTCGCCTCCCGTACGGAACCGGAGGCCGGTTTCCTCGGGGAGGTGGAGCGCGGTGGCGGGGACGGGGTTCGCGTCCCGCGCGGGGAGGAGGGGACTCGTGCGGGCCGGGGGTCCGCGTGCGGGAGGGGAGACCCGCACGCGGACCGGGGGGTGGGCTTCACGCCCCCGGCCCAGATGACCCCTCCGTCATCCGGGCCGGGGTCCTACCCGGCGGTGAGCCGGGTGCTGTGGTGGTCGTGAGCCGGGAACGTCCTCGCCCTCGTCACGCGAAGCATCCCCCCACGCCCTGGCGTGCGCCCCGGTTGAAAGCGCCCAGGCGTTGCGCGGCGGTGCCGTGGTCGCTCACGTCGGTCCAGGGGGTGTCGTCCGCGTGTGCCCGCAGGGCCGCCGCGATCTCCTCGGTGTCGCCGGTCTCGAAGAACAGGATGCCGTCCTCCGCGGCTCCGAAGAGCGTGGCTCCGGCGAGGCAGTCGGCCTGGAGTTCGAGCTGCCGGGACAGCAGCCGCTGGGGGATGCGGGCCTGGACGGCATGACCCCATTCGTGCGCGATGATCAGATAGACCCAGGCGTCGCCCTGCCGGTATCCCATTCGCATGAGGTCGACGTCCCAGGCGATGAAGTCGTAGGGCGGCCAGCAGTACAGGGCGTTGTCATCGGGAAGGGGATATCCCCGGCATGTCGGCGTGTTGCCCCACGCGCCGTCATACCCGCCGAGAACGCGCGGAGGTGAATACCTGCCGGGAAAGAAATCCGGCCAGTGTGTCGCCCAGAAGCGGTTGATGACGTACCGCGCGCTGCGGATGTCCTCGTTGATGTCGTCGAGGCCGCTCGCGGCGGAGGCGCCCACCGGGGCGTTCGCGCCTGTCGTGGCGGTCGCGGTGCCCGCGGTACCCACGATGCCCGCGAGCAGCGCGCCGGTGAGCAGTACGGCGAGCGCGAGGCGGGTGGTTCTCCGTCGTGAAGCGGCCATGGTTCTCTCCCCCGTCGCTGGCGGCCACATACCGGATAATGGTCTATCGCCGGGTTTTTTCGCAGGGCAGCGTCACCATACGAGGAAAGGTAATACGGGAGAGGAGCTATCGCGAGATCGTACGAAATATCGTGCTAATTCGTCGCCGCATTCGAGGAATTAGCGGCACGTCATAATCATCGCGAAGCGATCCCCCGGCCCCTCCCGCGATCATGGCCCCCAAGCGGAGACGATCGCTCCCCCGACGGGGACGACGGTCCGCGACCGGGCCCGGCGGACGGCGGGAAGGTGAGGGGGCGGTCAGCCCGCCGGGGGAGCGGAGCTCTCGCGGATGATGAGGTCGGTGGAGAGCTCGACCCGGCGGGGCTCGGGGGACTCACCACGGGAGATGCCCAGGGCCATGCGGGCGGCGACGAAGGCCATCTCCTCCAGAGGCTGGCGGACCGTGGTGAGCGGCGGCCAGGCGGACCTGGACAGGGGCAGGTCGTCGAAGCCGACGACGCTCAGGTCGTCGGGGACGCGCAACCCGCGCTGCCTGGCGGCCTCGAAGACGCCGAAGGCCTGCAGGTCGCAGCCGGCGAAGATGGCGGTGGGCGGGTCGGGCAGTGAGAGCAGGGTGTGGCCGTGGTCGTGGCCTGAGCCGACGAGAAAGTCGCCGTACAGGATCAGCGCGGGGTCGACCTCGACCCCCGCCGTCTCCAGCGCGGCCCGGTAGCCGTCTATGCGGGCGCGGCTGCACAGCACGTCGGGCGGACCGCCGATCATGCCGATCCTGCGGTGGCCGAGCTCCAGGAGATGCCGGGTGGCGGTCAGGCCACCCTGCCAGTTGGTCGCGCCCACCGAGGCCACTCCGGGAGCGGGCTCGCCCTCGGGATCAACGACCACGAAAGGGATCGAGCGGGAGTTGAGCCGGTCGTAGCGCTGCGCCGAGAGGTGGGAGCCGACGATGATCACACCGTCGGTGCGGCGGGCGGCCAGCCGGTCGAGCCAGTCGCGGCCGGGGCCCGCGTGGGTGTGCAGGACGGAGATGACGATGCTGGCCCCTGCCTCCGCTGCCGCCTTCTCGGCCCCGCGGACGAGCTCCATCGCCCACGGGCTCTCCAACTCGGCGAAGATCAGGTCGATCAGGCCCGCCGGGCCGTCGGAACCGGTCGTGCGCCGGATGTAGCCGTGCTCGCGCAGCAGCCGCTCGACCCGCTTGCGGGTCTCGGGCGACACCTCGGCCCTGCCGTTGATCACCTTCGATACCGTCGGCGCGGAGACACCCGCCTCCTCGGCGATGCGGGCGATCGTCACCCGGGGCTTACCTGGCATGCCCGGCAGCATATCCGAAACCTTTCGGAGTGTGGCCGGTGGCCTGGGAATACGCCTCTTCGTCTCCCAACGGACTCTCGCCCGATACGCCCCCGGAGCCTGATCGTTATCGGAGGGTGGAAAATTTTTGTGGCCGCCGGAAATATTCGCCGCCGCCGCCACCAGCGGCCCGAGCGGCGCTCAGGCCCCGTCGGCGTGGACGCGGCACAGGGCCCACGCTCGCAGGAACCGGTCGCGCCACACTGCCGCCGTCCGGCTTCCCCTTTGGCGACAGTTATTTACTTACCACAAGGAAGGGCGGATTCTCTTTATATAGTTTCATACAGTCTTGGAAGGGAGATCCGGCATGGCTGGGGACGAGGTCACGCGGTTGCGTGCCCTGCGGGCGAAGATGGACGGCACCTATGGCGAGGCCGGGTGGCGCCAGGCGCTCACCCAGGCGATCCTGCGCCGGTGCGCCGACGACGATCTCCCGGGCACCGTGAGCCGGACGGATCTCGACGAGGCGGCCGAACACGCGGGCTGGCTCCTCGCCCACGACTGCGACCAATGGTCCTTCGCCCTGGTGGGACGGGTGCACGAGATCCGCTGGGAGGAGTTCGGGGATCCTGCCGATCGCGACGTCGCCATCACCATGCTCTGTGAGGCGGACGACCTTCACGAGGAGAACGCCTGGTTCAGCGCCGCCGACCACGAGGCCCTCGCCGAGCTGCTGCTGAGCCGTCACGCGGACCGGGGCGTGCCCTACGACCTGGACCTCGCGGTCGACAGGCTCAGGGCGGCCCTGCGCGAGTGCGACGACAGGTGGTCGGCCCTCTATCTGCGCTACCGGCTGGGTACGACGCTGGCCCTGCGCGCCACCCGGCCCGGGGCGGGCACCGATCTCGGCGAGGCCGTCGCCCTGCTCGAAGACGTGCTCCCCCACCTGCCGGAGGGCGACCCGGCCACGAACCAGGCGACGTTCGCCCTGGGCGGGCTCCTGCGGAGCAGGGGGATCGCCACCGGCAGCGCCGCCGACCTGGAGCGGGCGGCGGGGCACTTCGGCCTGTTCCTGGAGGCCACTTCCGACGACGACCCGCTCTGGCCCAAGGCGGCGGACGACCTGGCCAGCACGCTCACCCACCTCGGCCGGCCCGCCGCACCCGGCCGCGGGGGAAGGCGAGCCCACCGTACGGGGTCGCGTGGCACCCGTCGCGGAGAACCGTGACCGACGGGTCCACCGGGCAGGCCGGGACGGCACGTCAGTCGTCCTCCCACAGACGGTCCTCCGGGGTGCTCGACGTGGGCTCGCCCACCCGTGCGGCCACCGACCGGGCCTCGGCCAGCAGCGGGTGCCCGTCGCCCAGGGGCGGGCGGCCGTGAGCCAGCGGGCGGCGGTCGAGCAGGGGCGCCAGCAGGGGCGCCACCTCCTCCACCTTTCCCGAGCCCATCCGGCACAGCGCGAGTTCCAGGCGCCCGGCGAGAACCAGCGGGTGTGAGGCCTCCAGCACGTCCTCGCCCATGGCGACGAGCGCCGCGCCGGTGGTCTCCGCCTCGTCCTCCAGACCGAGGGCGTACGCGGCCCGGGCGGCGAGCAGCAGCCGCTCGGCCTGGCCGGGGAAGTCGTCGTCCATGTCGTGCTCGTCCTTCGCGAGGGAGGCGAGCACCCGCGCCGCCCCGGCCGCGTCGCCCAGGGCCAGCTGCGCGGCGGCCTGGGCGCGACGCACCGGTCGTTCGGCCGGGAGTGTACGCAGGGCGGCGAGCGCCTGGGCGGGCTCGCCCGAGGCGGTGAGGGCCGTGGCGCGGACCAGTGTCGCCTCGGCGCCCAGCCGGGGCGAGACCTGCCGGGCGAACCACTCCGTGGTGACGGTGACCCCGGTGAGCAGCCGCACCGCCTGCGCGGGGAACCCCGCGGTCAGCTCGATCTCCGCCAGAAGCACCGTGTCGTACTGGGGCCAGTAGCCCTCGGGCGGCAGGTGCTGCGTCCGCAGCCGGAGCGCCTCGGTCAGGTGGTGACGTGCCTGCGCGGGCTGGCCCGCCGCGAGCAGGGCCTCGGCGAGGGTCACCCTGGCCGAGGCGGTGTTGACGCTGTCGGGACCGAGGCGCTGCTCGCGGTCGGCGAGCGTCGCCTCGGCCAGGGTCACGCCGGTGACGATCCGGCCCGCGCGGGAGGCGGCCCTGGCCATCGCCTGCCGGGTGAGCGTGAACCCCCGCCACGCCGGGGTGACCCCGGTGGCGGGGACACCTTCGACGCGCTGCTCGCTCACCTTCGTCAGCTCGCGCAGCCCTTCGCAGGGACGGCCGGCCTCCACCAGCACCTCCGCGAGGTTGTGCCGGGCCCGCGCGCCGAGCGACGTCGCGTCCGCGGAGGCGGGAAGCCCTCCCGCCACCCGCAGCGACCGCTCGAAGCACGACCTCGCGCCCGGCAGGTCGCCCAGGCGCAGCAGGGCGATACCCTGCCTGCTGGTCACGTCGCAGAGGGTGCGCGGGTCGAGGTCACCGGCCGCCAGCAGGTCGGCCAGCTCGCCGCCGACCTCCGCCGCCCGCGCGAGCAGGGGGCTGCCGTCGAGCAGCACCTGCAGGACCATCTCCAGGGCACGGCTCCTGGCACGGCCGCCGGAGTCCATCCGCTCGGCGAGCTCGGCGGCCCGTTCGGCGGTGTGCAGCCGCTCGGCCCACTCCCCGGCCAGCGGGAACAGGTCGCGGGCGAACCAGTGCGCGCAGAGCGCGGTCGCCTGGTGCTCCGCCACTCCCTCGGGGTCGTCGGCCATCGACCGGAAGGCGAGTTCGGACAGGCGCTCGGCACTCGCCGCGGCCCACCCCGCGGACGGGACGGCGACCGCGAGCGCGGCGAGCTCCAGCCGGGGCTCCAGAAATCGCGCGTACGCGGTGACGCGGCCCTCCCACCCCGCGGCGGCGGTGGCGCCGTAGACCTCCGCCGTCTCCCACACCGGCTGGCTCTGCCCGGCCGACGGGCGCTTCTCGGAGGTGGAGATGTCACCGATGCCCAGGCGCACCTGGGCCAGCATGAAGCGCTCCACCTGGTGAAAACGCGCCACCCTGCGCAGTGCAGCCGTGACCAGGCGCCGCGCGTCGAGCAGGGAGCGCGGCGGCTCGGGCGCGAGGTCGTCCGAGGTGAACTCGTCGAAGGCGTGCTTGACCGCGAGGGCCACCAGCACGCGCCGGCTCCTGACCTCGTTGTACAGCCAGACGGCGCTGCGGCCTCTGTCGCCCTCGGTGCCCCGCGGCAGCCGGACCCGCTCGGCGACGTCCTCGGCCCTCACCTGGTGGTAGTCGCCGCTCCGGAAGGCGTCGGCCGATGCCGCCGCGATGGCCGCGAGCCTGCGTTCCTGTGCCGACACCCTCGCCCCCTTCGGATCCGCACATGAATATATCTCACTATGGTGGAAGAGGCTCTTGGTTGATGAGTTGACTATCGAGATGGGTATCCCGATGTCACGCCTGGTTTTCCAGATCACGCTCGGGCGCCCGGGGGAGCCGCCCTCCGGAGCACCGGGGGACCTTGAGATCCTCCGATGATCACGCGGCGCCCCGGACGGGGCAGGGTGGGACGAGACGGCGGAGCGGCCGGTCGTCGTGGAACGGGTCGCCTACGGACGGGCGCCTACGGACGCACCGTTATGGGCGGGCCGCTACGGGCGGGCCTTCAGGGATGAGCCGCTACGGATGGGGCGGCCCGTTCCCCGACTCCCGCCGGTGCCCGCGCAGGGCTCCCACGAGCGTCCTGGCGATCGTGACGGCCGCCGTACCCACCGCGCCGACCAGGGGCTCTCGCTCCTCGGCCGCGGTGGGGCCGGGGTCGGGATGAACGGGATCCGCCCGCCCGGCGCGGACGGCCTCCAGTTGCGCGGCGAACGCCAGCCCCAGGAAGAGGGCGATCGAGCTGAGGAACGACCACAGCAGCAGCGCCATGACGGCCGTGAGCGGTCCGTACGTGGCGCCGAAGGTGCCGCTGCTCTCGGTGTAGAAGGCGAGCAGGAGGGTGAAGACCGTCCACAGGACGAGCGAGACCAGGGCGCCGAACGCCAGCCAGGTGTGACCGGGCTGCCTCCTGCGCGGTGCGGCGCGGAACAGCACCGAGGTCGACAGCAGCGCGAGGAGGAAGCCGAGCGGCCAGCGCACCAGGTCGAACGCCTCCCTGGCGCCGTCGCTCCAGTCGTAGACCTGGGCCAGGGCCCTGCCGATGGCGCCGCCTCCGACCATCACCACGAAACCGGCGGTCATGAAGGCGCCGGCCGTCAGCGCCATCAGCAGAGCCCTGCCGTACTTGCGGTGGAAGGGACGGTCCCGCTCGACGCCGTAGATGCGGTTCGCCCCCCGCTCCACCTGGGCCATGGCGCTGGTCAGTGAGGACACGGCGGTGGCCAGGCCGAGCCAGAGCGCGATGACACCCCCGGTACGGCCCGCCTGCCGGTGGCTGTCGGAGAGCACGTCCTTGACCGCCTCCACCCCCGCCCCCGGCGCGAGCTTGCTCAGGACCAGCTCCAGCACCTCGCCGAGATGCTCCTGGTTGATCACCGAGCTCAGCCCGACCAGCGCGATCGCACCGGGGATGATCGACAGGCAGACCTGGAACGCCAGGGCCCTGGCGTTGGTCATGCCCTCGCCGTATCTGAACCTGCTGAAGGAGTCGCGGACCAGATGCCAGCGGCCGTATTCGCGCAGGGCGGCCCAGGCGTGGTCGGCCGAGAGCTCTTCACCGTTCATGGTCCGCGTCTGCGGGACCTTCGTCGCTGTTCCCATGTCGAGCGGGCGGCTACCCAGAAAGCGACACCGCGAACAAACGGTGCCGGATAACCCGCCGATTCTGGGTAGGGCAGGCTCATGGCTGAATTCCTCACAGATATCAAGGAGCTCCGGGCGCGGGCGCGTCAGGAGATCGACAAGGGGCCGATCACGTCGGCCTACGGCGCGGACCTGCCCCGGGTGATCCAGGTGTGCAACGAGGCCCTGGCGACCGAGCTGGTCTGCGTGCTCCGTTACAAGCGCCACTATTACACCGCCTCGGGCATCCACGCCGGGGTGGTGGCCGCGGAGTTCCTGGAGCACGCCGCCGAGGAGCAGGAGCACGCCGACCGTCTCGCCCAGCGCATCGTCCAGCTCGGTGGCGAGCCGGACTTCAACCCCGAGACGCTGGCGGCGCGCTCGCACGCCGAGTACGACGACAGCCTCGACCTGATCGAGATGGTCAAGGAGGACCTGGTCGCGGAGCGGATCGCGATCGCCTCCTACACGGAGATCGTCAACTGGCTCGGCAACGACGACGTGACCACCAGGCGCGTCTTCGAGGACCTGCTGGCCCAGGAAGAGGAGCACGCCGACGATCTGAAGAGCCTGCTGGAGAGGCTTCCCGGCGCTCTGAGCCAGAGCCAGGACGCGTAAGGCGTGAACACGAGCGGGCCCCCGGGCCTCAAATGGCCGGGGGCCCGCTCGTGTTCACGCCGGTCGGCGTCCCGCACGGCCCTTCGCGCCGGAGCCGGATCGAGGGGACTCCGGCGCGGGGCCCCGCGGGTCAGTCGGCCGTACAGGACACCTCGGGGACGGGGGAGCCCGGCCCCGAGGCGAGGAAGCCGAAGACCGTGGTCGCGCCGGGTGCCAGGGAGCCGTTCCAGGTGGCGTTCCGCGCCGAGACGGCGACTCCCGACTGGGTGACCGTCGCGTTCCACGCCTGGTTGATCTGCCGCCCGGTGAACGTCCAGTTCGCCGTCCAGCCGGTGATGGCCACCGGGCCGGTGTTCTTGACGGTCACCTCACCCTGGAAGCCGCCCGACCACTGGTTGGTCGTCCGGTAGACGGCGGTGCAACCATGGCCCGCCGTGGGAGTGACGGTCGGCGTCGGAGTGATCGTCGGGGTGGGGGTGGTGGTCGGCCCGGAGCCGAGCAGGGCGGCCAGCGCGGGGAACCACCGGTCGGCGATCTTCTGGTCGCCCGACGCGTTGGGGTGCACCCCGTCGTAGGTGTCGTACCCGGTGGTGAAGCCCGTCCACTGGTCGACCACGATCACCGGTGACCGCGCGGTGGTCTTGCTCGCGGCCCATCCGGGAATCGCCGCGTTGAGCGCGGAGACCCGCTGCGCGCACTCACCGCACGTGCCGGGGTTCATGGGGATGATCTGGGCGACGAGGACCTTCGTGTCGGGGTTGCTCGCCCGCATCTGGTCCACCAGCTTGCCGTACGCGGACAGGATGGTGGCGGTCGGACGGTTGCTCCAGACGTCGTTGGTGCCGAAGTGCATCATCACGATGTCGGGCCTGGTCGCCGAGAGCCAGCCGGGAAGCTGGTTCTGGTCGGCGACGTTGGTGACCAGCGCCCCGCCGTGTCCCTCGTTGTCCCCGTCGTGCGCGACGCCGCAGCCCTGGGGCGGCAGGGTGCCGACGAAGTCGATGCCGGTGTGTCCCGCGTTCACGAGGCGGTTCCACAGCAGGGCGCGCCAGCATCCGGGGGAGCCGGTGATGGAGTCCCCGAGTGCCATGATCCTGGTGGCCGCCGCCTGCGCGGGGACCGCGGTGCCCGCGAGCAGGAGTCCCAGGGTCACGACCGCGGCCATCGCGGTCGCCAGAACCGTGAGAATCGTGCCGCCTCCGCGTGCCGTTCTTCGCATCTTCCGCTCCCGCTTCGGTCTCGCCCGGCTGCGGGCCGATGCTAGGCGTCCCGGGCGGGGGCAGGAAGCCGTCCGCGTCCGCGGGGTCCTGACCTGCGCGGTTCTCGCCGGGAGGGTGTAACTTTCAGCCCGCTCTCGTGTCTCGCGGCCTTCCGTGTCCTTCGTGCCTTCCGGACGGGGCCGGGTCCGGGGCCGCTGGGCGGCCTCACACCCCGGTGAGATCGTCCACCTCCCCGCGCGCGGACCGGATCTTCTCCGCGCGGATCGGATCGCCCGCTCCACACGGGGCCGACGATGATCGGCGCGTGGGTGAAACCCCGGTGGGCGGCTGGTGAAGGAAAGCTACAGAGAGCATCACAAGAGTGGAGATAATTGACGTTGACGGCAGGGTGAACGTATTGTCCGGACAACACCACACCTCGGTATCAGTGCCCTGACCTCGAAGAACACCCAACGGAGCGTTCATGAAGCGACTAGCAGCGGTAGCGGTCTCCCTCTGCCTCGCAGCCGCCACCGCGGCGTGTGGCGGCAACGCGGACAGCTCCGCCGGCTCCGCCGGCTCCGCCGGTGACGTCTTCACCACGATCGACGCGCTGAAGCCGGGCATCGACGCGAACGCGCCGGTCAACCCGTACAACCCCAAGGGCAACGCCTTCCGGGGGTTCAACGCCGAGTGGCTCGGGTGGACCAAGAATCACCTGACCGATCCGAACCGGTTCTACCCGGGGGTCGCGCAGAGCTGGCAGGTCGCCCCAGACCAGTCCTCGATCACCCTCAAGCTCCGCCCGGACGGCAAGTGGTCCGACGGCGAGCCGATCACCGCGGAGGACGTGAGGTTCTCCATCGGCCTGGCCTACACCCAGGGTGGCACCGCCTACGCCCTCGACCCCTCCGCGGCCGGTACGGCCTCCGACATCAAGATCGTGGACGATCGGACGATCAAGATCACCCAGGCGGCGAAGAACCCGAGTTCCTCCTTCGTTCGCAGCGTCATGGAGACCGTCATCGTCCCGGAGCACGTCTGGCGCGGTGTGCTGCCCGCCGACTTCTGGCAGAAGCTGAAGCTCGCGCAGAGCGACGCCCCCGGCGCGGAGGTGGCCCGGGCGGGGATCACCAGCCTCGCGGACAAGGTGATCTCCTTCGCCCCGCCCAGGGACGTCTCAGCCGGGCCGTTCGTGCTGAAGCGCGTCAACCCGGGCGAGGCGCTGCTGGTCAAGAACGAGAACTTCTACAACGCGGCCAACGTCGCCGCCGACCAGGTGCGCATCCTCAACTACACCGGCAACGAGCAGGTCTGGAACTACCTGGTCTCCGGCAGGCTGGACAACGCCCCGTTCACCGCGGTCCCCGCGGGGGTGATGCGGCGGATCACCGAGACCCCGGGAAACACCATCGTGAGGGGATACTCGCCGGTCAGCATGGGACTCGCGTTCAACCAGTCCAGGAAGCCCTACGACAACGTGCACGTACGCCGGGCACTGGCGTACCTGATCGACCGTGCGCAGGTCACCAAGGTCGCCTCCCCCGAGGGGGGCGCCGCCTCGGCCACCACCTCCGGCCTGCACGAGGAGGCCGCGAAGGCGTGGCTGGGCGACGGCCTCGCCGCCCTGGATCCCTATCGGCACGACCCCGCCAGGGCCGAGAGCGAGCTGCGGGCCGCGGGGATGAGAAAGGTCGACGGCAGGTGGACGATGCCCGACGGCAGCCCCTGGAAGATGACCATCAACGTGCCCGCCTCCTTCTCCGACTGGCTGGCGGGCGCCAAGGCCGTCACCAGCCAGCTCAACGACGCCGGGATCGACGCGGAGGTGGTCACCACCGCCGACTACCCGCTCTACCTGGAGGAGATGGCGGCAGGGAAGTACGACCTCGGCTTCTGGCTGGTGGCGCTCGGCCCGGCCCCCTACAACATCTTCCAGCGCCTGTACGGCGCGCAGAACGGCTGGCAGCTCTTCGGCGGCAGGCTCAAGCACGTCGCCCCCGGCACGGAGGGCAACTGGATGGGCGGCGCCGAGATCATCGACGTCAAGGGCGTGGGCAGGGTCAATCCCGGCGAGCTGGCGGTGAAGCTGAACTCGGTGCCCGAGGCGGAGCAGCGGGGGATCGTCTCGACCCTCGCCAGGACCGCCAACCAGGACCTCCCGGTGATCCAGCTGTGGGACTACGTCAACACCCAGGTCGTCAACACCACCCGCTTCACCGGATTCCCCGGCGACGACAGCGACGCGCTGCGCCTCACCTCCGGGGTCTGGCTCCAGCTGGGCATGATCAAGAGGAGGAGCCAGATATGACGGTCATCGCACGCCGCCTCGCGGGCCACCTCGTCCGCGGGCTCGCCATGATCCTGGTGGTCACCACGATCAGCTTCGTGATCATCAGGAACATCCCCGGAGACCCCATGCAGGCCCGCTACGAGAAGCTGGTCGAGCAGGGCATGTCGCCGGAACAGGCCGAACGCGCCGTCGCGGTGCTGTACGGGTTCATGCCGAAGGGCACGATGTGGGAGCAGTACGTCGGCTACATGAGAGGTCTGCTCCACCTCGACCTCGGCCAGTCGCTGAGCGTTCCCGGCGCGGAGGTGACCACCCTGCTCGCCTCGGCGGCGACGTGGACGATCCTGCCGGTGCTCGTCGGAACCCTGCTCAGCTTCGCGGTCGGCATCATCCTGGGCGTCTACGCGGCGATCAAGCGGTCGAGCAAGCTGGGGGACATCCTGGCCGTCTCGGGCTCGCTGCTGCACGGCCTGCCGCAGTACGTCCTCGCGCTGCTGCTGAGCGCGGTCTTCACGACCCTGCTGCCGATCTTCCCCGCGAGCGGCACGGCGGACGTCACGCTCGAACCCGGCCTCAACGCCCCCTACATCGGCTCGCTGATCCAGTACGCCACGCTGCCGATCCTCACCTACGCGCTGGCCGGATACGGGGGCTGGATCCTGGCGATGAAGTCGAGCGTGGTCACCGTGCTGGGCGACGACTTCATCCTCGCCGCCGAGCTGCGCGGCATGAAGCGCGGCGTCATCTTCCGCTACGTGGCGCGCAACGCGATCCTGCCGCTGTTCACCATCCTCGCGCTCTCGCTGGGTCTGCTCTTCGGCGGCGCGATCTTCATCGAGCGGATCTTCACCTACCCGGGGCTCGGCCTGTTGCTGCTCAACAGCATCACCGACCGCGACTACGCGCTGATGGGCGGGGCCTTCCTGCTGATCACCGTGGCGATCGTCATCGCGAACATCGTCGCCGACATGCTCTACACCGCCATCGACCCACGGGTCCGTTCCGGACAGGAGGCGTCATGACCGGACGAATCAGGGGAGCCGTGGGAAACCGCCTTTCCGGCACGCGGGCGGCGGATCTCACGAGCCCGTACACCCGCACCGCGGGGGTGATCGCGTGACGGCACCGGTCATCACGGGTGGCGCCCCCGGCGCACCCGGCACCCCGGGGACCTCGGGGACCTCGGGGATCGCCGGCACCCGCGCGACGCTGCGGCGCAACTTCCGGCGCGGCGTCTGGCGGGTCCTGCGGCGCAAGCCCAGCCGGATCGTGGGCGTGGCGATCCTGGCCATGTTCGCGTTCATGGGGATCTTCGGGCCGCTGCTCTACCCCGCGCGGCTGCCGCGCGACGACAACGCGCTCTACGCCGCGCCGAGCCTCGCACACCCCTTCGGCACCGACTTCGAGGGCACGGACGTGCTCGCCCTGGTGGTCACCGGCGCCCGGTACGTCCTGCTGACCGCGCTGGTCACCGCCGTGATCACGGTGGCCGTCGGCACCGCCGTCGGGCTCTTCGCGGGGTTCCGGCGCGGACGCTGGGACTCCGTGCTCATGCGGATCACCGACATGAAGCTCACGATCCCCGCCCTCCCGCTGCTGCTCGTCCTGTCGACCGTCTGGAAGTTCACCAGCGCGCTCGAGATGGGCCTGGTGCTCGGACTCCTCGGCTGGGGCGGTGTGGCGCGCGCCGTACGGGCGCAGACCCTCTCGCTGCGCGAGCGCGGCTTCATCGAGGCGGCCAGAGGGCTCGGTCTGTCCGGCAGGCACATCGTCGGCAGGGAACTGCTGCCCAGCATGGCTCCCTTCATCGCGATGAACATGCTCATCGCGGTGACCGGCGCGGTGTACGCGCAGGTGGGCCTGTTCTTCCTGGGGGTCCTGCCGTTCGACGCCAACAACTGGGGCGTGATGCTCAACCTCGCCGTGTTCGGCGGCGGCGCGCTGACGACGACCACCGCGCTGCCGTACATGCTGGCGCCGCTGCTGGCGATCCTGCTGCTCACCCTGGGCATCGTCCTCGTCGTCGACGCCATGGACGAGATCTTCAACCCCCGGTTGCGGGAGGACTGAACAGATGTTCGCACGTTCGGAGAAGGTGTCCGTGACACCGGGCGAGCGGCTGGCCGCCGCCGTGAGAACCCTGAGCGCCCGGCGCACCCGGGGCTCCCGGAATCCGGAGGGCACCGGCAGCACCGAGAGCACCGCGAGCGCCCAGGGCGCGGCGAACTCCCGCGAGGCGGGAAGGAGCGGCCCGCCCGGAGTGCGCGTCGACGACCTGTCCGTCGTCTACCGGACGTCGGCGGGAGAACTGCCCGCCGTGTCGGGGATCGACCTTGAGCTGGTGCCGGGGACGATCACCGGGGTGGTCGGCGAGTCGGGGTCGGGCAAGTCCACCCTGGCGCTGTCGCTGCTGAACGCGGTCCAGCCCCCCGGCAGGATCCGCTCGGGCCGCGTGGAGATCGACGGGCTCGGTGACGTCGTGGAGTTGCGGGGCGACGATCTGCGCCGGGCGCGGGGACGGCACATCGGGTACGTCTTCCAGGCGGCACAGAACTCCCTCAACCCGCTCAAGACGGTCGGCAAGCAACTCCTCGACCTGGGGCGTTCGCACGACATCCAGGATCTGAGGGAGCTGGTCAGGGACGCCAAGGACCTGCTCGGCAGGATGGGCCTGGACGGCGCGCGCGTGCTCGACTCCCACCAGCACGAGCTGTCCGGCGGGATGCGCCAGCGGGTCGGCATCATGTTCGCGCTGGTGCTCAACGCCCATCTCGTCGTGCTGGACGAGCCCACGACCGCGCTCGACATGATCAGCCAGGCCACGATCCTCCGGATCATCAGGGAGGTCCACGAGGAGCGCGGGCTCACCACGCTCGTCATCACCCACGACCTCGGCGTGGTGGCCGAGGTCGCCGACCGGCTGGCCGTCATGTACGGCGGGCGCGTGGTGGAGCAGGGACCGACCACCGAGGTGCTCGGCGCACCCCGCCACCCCTACACCCAGGGCCTGATCCGGGCCATCCCGCGTCTGGTCGGCGACATCGGGGAGGCGAGGGCACTGCCCGGCCGTCCGCCGACGCTTGGGACAGTCCCGTCGAGGGGATGCGTCTTCAGGGAGCGTTGCGAGCTGCGCATGGACGTCTGCGAGACCGAGGAGCCGCCCGCCGTCACGCGCGGCGAGTGGATCGTGGCCTGCCACGCCGTCGCCGCCCGCCACGCGGACGAGGACGCGAACGCCGCGCGCACCGCGCACCGGACCGGCGACGGAGTCGCCGCGCGCGCCACGAGCGGGACGGACGGCGGCGCCGGGAACGGGACGAAGAACGGGAACGGGGCCGCGAACACGAACGGGAACGCCCACGAGGACCGGGACGCGGTTTCGCGGGGGGCCGGAAGGCCCGCCGGGACACATGGGCCGAGGGAGAAAGCGTGATCACTGGACAGGGAGTCACGAAGACCTTCAAGCAGCGGGGCGGCATACTCGCCGGCCGGGAGGTGAAGGCACTGCGCGGCGTCGACTTCGCCATCCCCAAGGGCGGGGCGGTGTCGTTCATCGGGGAGTCGGGCTGCGGCAAGACGACGCTGGGGCGGATCATCGCCGGGCTGGAGAGCTACGACTCCGGAGAGATCGTCATCGACGGCACGCCCATGTCGTCGCTGCGTCCGAGGCAGCGCCAGCCCCACTTCCGCAGGATCCAGCTCATCCACCAGGACCCGTACTCGGCGCTCAACCCGACCCGTACGGTGCACCAGACGCTGGACGCGCCGCTGGCGCTGCGAGCCGCGCAGACCGGCCGATCACGCTCGTGGGCGGACGGACGTGCCCAGGAACTGCTGGAACTGGTCGGCCTCGACCCCGGCTACGTGCTGCCGCGCTACCCCCACCAGCTCTCCGGCGGGATGCGCCAGCGGGTCGTCATCGCCCGCGCCCTCACCGTCGACCCCGAGATGCTCGTCGCCGACGAGGCCGTCTCCATGATCGACGTATCGCTGCGGCTGGGCATCCTCGCCCTGCTCAAGGACCTTCGCGAGCGCCTCGGGGTGAGCGTGCTGTTCATCACCCACGACGTGGCGACCGCGCGCTACATCGGCGACGACGGCGAGCTGTACGTCATCTACCGGGGGCAGGTCGTCGAGCGCGGCCACGTCGAGACGATCATCTCCGCTCCGGTGCACCCGTACACCCAGTCGTTGCTGTCGGCCATCCCCGTGCTGCACGGCCTGGAGCGGCCGGGCGAGGAGCCGGTGACGCCGACCGGGGCGCTCGACGAGAGCCGCCTCGACGAAGGCTGCCTGTTCGCCCGGCGCTGCCCGTTCCGTACCGGCCGCTGCGAGTCCGAGCACCCGCTGCTCGGCCACGGCGGCGGTACGCCTCAGGAGCACGCCTGCTTCCACCCCGCTCCACGCAACGTCGTCGCGATGCCGGTCGGTCACCCGTGACCCCGCTGGGAAAGAGACCCGGGGCGGGGTCGTGGAGTGCGGGCGGGGCGCAGGGGGCCGCTGAGACGTCGAGGAGCCCGGAAGCGCCGGGAATCCGCGATCTGTCCGGAAGCCGTGCGGCGTCCGAGATCGGCGAGCTGTCCGGAACCCGCGAGCTGTCCGTGATCAGGCAGGCCGTCGCGGCCGACGCGGAGGCGCTCGCGGAGATCGCCGGGGCCGCTCTCGCCCATGACGCGGGGGAGGCCGCGAGCCTGGTCGCCCGTCTCGCCGCGCCGCCCGCGCACCGCTCCTGGACGGCGCTGGTGACGCGCGGTCTGGACGGTGTGGTGTTCGCCTCGATGTCGGCGCGCGACCCGTGGGTGGGCCATCTCGACCTGCTCGCCGTACGTCCCGAGGCTCGGGGAGCGGGCCTGGGCCGGGCGCTGGTCACCGCGGCCGAGGACTGGCTGCGCGGCCGGGGGGCGACCGAGGCGCGCTTCGCCGGTAACCCGCCCTGCTACGCCTGGCCGGGCATCGACGTTCGCTACACCGCGGCGGCCTGCCTGGCCGAGAGCCTCGGCTACGAGCGCCACAACGTCGCCTGGAACATGACCGCCGACCTCACCGGTGACCTGTCCGTCGACGCCGACCTCGGGCGGCTGGCGGCCTTGGGGGTCACCGTGCACGCCGTCGCCCCCGGGGACCGCGCCGCCGTGTCGGCCTTCGTCGAGGAGCAGTGGAACGCGAACTGGGCCTGGGAGGCGGAGCAGGCCACCGGCTGCCACTACGCCGTCAGGGACGGCGAGATCCTCGGCTTCGCCGCGTGGGGCGCGCGGCCCTCCTGGTTCGGCCCGATGGGCACCGCGCCGGCCGCGCGGGGCCTGGGGGTCGGTCGCGTGCTCGTACGCCGCTGTCTCGCCGAGCAGCGGGCCGCGGGCATGTCGAGTGCCCAGATCGGCTGGGTGGGGCCGCTGCGCTTCTACGCCAGGACGGTCGGCGCGCACGCCGAGCGGGTCTTCTGGCTCTATCGCCGTGGGCTGTCATGAGGGCCTCGGCACACCGGAGTGACCCGATGTACGGGTTGCTGCCGGGTACGCGGCCGTAACTTCCTCGCTGCCAGATGATCATCTGGTTGACGGCAGTGAGACAGGACAACTAACGACATGGGATGTCATGAGTGATCAAGTAGCCACGCTGTCCACGCTTTCCACCGAGCAGAGCGATCCGCGCTACAGCCGGATCGACCTGCTCCCCACCGAGCAGGTGGCCAGGCTGATGAACGCCGCGGACACCGCGGTGCCCGCGGCGGTCGCCGAGGCGGTTCCGGAGATCTCGGCCGCGGTGGACGCGGTCGTGGCCAGGATGAGGTCGGGTGGCCGCCTGTTCTACGTGGGCGCGGGGACGTCGGGCCGGCTGGCCGTGCTGGACGCCTCGGAATGCCCGCCGACCTTCGGTACCGACCCCGAGCTCGTCCAGGGTGTCATCGCGGGCGGAACCCCCGCGCTGACGCGTTCGGTCGAGGGCGCGGAGGACGACCGGGACGGGGGAGCGGCGGCCCTGGCGGAACGGGGAGTGGGCGCGCTCGACGCGGTGGTGGGCGTCTCCGCGAGCGGTCGCGCGCCCTTCGTGCTCGGCGCGCTGGCCGAGGCGAGCCGCCGTGGAGCCCTGACCGTGGCCCTGTCGTGCAACGTCGCGACCCCGCTGTCGGCGGCCGCGCGGCACCCCATCGAGGTGATCGTCGGCCCGGAGGTGGTGACCGGCTCCACCAGGCTCAAGGCGGGGACCGCGCAGAAACTGGTCCTCAACATGATCTCCACGATCGCGATGGTCAGGCTGGGCCGTACCTACGGCAACACGATGATCGAGGTGTCGGCGATGAACTCCAAGCTGGCCGACCGGGCGGCCAGAATGGTGAGTGACATCACCGGGGCGGCACCGTCGGCCGCCCGCTCCGCGCTGGAGGCCGCCGGATGGCACGTGAAGGTCGCGGTACTCATGATCGAGCACGGCCTCGACGCCGACGGTGCCCGGGTCCTCCTGGAGCGACACGGTGACCATCTTGAGGCGGCGCTGGAGGCGGGACGGGCCAGGGGCGCCTGAACCTCCGGCGGAAGGGAAGCCGGCGCCGGACGTGAGAGCGACGCCGGGCGCGGAGCCGGTTTCCGGCGCGGAGCCGGGACCGGGACCGGGGACCGGAGGCGGGAACGATGTCCGAGCGTGACGAGGGTGCCCGGCTCGCCGGGATCCTCGGGGCGGCCGTGCCGCGCGTCTGCTCGGCGGCGGTGGCCGCGATCGCCGTGGGCGGTGTCACGGTGGCCGCCGCCGCGGTGGGGGAGGCCGTGCGCTACTCGTCGGCCTCGGAGGAGCTCGCCGAGGACCGGCCACCCGCCCTCCGCGACGCGGTCTTCGACCTCGCCTCGATCACCAAGCTCTTCACCACGGCCGTCATCCTGTCGCTGGCCGAGGACGGACTGCTCGGCCTGGACGATCCCGTCGCGGACCGGCTGCCCGCCTGTTACGGCGGGGCGCCCGAGGTCACCCTGCGGCACCTGCTCACCCACACGGCGGGATTGCCGCCGGGACGCAGAGCCCACGAGGAGATTCCCGGCGACGGCGAGCAGGTCCGCGCCAGGCGGATGGAGAGGATCCTCTCGACGCCGCCGATCGGTCCCGTGGGTGAGCGCTATCTCTATTCGGACGTCGGTCTGATCACGGCGGGCAGGGTGGCGGAGGTCGCCGGCCGGGCCTGCCTGGACGAGCTCGTCCGCGTCCGGGTCATCGATCCGCTGGGCCTGCCCGACACCGGATACCGTCCCGCCGCGTCCCTGCTGCCCAGGATCGTCGCCACCGAGCACAAACCCGAGCGCCCGGGGCCCGGATGCGTGCGCGGCGAGGTCCACGACGAGACCGCGCACGGTCTGGGCGGGGTCGCCGGGCACGCCGGGATCTTCTCCACCGCCGACGACCTCCTACGCTTCGCCGAGGCGTTGCGCACCGGGGGAGCGCCGGTCCTGGGGCCCGGCGCGGTCGCGGAGCTCACCCGCGACCACGGCGTGAGGGACGCGGGCTTCCGCCACGGCCTGGGCGTGCGGATCGGTGATCCCGCGATCGTCGGCCCGCTGGCCGACGCCTACGGCCACTCGGGCTTCACCGGCACCTCGCTCGTCGTCGATCCCGAACGCGCCCTCACCGTCGTCCTGCTGACCAACAACGTCCACCCCCTGCGTGGCCGCGCGGGCATCCGCGACCTACGCCACGCCGTCGCCGCCGAGGCCCTGCGCCTGTCCTGAGCCCGCGCCGCACGCCTTCCGGTCGCGTTCTCCGCAGGGCACGGAAAAGGAAGTGGCCGTGATTCGTGGCCGGGAAGACAGGATCGGCGGAGCCGAGAGCCGGCCGTTGCCCGATCAGAGCGCCCCTGCGGCCCCGGCGCTGTGGACGGTGGGGTGGATCGGCCGGAAGCCGAGTTCACGGCGGATCTTGGAGGTGTCCGCGATGCCCTCCCAGGGGTCGTCGAGTGTTCGGCTCGTCGCCCCGTCGGCGACGGGCTCACCGTTGAGGTTCAGCAGTTCCAGCGCGGTGACGGGAGCGTCGTCGGCGACGTTGAACGTCTCCCCGTCCACACCGCCGGCCCGGATGAGGCGCAGCAGGGCCTGGGCGACGTCGGCGTGGTGCACCATGTGCAGACGTTTGTGGAGTGGCCAGTCGCGTGCCCACAGCAGCGACTCCGCCAGGTGTGGATCACCGTCGCCGTAGACGAAGGCGAGGCGGGCGATGCGCAGTGGCAGTCCTTCGGTCCGATGCAGTCCCAGGAGGATCTTCTCCGCGGTCGCCTTGCTCGCCGGGTAGGCCCTTGCCGATGGAACGGGCTCATCCGCCTCATGGGCCGGGCGGCCCCGGCCGGGACCGTAGACGAGGGTGGTGCCGACGTGGACGAACCGGGTGACACCGGCTCGGAGGGCGGCCTCGGCCAGTTCGACCGTGGCGGTGTGGTTGATTGCGATCGCCTCTTCGTCGGGGACGCCGCGGAAGGCCGCGCCGAGATGAACGACCGCGTCGACGCCCTTGAGGACGCCATCGAGGCCGCCGGTGTCACGCAGGTCGCCGACGACCACCTCGGCACCGAGCCCGCCGAGGGGCTCGGCCCGGACCGGGTCGCGGACCAGGGCGCGGACAGGCTCCCCATGCTGGAGCAGGCGGGGGACGAAGCGGCTGCCGACCCGCCCGGTCGCACCGGTCACGAGAATGGTCATGGAGGGACTCCCAGGGTTCGATGGACCACTGGGTGTGACGCTAGCAGATACTTGGATTACTTAAACCTTTTAATGTCACCAATATTTTAAGCCATTGGACTTACGTACCATGGTTCTCATGGAAGAGCGCGAACCTGATCAGGACGAACACCTCAGATCCGAGATCTGGAAAGCGCTCTACGACTTCTTCCTCGCCGAACACGAGCGTCGCATCGAGTCCCTCGGGAAACTGGGCGTCAGCCCCGGAGACCTCAAGGCCCTCATGCGGCTGGTTCCGGGACGGGGCGAACCGATGCGGGCACTGGCCGACATGTGGCGCTGCGACGCCTCGACCGTCACCTGGATCGTCGACCGATTGGAGAAACAGGGGTTGGTCGAGCGCCAGGCGCATCGGACCGACAGGCGCGTCAAGGTCGTCGTCCTGAGCCGGCGCGGTAAGGAGCTCCAGGCCCGGCTGACGGAGGACCTCTACCGGCCACCCGGCATCCTGTCGGAGCTGTCGCATACCGACCTGAAGGCATTCCACCGGTTGTCGTCGCGGCTGCGTCCGGAGGCCGGGTGAACGGGTTTCGAGATTCCCCCGGAGCCGTCACTGCCGGTCTTGCACGGGGTGCCCCAGACCCTGAGCCGGTGGCCGGTCAAGGACTCCGGGGGTGGGCTGGGGCGCCGTGCCGTGACAGGACTAGGAAGACCTGCTCCGGCGGCGGTAGTCGGTCCTGAAGCCGTCGATGGCGTCCCTGGTCGCCCTCAGGGCCGCGTCGGAGGTCTCGAAGGTGCGCTGGGCGACGCCGACGAAGATGCAGTCGACGATGAGGAGCTGGCTGATCCGGCTGGCCAGGGCGCCCGGCCGGAAGGCGGTCTCCCTGCCCGCCGAGACCAGGACGTGGTCGGCGAGCTCGGCCAGGGAGGAGCGCGGGTTGTTGGTGATCGCCACCGTGGTGGCACCCGCCCGCCGCGCGACGCGCACGGGCGCGAGCACGTCCGGGGTCTCGCCGGTGCAGCTCACCGCCACCGCGACGTCCTCGCCTCGTACCAGTGCCGCGCTGGTCAGCGCGAGGTGCGCGTCGGTGTAGGCGTGACCCGGCAGGCCGATCCGCATCAGCTTCTGCGCCATGTCGACCGCGACGAGCCCGGAGGCGCCGACTCCGTAGACGTCGACCCTGCGGGCTCCGGCCATCGCCTCCACCACCAGGCCCAGCCGGTCGGGGTTGAGCTGGGCCGCGGTGTCGGCCAGCGCCTCCGACTCGGCCCTCGCCACCTTCGCGATCACGTCGGTCAGCGGGTCGTCGGGGCCGAGGTCGCCGGGAACCAGCCGTTCCGGCTCGTTCCTGGCGACCGCCGCGGCCAGGGCGAAGCGCAGCTGCGAGTATCCGGCGAAGCCAAGGGCCCTCGCGGTGCGCACGATCGTGGCCTCGCTCGTGCCGGAGGCCGCGCTGAACTCGGTGATGGTGCTGCGGGCCACGACGCCGGGGTCGTCGAGGATGAGACGGGCGATGGACTGGGCGGCGGGGGTGAGGGAGGGGAGGACGGCCCTCACCGTGGCCACCAGGTTCACGGGGGTGGGGCCGTCGAGGACGTTCATTAAGCGCCTTTCATGTCATAAATCAGCCTATTGGTCACCGGTCAACCAGCGGGCCACGGCGCGGGCCGAAGCCCGGGAGATGCCGTTCGTGGTCACGTACACGGCCCCTGTGGGGGTGCCGGGCATCCCGGTCTCGATCACCACGGTGTCGGGGCGCAGCGCGACGGCCCGCGCCAGCAGTTCGCCGACCCAGGGGTGGCGCCCGGCGTCGTGCACCACCATCACCAGCGGGCGGCTCTCGTCACCCAGGTCGGGCAGCTCGGGCGCCTCCACGGTGACGACGTGGCCGACGGTGCCGGGAAGCACCTCGGCGAAGGCGCCGATGAGACCGGTGAGCGTGCCCGGCTCGACCGCCTCGCTCAGCCGGGGGGCGATGTCGACGACCAACGGCGGTCCGGAGAGCACGGCCGGAGCGGCCGTGGAGGTCACCCGGATGGCCGACCGGGCGGTCCGCAGGCCGAGCTCCTCGCCCTCGTCCCCCGCGTCCCTGGCGGCGATCCCCGCCGCCCGCGCCCGCGCGGCGGCGTCCGAGGCGTACCAGCCCGACAGGGCGAGGACGCGGGAGGCGGCCTCGGCGAGCCGGTCCTCGCCGAGCCTGCCCTCCCGTACGGCGTCCACGATGGCGTCGCGCAACTCGTGGACGTTCTCGCCTCCGGGGGAGGAGATGCCCGCGCAGATCGCGTCGGCCCCGGCCGCCAGGGCGCGGACCGCGATCTCCCCCGGCGGATGGAGGGCCGCGACGGCGCGCATCTCGATGGCGTCGGTGACGATCATGCCGGTGAATCCCAGCTCCTCGCGGAGCAGGCCGGTGACGATCCTCCGGCTCAGCGTCGCGGGATTCTCCGGGTCGAGGGCGGGGATCAGCAGGTGCCCGCACATGACGGCCCGCACCCCCGCGGCCACCGCGGTGCGGAAGGGCGGCAGATCGCGCTCGGCGAGGAGGCGCGCGGAGGCGTGCAGGGTCGGCAGGGCGTGGTGGGAGTCGGTGTGGGTGTCGCCGTGGCCGGGGAAGTGCTTGGCGCAGGCGGCGACCCCGGTCCCCTGGAGCCCGGAGATCCAGGCCGCGGTGTGCCGGGAGACCAGCTCCGCGTCGGCGCCGAAGGAGCGGACGCCGATCACCGGGTTGACCGGGTTGGCGTTGACGTCCGCCACCGGGGCGTAGTCGAGGGTGATGTCGGCGGATGCGAGGAGGCGGCCGATCTCCTGGGCGACGAGCCGGGTCGCCTCGACGTCGTCGCCCACGCCCAGGGCCCGGTTGCCCGGCCACGAGCTGCCCCGCGCGGCCTGCAGACGGGTGACGGACCCGCCCTCCTCGTCCACCGCGATCACCGCGGCGGGGTTCTCCGCGCGCAGCCGGGCGACCAGATCGGCGGTGTGGCCGAGGCCGGTGAGGTTGCGGGCGAACAACACGGTCCCGCCGAGGCCCTCCTCGCCGAGCGCGCGCAGCAGCCACCCGGGCGGCTCGGTGCCGTCGAACCCGGGCTGGAGGACGGTCATGGCCAGCCGGGCCAGGTCGGGGCTGCGATGGGGCATGCGGTCACCTTGATCGAGGTAGGCGTCGTGTGGCGGGTGGGCGGAGGAAGGTGTCTCAAGGCAGGTTACCCATCAATGATGATTTCCTTCATTTTCAATGCCCCAAAAGTAGTTTTCTGTCATCTGTGTGCGCTCCCCTCTCCTGTCGAGGTGGGAGGGGGCGCACGCGGAGGGGGTGCTCGCCGCCGAAAGCGTCAAGACCGCGAATGGGGCGGCCCGTGTTCTCGCTATCCCGTATACCCTGTAGGAATAGTGGGTTATGCTGGATCGCGTGTCAGGTTACCCATCGGTCGCCGTCGTGGGCGGCGGCGCGAGCGGCACGCTGGCGGCTGTCCACCTGCTCCGCGAGGCGCGGGCACGGAACACGCCGCTGGAGGTCGTGCTGATCGACCGGTACGGGCGGCACGCGCTGGGACAGGCGTACTCGACCACCGATCCGCACCACCTCCTCAACGCCTGCGCGAACAAGATGAGCGGGCTGGACGACGACCCAGGCCACTTCCTGCGCTGGGCCCTCGACGACGGGCTGGACGTCTCCGAATCCGACTACCTGCCCAGACAGACGTACGGGCGCTACCTTCGCGACCTGCTGGCCGACGCGGAGGAGTGGCCCGTCCGTGTGGTGCGCAGGGTGAAGGGCACGGTGAGCGCCTTGACCAGGGACCGGGGGGTGCGGGTCCACCTGTCGGGCGGCGGCGGGATCGACGCCGAGGCCGTCGTGCTCGCCCTGGGCAACCGCGCGCAGTCCGCCAGGCCGCCGATCGTGGACGAGAAAAGCCCCGGCTACGTCGCCGACCCGTGGGCGCCGGACGCGCTCTCGGAGATCCGCGACGGCGCGCCGGTACTCGTGCTGGGGACCGGGCTGACCATGGTGGACGTGGCGGTCAGCGTGACCCGGGCGCACCCGGATACCGTGGTCCACGCGGTGTCGCGGCACGCGCTGCTGCCGCGCCCGCACCCCCGGCCCGTACCGCCACCGGTCCCGACGCCGATCCCGGACGGGCCGCTGGGGATCGGCGACCTGCTCCGCGCCGTGCGTCTGGCCGTACGGGACAACGGGGGCGACTGGTACGGCGTGGTCGACGGCCTGCGGCCACAGGCCCAGAGACTGTGGGCCCGGCTCACCCCGGACGACCAGAGGCGGTTCCTGGGACTGGCCGCCCGCCACTGGGAGGTTCACCGCCACCGGATCCCTCCCCCCACGGCCGCCAGGATCGCCGACCTCAGAGCCGCCGGCCGCCTTCACCTGATCCGCGGCCGGCTGCTCCGGGCCACCGCCGGCCCTCGCGGGCTGCGCGCCCAGGTGAGCACCGACGGCGCCGTCCGCGAACTCGACGTCGGCTGGCTGGTCAACGCCACCGGGCCCGGCACCGACATCGCCCGTGACCCCCTCCTCGCCCGCCTCGTCGCCGACGGCGTGGTCCGGCCGGACCGGCTGCGGCTCGGGTTGGACGCCGATCCCGGCGGTGCGGTCCTGGACGCGTCAGGAGAAGCGGACGACAGGATCTTCACGCTCGGCCCTCTGCTGCGCGGAAGCCTGTACGAGACGACGGCGATCCCGGAGATCCGCGCCCAGGCGGCGGCCCTCGCACCGCGTCTGGTGGCGGCGATCACCCCCGCCGCCCGGCGCGCCGCGTCGGCCGGTTAGCCCCCTACCCCGCGCGGGCCGCGTCGTGGCGAGTCGGTGGCCACGACTGATCAGCTGCGGCGGGCTCCCCCCGGGGAGATCGGTGGCACGTGCGCGGCACGGGACGGGCGGGATCCCGGCGTCCGGCCCCAGGGAACGCCGGTGGCCGTGGCTCGTGCCCCGGCTCCGGTGCGGCCGGCGAACTTGACCTTCAGTGTGCTTGAGGTCCGATGCTGTGAGGAACTTCCACGGAAAAGAGGATTCCGATGAGTGAGGATCTGGTCGACTTCTGGTTCGATCCCGGCTGCCCCTGGGCCTGGATCACCTCCCGCTGGATTCTGGAGGTGCGCGAGGTGCGCCCCATCAGGATCAACTGGCGGGAGATGAGCCTGGCGGCGCTCAACGAGAAGCAGGACATGTCCGAGGAGTACCGCGAGATCGTCGAGCTCGGCCGGGGCGCCATCCGGGTGTTCGCGGCGGCACGCGCGGCGGCCGGGGACGCCGCCGTCGGCGAGCTCTACACCGCGCTCGGCACCCGCTACCACGGCGAGGACGGCCTGTTCCGGCGCGCCCGCGACACGACGCCCGACGGCGGTCTCGCGAGCTGGCGGGCCGCGATGGAGTCGCTGGAGCCGGTGATCGCCGCCGCGCTGGCCGACGCCGGACTGCCCCCCGAACTGCTCGCGGCGCGGAGCGACGACACCTGGGACGAGGCGATCCACGCCTCGCACGCCCTGGTGCCGGCGGGGGAGCGGAACCAGGCGCTGATCGGCGTCCCGACCATCTCGGTGAACGGGCACGCCGGTCAGTTCGGCCCCGTCGTCAGCGAGATCCCGACCGGCGAGCGGGCCGGGCGGCTCTGGGACGCGTTCAAGGTGCTCGCCACCGAGGAGGCGTTCTTCGAGCTCAAGCGGGTCACCGACCGGGCGGCTCCCCGCACCTACCCGGGGGCTCCATAGCGCGGGACCGGCCTTTCCTCCAGCGCCCTCGCCGCCCTTGACAGAGAAATAACCTGCTTTTTCGCGAAGGATACGCTTGATCATGTTCGTCCCCCCGCACTGAGGGCAGGCCCCGAGTGTGATGGAGTGTGAGGTTCGCCGGCACCGCCGTCGCCGTGCTGGTTCACGGAAGCGTGATCGCCGTTCCGGGGTTCGTGAGCGGGGCGGCTCGACCCGTACCACGATCGGACCTCCCTCTTCGCGTCACGGTGAGGTCGAGTAGCGGTTTGTGTCGGTGAGTTCGAGGGGGAGCCCCGCCGGCGGCCGCGACCGCGTGACCGAGGGCGGAACCTCTCTCACTCGTAACGTCGCCGTACGGCGACAGGATGGGGCCGGGAATGAGGATCGTTGGGATCGCGGGAAGCCTTCGCCCGGGGGCGTACGTCTGGAGGCTCCTGGAGGCGGCGGCACGGGAACTGCCCGCGACGGTGGACTTCGAGATCTGGCGGGGCCTGGAGCAGGTGCCGCCGTTGGAGGAGGGCGGGCTCCCGCGGCCGGTGGCCGATCTGTGGCACCGCCTCTCCGCCGCGGACGGCGTGCTGATCACCGCGCCGGCGCACAGCGCGCTCCCGGCGCAGCTGGGACACACGCTCGACTGGATCGTCTGCGCGCGAGGCGGCGCGGTCCTGATGGGCAAGCCGGTGGGTGTGGTGACCGCCTGCCCGCGCGCCCACGAGGGGATGTGGACGCAGATCCAGCTGCGCAGGGCGCTCGGCGCGGCGGGCGCGGTGGTCCGGGGCGCGGAACTGGCCGTCTCCACGACTCCCGCCCCGTTCGACGCCGACGGCAGGCTCGCCGACCAGGACTACCGGGCCCGGCTTCGCGACCTGCTGGACGAGATCTGCTCCCCTTCCCTCGCCGAGACCGGTTCTCTGCGCGGGTCCACCGTGTGAGGTCCGCCTGACCGCTCGCCGGGCCCCGCCGAGAGCCGGGCCCGGCCCCCGGGATCCGCCGTACGAGGTCCGCCGTACGGCTCTGATCCTCCCGGGTGCCCCTCGGGTCGGGGCGCCCCGCCGGAAGGCGAGCGCCCGGTCGCGCGCCGCACAGGGACGAGGAAGGGAGGCAGCCGTGGGGATATCCGGCCAGGAGGTGGCGCTGCGGGCTCTCGGCGCGGCGCTCGACGTGCACGCGCCGACGGCCAGACACGGCGTCAGGACGTTCCCCGAGGGCACGCCGTTCCTGTGGCTGACCGTTCCCGGTGCGGGAGGCGCCACCGTCTTCCTCGACGAGCGCCAATGGATCTGCCTGAGCGAACCCGAGCGCGGCGGGGTGACCGTCCAGCTCGTCGCCGGCGGGGTCGACGACGATCCCGCCCTTGTCGTAGGCCGCCTCATGGCCGTCATGACGCCGGTGCCCCGGCCTCCCGGCGGCCGTCTGTCACGCGCGCTGAAGGTGGGGCTGCTCGGGATCGCCGGGGGTGTGGGAGTGGGACTGCTGTCCGCGCTGCTCATGGCGATCCTCGTGGCGGGCAACGGCTACACCTCACCGGAGACGATCCGCGCGGTGTACGTCCTGGCCGTGCTGATCGGTGTCGCGACCGGGCTGTGGGTGTCCCTGCGCTGGTGGCGGATGGGGCGGGACCCGCGTGATCGGGACTCCGGTGGGCAGGAGCCGTAGGGACGACCACGTGGAGGAACGACATGGCCGAGCTGCTGGCGATCTACAACGAGAGCGCGGGGAGCGCCGACGAGAAGGCCAGGACCGCCGCACTCGAAACGCTGCGCGCCGGTGGCGCCGACGTGATCGAGGCGCCCGCCGGTAAGAAGGACCTGGACGAGATGCTCGACTCCTGCCCGGGCAGGGACGTGGTCGTGCTGGGCGGCGACGGCACATTGCACGTGGTGGTCGCCGCCCTGCACCGGCGCGGCGAGCTGGAGACCCGTACGGTGGGACTCGTCCCGCTGGGTACGGGCAACGACTTCGCCCGCGGCCTGGGCGTCCCGCTGGACCCGCCGGTCGCCGCCCGCGTCGTGCTCGCGGGCCGGCCGCAGCCGCTCGACCTGCTGGTGGACGACGAGGACGGGGTCGTCGTCAACATGGTCCACCTCGGCATCGGCGCCGAGGCCTCCGAGGGGGCGACGCCGCTCAAGCCGGTGCTCGGGCGGCTCGCCTACGCGGCGGGAGCGCTGCTCGCCGGTGTGCGAAGCCCCGGCTGGCGGCTGCGCGTCACCGTGGACGGCCGCTCCGTCGGCGACGGGCACCGGGTGCTCATGGTGGGGATCGGCAACGGCCTCACCATCGGCGGCGGCACCCCACTGGCTCCCCGGGCCAGGCCCGACGACGGCATGGCCGACGTCGTCGTCTCGCTGACGACCGGACCGCTGAACAGGCTCGCCTACGCCCTCCGGCTGCGCAGGGGAACCCATCCCGACCTGCGCGACGTGATCACCACCCGTGGCGGGGAGGTGACCGTGGAGGGCGAATCCGTCCCGGTGAACGCCGACGGCGAGCTGACCGGCCGGATCACCCGGCGCCGCTGGACGGTCCTGCCCGCCGCCTGGCGCATGTTCACCTGAGGCCGCGCCCGCTTTCGTCCGGGGAGGGGCGCCCGGCGGGCGTCCTGCCCCCGGACGCGCCCGCCGGGCGTATGCCGCCGCCGTCGCGGTCAGCCCAGGGAGGCCGAGACCAGGTCGCGCGCCTCCTGCTGCACCCGCTTCAGGTGCTCGGGGCCCTTGAAGGACTCGGCGTAGATCTTGTACACGTCCTCGGTGCCCGAGGGGCGGGCGGCGAACCAGGCGTTCTCGGTGGAGACCTTGAGCCCGCCGAGGGCCGCGCCGTTGCCGGGGGCCGAGGTCAGCACCTGGGTGATCTCCTCGCCGGCGAGGCTGCCCGCGGTGACCTGTTCGGCCGAGAGCCTGGCGAGCACCGCCTTCTCCTCCCGGGTCGCGGGGGCGTCGACGCGGGCGTAGGCGGGGTCGCCGAACCTGGACACCAGGTCGCCGTAGTGCTCGCTCGGTGAACGGCCCGTGGTCGCGATGATCTCCGAGGCGAGCAATGCCAGAATGATGCCGTCCTTGTCGGTGGTCCACACCGAGCCGTCGCGCCGCAGGAACGACGCCCCGGCGCTCTCCTCGCCGCCGAAGCCCAGCGAGCCGTCCAGCAGGCCGGGCACGAACCACTTGAACCCGACGGGGACCTCCATCAGTGGCCTGCCCAGGTCGGCGGCCACCCGGTCGATCATGCCGCTGCTCACCAGCGTCTTGCCGACCCCGGCACCGGCGGGCCAGCCCGGCCGGTGGGAGTAGAGGTAGGAGATCGCCACGGCGAGGTAGTGGTTGGGGTTCATCAGCCCTCCGTCGGGCGTGACGATGCCGTGCCGGTCGGCGTCGGCGTCGTTGCCCGTGGAGACGTCGAAGGCGTCACGGTTGGCGATGAGCGAGGCCATCGCGTACGGCGACGAGCAGTCCATCCGGATCTTGCCGTCCCAGTCCAGCGTCATGAACCGCCACGTCGGGTCGGTGAGCGGGTTGATCACCGTCAGGTCCAGCCGGTGCCGCTCGGCGATCTCCCCCCAGTACGCGACGCTCGCCCCGCCCAGCGGGTCGGCGCCGACGCGCACCCCCGCCTCCCGGACGGCGTCGAGATCCAGCACCGAGGGCAGGTCGTCCACGTAGTGGCCGAGGAAGTCGTACCGGCCGGTCGTGTCGGCGGCCAGCGCCCGGGTGTACGGGATCCGCCTGACCTCCTTCAGCCCGTCGGCGATCAGCGCGTTGGCCCTGTCCTGGATCCAGGAGGTGGCGTCGGTGTCGGCGGGGCCGCCGTGCGGCGGGTTGTACTTGAAGCCGCCGTCGCCGGGCGGGTTGTGCGAGGGGGTCACCACCACGCCGTCGGCAAGCGCCGAGGAACGTCCCCGGTTGTGGGCCAGGATCGCGTGGGAGACCGCGGGGGTCGGGGTGTAGCCGTCCCGGCTGTCGATCATGACCGTCACCCCGTTGGCCGCGAAGACCTCCAGCGCCGACACGCCGGCCGGTTCCGACAGCGCGTGGCTGTCGGCGCCCAGGAACAGCGGGCCGTCGACACCCTGCGCGGCCCGGTACTCCACGATGGCCTGGCTGGTCGCGAGGATGTGGTCCTCGTTGAAGGCGACGTTCAGCGAGGAGCCCCGGTGTCCCGACGTCCCGAACGCCACCCGCTGGCCGATCTCACCCGGGTCGGGATGCAGGGCGTAGTAAGAGGTCACCAGGCGGGCCACGTCGACCAGATCGGACGGCCTGGCGGGCTGTCCCGCGTGTTCGTGCGTCATCGCAGTCTCCTCACATCACACCTGGGCTAACCGTATCTGCCCTTAAATCGGATAAGGCTGCACAACTCATGAGGGCTTGGGGTGAACCGGTGGCTCCGTGCTCCCCGTATACCGTTGACAACGTTGTCATTACCGTCGTACCTTCAGCCTGTTTGCCCGGTCACTTGGGAAAAGTACCCTTTGTGGCATCGATCAGCGGAGGATCCCCTTGCACAGCCGCGCGGTGGCACCGATGGTCACCTGCCCTCCAGCCGCGCCCCGGCATGCCGGGCGGGCCGGCCGGTGACCGCCCTCGCGATCGACATCGGCGGCACCAAGTTCGCCGCGGCGCTGGTCAGGCCCGACGGGACCGTGACACGCAGGGTGGAGGTGCCGGTCGGCCGGGACCCCGAGGCGACACTGGTCTCGCTCGTCCACGACATCCGTGGTACCCGGGACGATCGCCCCGCAGACGCCGCCGTCGGCGTCGATGACACCCGAGATCTGGCCGGGATCGGGATCGGCTCCGCGGGCCCCCTCGACGCCGTCGCCGGCACGGTCAGCCCGGTCAACATCCCCGCCTGGCGGGGCTTCCCCCTGGTCGGCGCGGTGAGCGAGCTCCTTCCCGGCCTCCCCGTCGCCCTCGCGGGGGACGCGCAGTGCATGGCACTGGGGGAGTGGTGGCGGGGCGGGCACTCGCGCTCCCGCGCCCTGCTGGGCATCGTGGTGTCCACCGGTGTGGGCGGGGGCCTCGTCCTCGACGGGACGCCGTACGTGGGACCCACGGGAAACGCCGGACACATCGGGCACATCATCGTGGACCGCGACGGAGAGCTCTGCCCCTGCGGGGCGACCGGTTGCCTGGAGACGATCGCGAGCGGCCCGAGCATGGTCCGCTGGGCGCTGGCGAACGGCTGGAGCGCTCCCGGTGCGCGTCCGGACGCCCGCGCGCTCTCGGCCGACGCCGCACGCGGGGTGCCCGCCGCCCAGCTGGCCTTCCAGCGGGCCGCCGACGCGCTGGCCGTGGCGATCCTCACCACGGCGGCGCTCTTCGACATCGACGACGTCGTCATCGGGGGCGGCGTGTCCGGGGCGGGGGAGACCCTGCTCGCCCCGCTGCGCCAGGCGGTCGCCGAACGGGCCGGCCTCGCCTTCCTGCGCCGCCTGACCGTCGAACAGACCTCCCTGGAACGCGACGCCGGCCTGTACGGCGCCGCGGCCCTGGTCCTCCCCGTCGCGGGGTAGGAAGCCGCGTTCTCTCCTTCGCCCGCAGGCGGAGGTGTCCACGCCTAAGGAGAACTGATGAGCTCACTCGCCGTCCAGCTGTACTCCGTACGCGAACAGGCGGCCGTCGATCGCCGCGCCGTGCTGCGCCGCATCGCCGGCATGGGGTACGACGCGGTCGAGCCGTTCGACGCGCATCTCGACCCGGGAGGTCTGCGCGAGGATCTGGAGGAGGCCGGGCTCTCGGTGTGCAGCGTTCACGCCCCGCTTCTCGACGAGCGGCGCGCGTCCTCGCTCGCCGGGGCCGTCGCGGTCGGCGCGCGGACCGTCATCGTGCCCGCCGCCCCCGCCGAGTGGTTCGCCGACAGGGAGGGGGTCGAGCTGGCGGCGAGGAACATCGGCGAGGCGGCCCGTGAGGCCGCCGACCACGGGCTGCGACTCGGATACCACAATCACTGGTGGGAACTGGAACAGCGGGTGGACGGCCGTCCCGCGCTGGAGGTGCTGGCGGAGCTGCTGGACCCCTCGGTGCTGCTGGAGGTCGACCTCTACTGGGCGGCGACCGGCGGGGTCGACCCCTCGGGGCTGTTGACCCGGCTGGGCGAGCGGGTGAGCCACCTGCACGTCAAGGACGGCCCCGCCACCCAGGAGGGCCCGATGACCGCGGTCGGCGCCGGCCAGGTGCCCATCGTGGACGCGCTGAACACCGCGCCGGACGCGGTGCGGATCGTGGAGCTCGACCACTGCGCCACCGACATGCTCCAGGCGCTGGACGACAGCCACGCCTACCTGACCGGTCTCGTCGCCGCCGGGTGGGTGAGCGCATGACCGGCCCGCTCGGGGTGGCGATCGTCGGGTGCGGCAACATCAGCCACCAGTACCTGGGTAACCTCACCACCTTCCCCGGCGTGCGCGTGGTGGCGTGCGCCGACCTGGACCTGGCCCGTGCCGAGGAGGTCGCCGCGCGCTACGGCGTACCGGTGGCGACCTCCCCGCAGGAGGCGATCTCGCACCCCGACGTGGAACTGGTGGTCAACCTCACGATCCCGGCCGCGCACGCCGAGGTGGCGCTCGCCGCCGTCCTGGCCGGGCGGCACGTCTACAACGAGAAGCCGTTCACCGTGGACAGGGAGTCCGGCGCGCGGCTCGTCGAGGCCGCCACGGCGGCGGGGGTGCTCCTGGGCAGCGCCCCCGACACCTTCCTGGGCGCGGGGCTGCAGACCGCGGCCAGGCTCGTCTCCGAGGGGGCCATCGGCACCCCGCTCACCGCCCTCACCCTGTTCCAGACACCGGGTCCCGAGGTCTGGCACCCGAACCCCGAGTTCTTCTTCCAGCCCGGGGCCGGGCCGCTGTTCGACATGGGTCCCTACTACCTGACGACCCTGGTGACCCTCTTCGGGCCGGTGGCGCGGGTCGCCGCGGTCAGTCGCAGGGCGAGGGACGAACGGGTCGTCGGCTCCGGCCCCAAGGCGGGGACGCGTATTCCCGTGGCGGTGCCCACCCACACGACCACGCTCCTGGAGTTCGCCGCGGGGCAGGCCGCCACGCTCGTCTTCAGCTTCGACTCGCCGCTGGGACGCACCGGGTTCGTCGAGATCACCGGTACCGAGGCGACCATGGAGGTGCCCGATCCCAACACCTTCGGCGGTGAGGTCCGGCTGCGCCGGGCCACCGACGAGGAGTGGACGCCGGTTCCCATCAAGGGCACCGAGGCCGGTCGCGGCCTGGGCGTGCTCGACATGGCCCAGGCCATCCGTGAGGGAAGGCCGCACCGGACCACCGGCGAACTCGGCCTGCACGTCCTCGACACGATGATCGCCATCGCGGAGTCCGCGGAGCGGGGCGAGTTCGTGGAGGTCGGCAGCACCTGCCCGGTGCCCGCACCGCTGCCCGAGGGGTGGGACCCGGCCGCGATCCGGTTCGACTGACGGTCACAGGGCGGGGGCGGGTCGTCTCGCGGCCCGCCCTCGCGCGCTACTCGCCCGGGAAACGGCCCCCGAGGGCGACGGCGACGACGGTTCGCCCCCGCGCGGCGCGCCTGAGCCGCTGCCGGGGCTCCAGGTGTCCGGTCCGGTCGGCGGGGAGGGGGCCCTCAGGACAGGGCTTGGAGTCAGGGTGCCTGGTCGGCGGGGCCGACGGCCCTGGGGACCGGCTCGGAGGAATCCCGGGAGAGCTCGCCGGAGGACTCCTCCAGGCGGGCGCGAAGGCGGGCGCGGATCTCCTCCGGGGTGTACGCCTGCCGGCGGCGCTCGGCCCGCGCGATCACGACTCCCGTGGCCGCGACGCCCGCCACACCCGCCAGACCGAGTATCTTCCACCATCGCATGTGCCTACGCTATCGGAATGTCCGGCAAGAGCATCAGCCTCGATGAGGCCGTCAACCTGACCCGCACCGGCGACGTGTGGCTGTTCCGCGGTCGAACGGTGCCCGATCGAGCGATCCAGACCATGACGAACAGCCCCGTCAACCACGTCGGCATGTCGGTCGTCATCGACGACATGCCGCCCCTGATGTGGCACGCCGAACTGGGTCGCTCCCTGCCCGACCTGTGGTCGGGAACCCACCAGCGCGGCGTCCAGCTGCACGACCTGCGCGAGGCGGTGACGGTCTGGGCCACCAGATACGGCCAGCGCGGCTGGCTGAGACAGCTGGAGCCGCAGGCACCCCCCGAGATGGAGGACGCCGTCCTGCGCACCGTCGCCAGGCTGGACGGCACGCCCTTCCCCTCGACGGCCAGGCTCGCCGGCCGCTGGATGAAGGGGCGGGTGCCCAAGATCTTCAAGCGAGGCGCCGAGGAGAGCGCCCTGGAGAGCGCCTACTGCGCGGAGGTCGTCGCGGTCACGTACGAGGCCATGGGACTGCTGCCCGGAGGGCGGCGGCCGAACTGGTACGACCCCGGCCGTTTCTGGAGCGGTGACGATCTGGAACTGATCGGAGGTTTCCAGCTCGGAGGCGAGATCACCGTGAAGCTGGGGTAGGCCGTACGACGAACGGATCGGCGGGCGCAACCCCCGGCACCCGCCGCTCGAAGACAAGGATGGCGGATTCCCTCACCCTAGGGGTTCCACGGGCCCCTGAGGTCTCGTGCCGCCGTCGCCTTGAGGGGGTGCGTCATGCCGGACACGGTGGTGATCGTCGGTGCGGGTCTCGCCGGTCTGGCATGCGCCCTGCGGCTGCGTTCGGCGGGAGTGGAGGTCCGCGTCGTCGAGGCGGCGGACGAGGCGGGCGGGCGGGTGCGCACCGACGTCGTGGACGGCTTCCGGCTGGACCGCGGCTTCCAGGTCTTCAACACCGCCTACCCGGAGGCCGCGCGGGTCCTCGACATCGGAGCCCTGGACCTGCGCCCGATCCCGTCCGGCCTGATCTCCTTCGAGAGGGGGCGGCGGGAGCGGTTCATGCTGCCCTGGCGCCACCCGGGCCAGGCGCTCAGCGGGCTCCTCGCCGACGTGGGCTCTCCGCGCGACAAGGCGGCCCTGGCGGCGCTGACCGCACGGGACCTCCTGCTGCCGGTGAGCCGGCTGCGCGACGGGCGCGAACGCACCACGCGCGAGGAACTGCGGCACTGGGGCGTCTCACCGAGGATGGTCGAGAAACTGATCCGCCCGTTCCTTTCCGGTGTCGTCCTGGAGCGGGAACTGGAGACCTCCAGCCGTTTCTTCCACCTCATCTGGCGCGCCTTCGCCCGGGGAACGGTCGGGGTGCCCGCGCTCGGCATGGGAGAGATCACCCGGCAGCTCGCCGGACGCCTTCCTCCGGGGGCGCTCGCGCTGGAGACCCCGGTCCTCGCCGTGACCGAGGAGGGGGTGGAGACGGCCGGGGGCGAGACGATCCAGGCCCGCGCGGTGGTGGTGGCCACCGACCCCGCCATGGCCGCCGCACTCTATCCGGGGCTGGAGACTCCGGCGATGCGCTCGGTGACGACCTTCTACCACGCGGCCTCCCGCTCGCCCATGGACGACCCCACGCAGATCGTCGACGCGGAGGGCCACATCACCGACACCCTGGTCATCAGCGACGCCGCGCCCGCGTACGCGCCGCCGGGCCGGGCGTTGGTCTCCACGTCGGTGCTGGGAGTCCTCTCCGACGCGGACGAGCCCCGGGTCAGGGCGCGGCTTTCACAGATCTACGGGACGGACACCTCGAACTGGGACCATCTGGCGACGTACGCCGTCAAGGAGGCGCTGCCCGCGATGGTGCCGCCGTTCTCGTTGCGGCGCCCCGTGCGCTTCGCGCCGGGCCGCTATGTGTGCGGAGACCACCGCGACACCGGCTCGCAGCAGGGAGCCCTGGTCTCGGGGCGCAGGGCGGCCGAGGCCGTCCTGGCCGACCTGGGGTGATCCTTGGAGGTCGTCTCCTGGCCGACAGACCGGTCCAAGGGGCCCGCCCGGCCTGAGGGCCTGTCCGGTTGAGTCGATCGACCGCGACGCGGCCGGGCAGTGCAGCCTGGCCTGAGGGCCTGTCCGGGCGCCAGGCCCTCAGGCCAGCCGAGCGGGGAAGCCGCCGGTGGCGATGGGGCCCCAGCGCTCCGGGGTGACGCGCAACAGCGACTTGCCCTGCCGTGTCATCGCCGCTCGATACTCGTCCCAGTCGGGGTGCTCACCGGAGATGGACCGGTAGTAGTCGACCAGCGGTTCGAGGGCCTCCGGCAGGTCGAGGACCTCGGCCGTGCCGTCCACCTGCACCCAGGGGCCGTCGAAGTCGTCCGACAGGACCACGACGCTCACCCGCGGGTCACGGCGGGCGTTGGAGGTCTTGGCGCGTTCGGGGTAGGTGGACACCACGATGCGGCCCTCGGCGTCGACGCCGCAGGTCACCGGGGACGCCTGTGGCCTGCCGTCGCGCCGCGCGGTGATGACCAGCGCGCGGTGGCGGTCACGGAGGAAATCCAGCAGCCGGTCGCGGGAGACGACCTCGTTGGTCGCGATCTTCGGGCTCATGATTCCCACTCTACGGGGGGATGCGGAGGGCCTTGATTAACGCCCCGTCGAATGGAAAATAGCTATCTCTCTCGGGAGATATGTGGTCAAGAGTCCTCTAGTGGGGCATTTAGCCTCAAATCTCAGGGAATTGATCTCCAATACAGGACATGAGTGGCTCGGGAACCCGCCGACGGACCCGGATGGCTCATCCGCCCAACCAAGGAGAAAACCGTGAAGCAGAAGTCTCTTCTGGCATCGGCCCTGACCGTACTCGCCCTGACCGCAGCCCCCGCCGCGCAGGCGGTCGCCGCCCACGGGTGGATCACCTCTCCCACACCGGTCCCGACAGACTCGACCATGCCCACCGAGGGCGCCTCGCCCGAACCCTCGGGCATGATGACGGAGCCGTTCGGCCCCGGGTGCGCGTCCCTGCCCGCCAGCGGCGAGGGCAGCCTCAGCGAGATGGCCTCACAGCCGGTCGCCACCGCCGCCGCCTCCAACCCCTCCCTCTCCACGCTGGCCCAGGCGATCGAGCAGGCCGGCCTGACCGAGACGCTCAACTCCGCCAAGGACATCACGGTGTTCGCCCCCACCAACGAGGCGTTCGCCAAGATTCCGAAGGAGAAGCTCGACAAGCTCCTGTCCGACAAGGCGGAGCTGACCAAGGTCCTGACCCACCACGTCGTCGAGGGGAAGAAGACCCCCGAGGACCTGACCCAAGGCACGCTGACCACGATGCAGGGAGGGACACTGACCGTGAAGGGCTCCGGTGAGGACTTCACCGTCGACGACGCCAAGGTCCTCTGCGGCAACATCCAGACCTCCAACGCCGTCGTCTACCTCGTCGACACGGTGCTCATGCCGAAGTGACCGCGGCGAAGGCGGTGAACACGCGGCGGCCGTGACGGACGTCGCGGTCACGACGATCGCGACGGCCGTCACGATGCCGGCGGGCCGGTCGAGCCGCTGTGCCCCGGCGGCCCGAACCGCGACCGGCCCACAGTGACCCGACAGCGGCCCGACAGGTCGGTCGAGCCGCGACGCGGCAGGCGTGGCGACCTGACACGGCGGACCGGGGTGACCCGGGGCGACCCGGCGGGCCGAACCGCGACCTGACAGGCCGGGCCGCGATCCGGCCGAAGGAGGGGTGTCCGCGACGGGGCGCCCCTCATCGGTGTCTCCCGCTTCCCGCCCGTACCCGTCCCGCGCCCTCCTTCGATCGAGGGGACGTCGCGCGACTAGTGCCCCGATCCGCGGGTACCTGGCCGTCACACGGCGGGAAGGCGGAGGGCATGAGCATCAAGGACAGGTTCGGGCCGAGGGCGCGGAAGCTGCGCGCCGTGGCCCGCGAGGTCTTCGGCTGGCGTGACCTGCGCCCCGGGCAGCTCGACGCCATGCGTCACCTGCTCGCCGGGGGCGACGCCCTCGTGGTCATGCCCACCGGCAGCGGTAAGTCGGCCGTCTACCAGGTGCCGGCACTGCTGCTCGACGGGCCCACCGTCGTCGTCTCGCCGCTCATCGCCCTCCAGCGTGACCAGGTCGCCGGGCTGGCCGAGGCCGACGCGGGCGGGGCGGTCGCGGTCAACTCCGCCCAGTCCGGTGGCGAGGCGTCCCTGGAGGCCGTACGCGCGGGCGCGGCCGAGTTCGTCTTCCTCTCACCCGAGCAACTCGCGAAACCGGAGACGGTCGAGCGGCTGCGCGCCGCGCGTCCCTCGCTGATCGCCGTGGACGAGGCGCACTGCGTGTCGGCGTGGGGCCACGACTTCCGGCCCGACTACCTGAGGCTGGGCCAGGTCATCGAGCAGCTGGGGCATCCGCCGGTGGTGGCGTTGACCGCCACGGCCGCCCCTGCGGTACGCGACGAGATCGTCACCGCCCTCGGGCTGAGGAACGTCCGCCAGATCGTGCGGGGCTTCGACCGGCCCAACATCGACCTACAGGTGCGCCGCTTCGTCACCCAGGAGGATATGAGGCGGGCGCTGGTGGAGGACGCGGCGTCCCGCTCAGGACTCGGGCTGGTCTACGTCGCCACCCGCCGCGCCGCCGAGGAGTACGCCACCGCGCTGCGCGAGGCCGGTCGCAGGGCCGAGGCGTACCACGCGGGGATGAAGGCGGCCGAGCGGCACAGGATCCACGAGATGTTCCGCGACGACGAGCTGGACGTCGTGGTCGCGACCTCGGCGTTCGGCATGGGCATCGACAAGCCGGACGTGCGGTTCGTGCTGCACGCCGCCCCGCCGGAGTCGCCGGACTCCTACTACCAGGAGATCGGCCGGGCCGGGCGGGACGGCGGGCCCGCCGCCGCGGTGCTCTTCTACCGTTCCGAGGACCTCGGGCTGCGCAGGTTCTTCGTCGGGGGACGCGCCGACGAGGAACTGCTGCTACGGGTCGCCACGCTGGTGCACGAGCACGGCGGCACCGTACCCGCGGGCGAGATGCGGACCCTGCTCGACGTCGGCGCCACCCGGCTCACCCGGCTGGTCAACCTCCTGGAGCGGGCGAACGCGATCGAGGTCACCGGCGAGGGCGACCTGCGCCGGGTGTCCGGCGGTCCCGAGCCCGAGGCGGCCGCGGCCCGCGCCGTCGAGCTGGACGACACCCGGCGTCGCATCGACGACTCCAGGATCGACATGATGCGCGCGTACGCGGAGACCACGGGCTGCCGCCGCCGCTTCCTGCTCGAATACTTCGGCGAGCCGCGCGAGCGCGGCTGCGAGGCCTGCGACACCTGCCGCGCAGGCCTGCCCCAGGAGCCGGAGGCCGCGGGCGAGGGGCCCTTCGCGATGCACGCCAGGGTGCGGCACAGCGCCTGGGGGCCGGGGATGGTGATGAGCAGGGAGAGCGACCGGATCACCGTGCTGTTCGACGAGGTCGGCTACAAGACCCTCTCGCTGGAGGCCGTGGAGCGCGACGACCTCCTGGTCGCGGGTTAGGTCCGCCTCCCGGAGGCCGGCCGGTGGGAGGGATCCGCGGGTCGCGCCGGTCCTCGTCAGTCCTTGGCCTTGCGGGCCACCCCGCCCATCGTCCACGTCCTGTCGCGGCCCTGCGCGGTGAGCGGGTTGTCGGGGTGCCAGTGGCGGATGTAGACCAGGCCGGGATCGACGAGTTCCAGCCCGTCGAAGAAGCGCAGCACCTCATCGCTTCGCCGGGAGGCGTCCTCGGTGCGGCCGAGGACCCGCTGGAATATCTCGACCAGCGGGCCCTTGGCCTCCGGCCGCGTGTCGAAGACGACGTGGCCGATGCCGAAGTGGCTGCCGACCGGCACCGCGTCGCGAAGGATGGCCACGCTCTTGTGCGGGTCGTCCTCGTCGGGGATGAACTGCAGGGCCGACAGGATCAGGACGGCCACCGGTAGCTCCAGGTCGACCAGGCGCAGCAGTTCCGGGTCGGTGAGCAACTCGCGGGGGTGCAGGACGTCACCCTCGACGGCGGTGGTGTACGGGTTGGTGGCGAGCGTGGCGCGGGCGTGGGAGAGCACCACGGGGTCGTTGGAGACGTAGACCACGCGCGTGTCGGGGACGATCTCCTGGGCCACCTGGTGGACGTTGCGGCGGTTGGGCAGGCCGGAGCCGATGACGACGAACTGGGTCATGCCTCGCTCGACGAGATATCGCACCATCCGGCGCAGGAACGCCTGGGCCTCGTGCGTCATGGTCCTGATCTCGGGCGCGACGGCGAGCACCTCCTCGGCCGCCTCGCGGTCGGCGGCGAAGTTGTCCTTCCCGCCGAGAAAGTAGTCGTGCATTCTGGCGATGTTGGGAACGCTGGTGTCCAGGCCTACCCCCGGCCGCCGGGACGTGTCGTTCAACGGGTTTCACCTCCGCTGTTGCCTGCGACATTAGAGAATCGCGCGTCGCGTGAACAGGTGCCGAGGCGCAGCAAATGCAGGCAAAACTCGATTGTTTCCCAAAAAAGCCTATTCTTTTCGTGCGACTCCGCCGACGACCCAGACGGAATCCGGCCGGTGCGGTATCGCGCCCTCCGGCCGCCATTCGGGAATGTAGACGACGCCCGGTTCGACCGGCCTCAGCCCGTCGAGGAAGAGTTCGACCTCGGCCTTGGTGCGCAGGTTCGCACGGCGGGGACCGGTGATCGACCCGCTGTCCTGGAAGAGGGCGGCGAGCCGCGCGGTCCTGTCCGGGCACAGATCGGAGACCGCGTGGGAGAGGGCCATGTAGCTGCCCGGCGCGACGGCCTTCTGCAGGGCGGCGACGGCCTGCGTCGCCTCGACGTCGTCGGGAAGGTCGGCCAGGACCGAGAAGAGCAGGAGCGCCACGGGCTCGTCGAGATCGATCAGGCCGGTGAGGCCGGGATGCGCGAGGAGCCGCTCGGGGTCGCGCATGTCCGCCTCGACGACGATGGCCGGGCTGTCCTCCTTCAGGAGGGCCTGGGCGTGGACGACGACCATCGGATCGTTGTCGACGTAGACGACCCGCGCCTCGGGTGCGAGGCCGCGCAGGATCTGGTGCACGCTGCCCTGGGTCGGCAGGCCGCAGCCGATGTCGACGAACTGACGGATGCCGGCCTCGACCAGGAAGCGCACGACGCGGTCGAGGAATCTGCGCCCTTCCCGCGACATGGCGGGGAGCTCGGGGGCGATGGAGAGCGCCACCTGCGCGGCGGCCCGGTCGCTGGCGAAGTTGTCCTTGCCGCCCAGGAAGTAGTCCGATATCCGGCCCGCGTTCGGGATCGTGGGATCGAACCTGAGGCGCTCAGGTTGCGACGACGCCATGGTGTCCTCCGTCCGGCATGCGGTTCCAGCGGACATTATCGACCTTCTGCCCACGGGGTGAGGTGTTTCCTGCCAGAGCCTCCTTCCACTCGGGTAACTTTCCCGGCACTCGACCTTCGGTGACGGGCTCTCGCGCGTCGTCAGTGGCAGGCTTCCAGGTGGCGTTCTCCTGCCGGGGGCAGGGCGAAGGCCGCCCACACCGCCTTGCCCCGGCTCTCCAGCGGTGCCCAGCCCCACGTCTCGCTGACACCGTCGACCAACTGGAGTCCCCGGCCGTTCTCCGCCTCGTAGTCGGGCTCGCGCAGACAGGGGCCCTGGTCGCTGGGGTCGGTGACCGCGCACAGCACCGAGCGCTCGGTGTGGCAGAGGATCACCCTGACCTCGGGGAAGGAACGGGCGTGCGGGACACCTCGCGTGCCGTGGCGTACGGCGTTGGTCACGAGTTCGGAGACCACGATGCCGGTGTCGTCGATCAGCGGTTCCAGCTCCCAGGCCCGCAGCGCCTTGGTGGTGAACTCGCGGGCGGTCCGCGCCGCGCACGAGTCGTAACGGAGGCTGCGGACGGCCATCTGTAACTGGCCGGCGTGGTCCTCCCTACCGGCCCAGGGGGGCAGGCCGCTCGGGGGGAGCAGGTGATTAAGCATCGACAACCACCGTTCCCACCCTCCGATCTCAGCTCGGATGGGTGTGGCTTCGCGTCTTCGGTAACCAGTCATCGGCGACCTTGAGGAGGGGACGATCATGTGGCGAGGTTGATCCGTCTGCCATCTTGCCTTCCGTAATGTGCATAGGCAAGTACAGATGCACGTGCATCTGCACAAAAAGCCCTACACTCGGAGTGTTGTTTCCCTCCCTAATCAGTGAGAGGCGAGGATGAACCAGCTGTACAACGGCATGTCGGCCGCCCTGATGGACGGTGTCATATGGCGCAAGAGCCACTTCAGCAACCCCAGCGGCAACTGTGTGGAACTCGCGGAACTGCCCGACGGCAGGGTCGCGATGCGCAACTCCCGCGACCCCGAAGGCCCCGCGCTGATCTACACCCGCCGCGAGGCCGACGACTTCGTCCGAGGGGTGAAGAGCGGGGAGTTCGACGACCTGATCAATTGAAGATCCGCCACTGTGATTGAAAGATAAAATCTTCTATGGTCTGAGCGTGGCGAGCGGAGTACCGTGAAGGCTCGCGATCGCCACAAAGAGTGGGCGCAGGATCGCGTTCCGCGCCCGAAGGACTGCAGATGATCATGCCAAACGCCGACGGTCGGCCGGTCGGTCCCACCTCTGCGGCCTCCACGGCTCCCACGACCTCCATGGCCGCACCGCGAGGCAGCTCCACCGTGCTGCGGATCGTCCTGGGCGCACAGCTCCGCCGCCTGCGCGAGCAGCGGGGCATCACGCTGGAGGAGGCGGGGCACTCCATCCGCGCCTCGCACTCCAAGATCAGTCGCATGGAGCTCGGCAGGGTCAGCTTCCGGATCAGGGACGTGTCCGACCTGCTCACCCTGTACGGGGTGACGAGCGACGCCGATCGTGAGCCGTTCCTCTCCCTCGTCGAGAAGGCCAACCTCGCCGGCTGGTGGCACAACTACAACGACGTGCTGCCCGCCTGGTTCGAGACGTACGTGGGCCTGGAGGAGTCGGCCAGCGGCATCCGCAACTACGAGGTCCAGTTCGTTCCCGGCCTGCTGCAGAGCGAGGGCTACGCGCGGGCCGTCATCCGGCTGGGCTTCCCCTCGGCCTCCCCGGAGGAGCTGGACCGCAGGGTGAAACTGCGCATGGCACGTCAGCGGCTGCTGCACCGCCAGGACCCGCCCCATCTGTGGGCCGTGCTGGACGAGGCCGTGCTGCGCCGCCCTCTCGGCGGGGCCGAGGCGATGTGCGAGCAGATCGACCACATCCTGCGCGCGCTCGAACTGCCCAACGTGACCGTCCAGATCGTGCCCTTCAGCGTCGGCGGCCACGCTGCGGCCGGAGGTCCCTTCAGCATCCTGCGCTTCTCCCAGCCCGACCTGCCGGACATCGTCTACATGGAGCAGCTCACCAGCGCCGTCTACCTGGAGAAGCGCGACGACGTCGACAGCTACCTGGAGGTCATGGAGCGCCTGTGCATCGAGGCCGAGCCGGCCACGCGCACCCGCGAGATCCTCCTGGAGATCCGAGAGGGGTTCCAGGCGAGGCTCTGAGCCGGAAGCGGGCGCGGAACGACGGCGGGGCAACGGCGGGCTGGAAACGTCGGCGGGGAAACCCGGCTGCGTGGAAACGGCGGGCCAAGGGGACGGTGAGCCCGTGCGCGGCACAGGAAAGGGTCCGGCCGCAACCACCGGGGGGCGCCGTACGAAAATGTACGCATGAGATGTCTCGTGACCGGCGCGACCGGATACATCGGAGGGCGGCTCGTTCCCGAACTGCTGGACGCGGGGCACGAGGTCCGCTGCATGGTGAGGTCGGCCGGCCGCCTGCGCGACCAGCCGTGGGTCTCCCGGGTCGAGGTCGCCCAGGCCGACGCGGCCGACGCCGAGCAGGCGGCGAAGGCCCTGGAAGGCATCGATGTGGTCTACTACCTGATCCACACGATGGGCGGGGGGAGTGACTTCGCCGCCGCCGACCGCGAGGCGGCCACCACCTTCGCCGCCGCGTGCGAGCGCGCCGGGGTTCGCCGGGTCGTCTATCTCGGGGGCCTCGCGCCGGACGAGAGGCTCTCGCCGCACATGCGCTCCCGCGTCGAGGTGGGGGAGATCTTCCTGCGCTCCTCGGTGCCCGCGGTGGTGCTGCGGGCCGCGGTCATCATCGGATCGGGCTCGGCCTCCTTCGAGATGCTGCGCCACCTCACCGAGCGGCTGCCCGTGATGACGACGCCGCGGTGGGTGGGCACCAGGACGCAGCCCATCGCGATCCGCGACGTGCTGCGCTACCTCGTGGCCTGGGCCTCCGTCGAGGAGGAGGTGAACCGCTCCTTCGACATCGGCGGCCCGGACGTGCTCACCTACGCCGACATGATGCGGGTCTACGCGGAGGTCGCCGGCCTGCCCCGCAGGCTGATCATCCCGGTCCCGCTGCTGAGCCCCGGCCTCTCCAGCCACTGGGTGGGGCTGGTCACCCCGGTCCCGGCGAGCCTGGCCCGCCCGCTGGTGGAGTCGCTGCGCAACGAGGCCGTCTGCGGCGAGCACGACATCGCCCGCTACGTCGAGGACCCGCCGGGCGGGCTGATCGGGCTGAGGCGGGCGGTCGAACTCGCCCTCCAGCGCGTCAAGGAGGCCAAGGTCGTCACCCGCTGGTCCTCGGCCTCCACCCCCGGGGCGCCGAGTGACCCGCTGCCCACCGACCCCGACTGGGCGGGCGGCAGCCTGTACGTCGACGCGCGGGCCCGTCGGGTCGACGCCTCACCCGAGGCTCTGTGGGCGGTGATCGAGTCCGTCGGCGGCGAGGTGGGCTGGTACTCCCTGCCCCTGGCCTGGAGCCTGCGCGGTCTGCTCGACCGGCTGGTCGGTGGCGTGGGCCTGCGCAGAGGGCGTCGCGATCCCCGGCGGCTCTGGGTGGGCGACTCCGTCGACTTCTGGCGGGTCGAGGAGATCGAGCCGGGGCGCCTGCTGCGGTTGCGCGCGGAGATGCGCCTGCCCGGCCTCGCCTGGCTGGAGATGCGGGTGCTCACGTACCGGGGGGAGACCGTCTACGGCCAGCGGGCGATCTTCCATCCTCGTGGCCTGGCCGGGCACCTCTACTGGTGGTCGGTCGCGCCCTTCCACAGCCTGGTCTTCGGGCCGATGCTGCGCAACGTGGCGAGGGCCGCCGAGCGCGGCGGCCGGTCCGCCGTACACCCCTCCCCGGCCGGTGCCCCCCATGACGGCGGCCCGAGGGACACCGTCCCTCTCTGACCGTCTGCGGCCGCTCGTCACCGTTCGCCGGGGTTCACCAGGACGTCGACGACGTCGGAGTATCCGATCCCCTTGTGGGAGAACTGTCCCGCCACCGCCAGCTCAGCGAGACCGTGGGCGGTCGAGAACAGGGCCATCACCCTGGCCTTGGGCACCGGCCCCTCCCACGGGCCCTCCATGTCGAGCGCGGTCATCACCTGGTCGATCGCCGTCTCCAGATCCGGGTGGTGCCCGACGACGAACTCCGAGGCGAACACCAGCCGGTATTCCTCGGGGTGTGCGACGGCGTACTCGACGTAGCTCAGGTAGAAGGCCCGCAGCCGGTCGCGGGGGGTCTCGGCCGCCAGGACCGCGGCGGCGACGTGCGCGCTGAGATCGGTGATGACCCGGACGGCGAGTGCCGCGAGCAGGGCGGTCTTGTCGGCGAAGTGCCGGTAGGGGGCCGTACGGGACAGGCCTGCCAGGTCGCCGACGGCGCGTAGCGTCACGGCGTCGAGGCCCTCCTCGCGCAGCAGTCTCAGCGCGCTCTCGACCAGGCGGGTCCTGGTGCCGTCCACCACGTGGATCCCCTTTCCGGGCAGGCTGTGTTGACAACGTCAACGTATCTGGTTGACACTGTCAACATAATGTTGACGACGTCAACTGGAGAGTTATGAAGATAACGGTAAACGGGCTGCCCACCACGGTGGAGGCCGGCCCCGACGACGCCGCCGTGGACGTCCTGCGCGACGGTCTCGGCCTCACCGGCGCCAAGGCCGCCTGCCGCACCGGGGTCTGCGGCGCGTGCACGGTCATGGTGGACGGCGTGCCCCAGGCGAGCTGCCTGCTGCCGTCGGCCGCGCTGGAGGAGCGCGAGATCACCACCGCCGAAGGGCTCGACCACCCCGTCCAGCGGGCCCTCGCCGTCCACGACGGCCTGCAGTGCGGTTACTGCACGCCCGGATTCGCGGTCGAGGGCGCGGCCTTCGTCGACGCCTGGCGCGCCGAGCACGGCGACGTCGCGCCACCGCGCGAGCGGATCGCCGCGGCCCTCGCCGGTCATCTGTGCAGGTGTGGCGCGTACGAGGGCATCTACGCCGCGATCGCTGCCGCCTGCCGGGGAGAGCACGACGGCGCCGCGGGGACACCCGCCAGGGTGGAGGCGATGGACAAGGTCGCGGGCCGCGCTCGCTACACGACCGACGTGCGCCTCGAAGGCCAGCTGGAAGGCGTGGTCATCCGTTCCACGAGGGCGCACGCCCGCGTCACCTCGGTCACGGTGGACGCCGCCCACGTGGTCGACCTGCTGCCGCCCGACCGCGTCGTCCGCTACGCGGGCCAGCCCGTCGCCGCCGTCGCCGCCCCCACCCGCCGCGAGGCGCTCGCGATCGCGGAGGCCGCCGGGATCGGCTACGAGCCGAGGCCCGCCGCGCTCGACGACGCGCCGGACGCCCCGCCCGTCTACGACGAGGAGTCCAGAAAGCACGTCCCCAGCTCCAGCGAGGGGTTGGCACTTCCCGGCGCCTGGAACGGCAACGTGCGCGGTCCCTTCACCAGGGCGAGCTGGCGCGGGCGCACCGCCGCCAAGCGGATCGAGGCCGCCAGGCGCGACGCCGACCCCCGCCTGGTGACCGGCACGTTCACCACCGCCGTGCAGGTCCACACCCCGCTGGAGCCGCACGCCTGCGTCGCCCGCTGGGACGCCGAGGGCGACCTGCACCTGCACCTGTCCACCCAGACCGTGGTCATCACCGCCGAGCAGGCCGCCAAGCGGTGGGACCTGCCGGTCGAGCGGGTCCACATCGCCGCCGACCACGTCGGCGGCGGTTTCGGGGCCAAGGTCGGCGTCACCGTCGAGACGATCGCGGCCGTCGAGCTCGCCCGGGCCCATGGCGCGCCGGTGCGCGTGGTGCTCAGCCGGGCCGAGGAGCTCACCGACGCGGGCAACCGTCCGGGCACCCGCACCACCGTCGAACTGCTCACCGACGACCGGGGCGACCTCACCGCCCTCACCATGGACGTCCACGGGCGTGGCGGCGTGGCCATCGGGTCGTCCGTCGCGCTGATGGCCCGCCTCGTGTACGGCACCGCGCCCCGCAGGCTCCGCGACTACGACGTGGTCACCAACGAGTCGCCGGGCACCCCGTTCCGCGGGCCGGGGGCGCCGCCCATGCTCTGGGCGCTGGAGCAGGCGGTGGACGAGGCCGCCCACCGCAGGGGCGAGGACCCGATCGCGCTGCGGCGCCGCTGGGACGGCAACCGCAAACGGCACGCGCTCTACGACCTGGCCGCGGCCCTGCCCGAGTGGACGTCCAGGCCGCGTACCGGCTCCCAGACGGGGCGTTTCCGCCGGGGCGTCGGGGTGGCCGCCGCCAACTGGCTCTACATGCTCGACCCCGCCACAGAGGTGGAGCTGCGTGTCGAGGGTGACGTGGTCGTGGCCTCGACCGCGACCCAGGACATCGGGACCGGCGTCCGCACCGTCATCGCCGGCGTCGTGTGCGAGGAACTCGGACTGCCCGCCGAGCGCGTCCGCGTCGAGGTCGGCAGGACGGGCACCGTGCACGGGCCGGGCTCGATCGGCAGCCGCACCACGGCCTCGGTGGCCCCCGCCGCGCGCGACGCCGCGCGGCGCCTGCGCAAGCTGGGCCTGACCGACGGCGCCAGGGTGGTGGGCGGGCGCCGCCGCGACCGGCGCGGCTACGTCACCCCGTTCCCGGTGGGCGGCATGGCGATCGGCCGGGGGTTCAGCGGTTCCGTCCACGTCACCGAGGTCGAGGTCGACACCCGCCTCGGCACCGTCAGGCCGCTTCGGGTGTGGGCCGGGATCGCGGCGGGTCACATCTACGCCGAGCGGCCGGCACGCAGCCAGTGCGAGGGCGGTGTCGTGCAGGGCATCGGCTACGCCCTGTACGAGGAGCGGCTGGTCGACCCGGTCACCGGAAACGTGCTGACCGCGAACCTCGACGACTACCGCATCCCCGGCATCGGCGACACCCCCGAGATCACTGTGCACTTCCACCGCGACGGGTGGGAGCACGTCAAGGGCAACGGCGTCGGGGTCGGAGAGATCTCCACGGTCGGCGTGGCCGCCTCGGTGGGCAACGCCGTCCACAACGCCACCGGCTGGCGCCCTCACGACCTGCCCATCCGTCCCGACCGGCTCCTCGAAGGGATCACCCGTTGACCCCCTCCGCGCGGACGCGGCCGGACCCGTACCCGGCCCCCGGGAGGGGACGGCCGACGGCCCTCTCACCGGAGCACACCCCCCGCCTCACACTGGAAGGTGTTCGATGACCGTACTCACCGACCTCGGCGAGGCCGTACGGCGCGGGGGCGAGTTCCGCGCCGGAGGCACCGACCTGATGGGCCGCCGCGCGGCCGGACCGCACGTGGACCTGCGCGGCCTGCCCGATCTGTCCGGCGTCACCTGGCAGCCGGACGGCTCCGTCAGGATCGGCGCGCTCACCACGGTCGCGCGGGTGGCCCGCGACGCGCGCCTCGGCGCCACACACCCCTGCCTGGCGCTGACGGCGGCGGGTCTGGCCACACCCCAGATCCGCGAGGTGGCCACCGTCGGGGGCAACCTGTTGCAGCGCAACCGCTGCGCGTACTTCCGCAACCCGGCCTTCTCCTGCCACCAGAACGGCGGCGACCACTGCCCGGCCCGCGCCGGGCTCTCCCCGAACGCCGCGATCCTCGACAGCGGCCCGTGCGTCGCGCCGCACCCGTCGTCGCTGGCGGTGGCCCTGCTCGCCTGCGACGCCTCCGCCGAGACGCACGGCAGGGAGCCGTTCCCCGTCGCCGACCTGTACGGAGACGGTTCGGACCCCTCCCGGGACCATCTGCTGGACCCGGGGGAGATCCTCACCTCCGTCGTCCTGCCGCCGCCCGTGCCCGGGGAGCGGGCCGCCTACCACCGCGCGATCGGCAGGTCCGAGGCCGAGTGGCCGCTGGTGGAGGCCGCGGCGCGGCTGGGCGTCGACGACGGGAGGATCACCTTCGCCAGGGTGGCCGTGGGAGGTGTCGCCCGCGTCCCCGTACGCCTGCCCGAGGTCGAGGAGGCACTCCTGGCGGGCGAGCCCCTCGACCGGGCGGCCGGGCTGGCGGCCGCCCGGTGCGCTCCGGCGGCCCGCAACCACTACAAGATCGCGCTGCTCGCCGGGACCGTCCTGGAGGTGCTGGAACGCGCGAGCGGAACCGGCGAGACCCGCTGACCACCCGGCGCCCCCCGCCGTGCCGTCCGGTCACGGCGGGGGCGCCGGTGGGGACGCGTCATCCCGTACGCTCGACGATCAACCAGGGGTGTGCCGTTCGGCTGTGCCGGGCCACCCGTTCGTTCGGGCTGTCGACGACCTCCTCTTTCGTCAGGCCGCCTCGACGCCGAGGTGCGTGCGGTGGTGCTCGGGGGTGTCGATCTCGTCGAGCAGCGCGATCGCGAAGTCGGCGTAGGAGATGCGGCTGGCCGCCTCGGCGGGGGCCACGCGGTAGCGGCCGGTACGGGCGCCGCCGTGGTCGAAGTCACCGGCCGGGCTGACGACCAGCCAGTCGAGCGAGGCGGGGGTGGTGCGCAGCACCTCGTTTCCTGCCGCGTGCCCCAGGTAGAACGACCGGTACTCCTGCGGGTAGCCGGGCGTGTCCATCAGGAGCGTCCCCGAGGAGGTCGCCAGCACCGACGCCAGGCCGACCGTCAGCAGCCGGGCCACTCCCGCCCTCGTCAGCCCGTCGAGCAGGGCGCGGGCGGCGTCGGCGAAGAAGACGTCGTGCGCCGCGCCCGCGTCGTAGACGGAGCTGATCGCGGCGTCGTGACCCTCGGCGAGCCGCGCGACACCGTTCGCGTCCGTGACGTCGCCGGCGACGATCCGCACACCGTCCGCGGCCAGGTCACCGTGCCCGGCCGGGTCGCGCACGACCGCGGTGACCTGGTGCCCGCGCCGGAGGGCCTCGTGGACGGCCGCCCGGCCGCCCCGGCCGCCGGCACCGAAGACGATGATCCTGCTCATTGGAACCCCTCGTGTCCAGGGCCGGACCTGATCGCCGGCCGCTGCCGGGAGATTAACCGGGCAGGTGGTTACCACCGGGATACCCGGCCACCCGTGGTTCGGCGCGACGGTCGGCGGTGGTCCCCAGCGGGATCCCCGGCTAGCGTGAAGGGGTGACAGAGCCCCTCGATCCGGAGATGTTCGATCCGGTCTGCCCGTCCGACCTCACGCCCATCCGCTTCGGCGACAAATGGGCAGGGATGATCATCCGCTGCCTCGAAGGCGGGCCGCGACGGTTCTCCGAGCTTCGGATCCCCCTGCGCGGCATCACCGCGAAGGTGCTCACCCAGTCGCTCCGGACGCTCGCGCGCGATGGCCTGATCGTGCGCACCGTTCATCCCGCCCAGCGGGTCGAGTACGCGCTGACGCCGCTCGGCCGCAGCCTGCTCGAACCGATGAACGCCGCGTGCGCCTGGGCGCAGGAGCACTGGGAGGAGCTCCTCGACGCCCGCGAGGCCTCCTCCGCCGCTTCGTCGTACGGGCTCGGCCGTACGGGGTAGGTGCCCGGCGGATCCAGGGGGACCGGTGGCGCGGGAAGGTGGGGCCGATACCTCCGGGACGCCTCCCGGAGGTACGACGTGGGGTCGGGGCGGGCCACTCGTGGCGTGGCGCCATGAGCGGGACGGGCGCGCCGTGACCAGGCCCGTCTCGCGGACGGATGACGGAGACCGACTAGTGATCTACTTTGTAAAGGCGTCGGGTCGGTGAAAATCCCCCCGCCAGGAAACCCCGGTTCTTCGCCTGTCACGGAGGCGAACGCGAGTCCGGTGGAGAGTCCTCACCTCAGGGTGGTCGCCAGGTGCTTGGCGAGTCCCTCGGAGGCGGCCCTGACCATCTCCAGCACCTCGGTGAAGCCCTCGCGCTCGCCGTAGTAGGGGTCGGGCACCTCGGCGCCCTCGGGGGCGGCGGGGTCGAAGGAGCGGAACAGGCGCACGTCCGCGCCCGCGGGGGCGAGGCGGCGCAGGGCGCCGAGGTTGTGGGCGTCCATGGCCAGCACCAGGTCGACCCGGTCGTACCAGTCGCTCAGGAACTGCCTGGCCCGGTGCTCCGAGCCGTCATAGCCGTGGTCGGAGAGCGTCTCGGCGGCCCGCGCGTCCATCGGGCCGCCCTGGTGCCAGCCGCCGGTGCCCGCGCTGTCGACCGTGACGAGGTCACCGAGGCCGTGGTCGTCAAGGGTCTTCCTCAGCACGACCTCGGCCATGGGGGAGCGGCAGATGTTTCCCAGGCACACCACGCATATGTGATAACTCATGCTTATCAGGATGCCGCCTGCCCGGGGGGTGATGGCCGGGAGAACGGCCGTTTCTATGTCGATTTCCGTGTCGATCGGTTCCCGCCGGAGCGGCGCGCGGGAGTCTCCGTGGCCGCGAGGGGAGCGTGATCGCCCCGGCCGGTGACCGGGTCCGAGGGGGGACGCGGTCCGCGGCTAGCATGTCGCCCGGTAGAGCGGAATCGGGGAAGGATCGGCTGTTGAAGGATCTCGGGGAGGACCTCCGCGCGTTCTGGCGGGAGCGTCATCTGTGCACGATGACCACCGTGCGCGCCGACGGCACGCCGCACGTCGTTCCGGTGGGGGTGACGCTGGACGCCGACTCGGGGATCGCGAGGGTGATCACCTCGGGCGGCTCGCACAAGGTCCGCCATGTGCTCGCGGCGGGTGACGGTGGGGCGGCCGTCGCGGTCTGCCAGGTGGACGGGCGCCGCTGGTCGACCCTGGAGGGGCGTGCGGTGATCCGTACCGACCCCGAGTCGGTCGCCGACGCCGAGCGCCGCTACGCCGAGCGTTATCGGGTGCCGAGGGAGAATCCCGCCCGCGTCGTGGTCGAGATCCGCCTCACCCGGGTGCTGGGCAATGTCTGAGCCCTCCTCCGCCGATTCCACCGCCGTCGATCCCGCCGTTGTCGTCGTCGGGATCGGAGACGACGGCTGGGCCGGTCTGTCGCAGGCGGCGCGACGCGAGCTGTGCGCCGCCGAGGTTCTGATGGGCAGCGCCAGGCAACTGCGGCTCGTCCCGGAGATCGGCATCGAGCGCGCTGCCGGGCACGGTGTCGAGCCGGGAACCGAACCCGGTGGCGACCACGGTGCGAGGTTCGGTGGCGAGTCGGGCGTCGAGCGGGGAGCCGAACTCGGTGTCGACTCCGGTGCGGACCGTGGTGCCGAGCGCGTCGTCTGGCCCTCGCCGCTTCTGCCCGCCCTGCCCTCGCTGCTCGCCTCCCACCGGGGCCGCAGGGTTTGCGTACTGGCCAGTGGCGACCCCATGTTCCACGGCATCGGTACGACCCTGGTGCGGCTGCTCGGCGCCGGCCGGGTGCGGGTCCTGCCGCACCCGTCGTCGGTCTCCCTCGCCTGCGCGCGGCTCGGGTGGGCGGCCGACCGTGTCGAGGTGGTCAGCCTCGTGACGCGTCCCGTCGAGGTGCTGCACCCGGTCGTCCACGAAGGCCGTCGCGTCCTGGTCCTCAGTGCCGACGGCCGGACTCCGGCCCGGGTCGCGGCGTTGCTCGCCGCCCGAGGTCACGGCGCGAGCACGGTGACGGTTCTGGAGCGGCTGGGCGGCGCCGGGGAGCGCGTGGTCTCGGGTAGGGCGGACACCTGGTCGCCGGCCGTGACCCACGATCTCAACGTCGTCGCCGTGGAGTGCCGCGCGGACGCCGGGACGGTCGCGCTGCCGCGCCTTCCCGGCCTGCCCGACGAGGCGTTCGAGCACGACGGGCAGCTCACCAAGAGCGAGGTGCGCGCGGTCACCCTGTCCCGGCTGGCTCCCGTTCCCGGGGAGCTGCTGTGGGACGTCGGTGCGGGGGCGGGCAGCATCGGCATCGAGTGGATGCGCGCGCATCCGGACAACCGGGCCGTCGCGGTGGAGTCGCGTCCGGACAGGGCGGCGGTGGTGGCACGCAACGCCGCGGCGCTGGGCGTTCCCGGTCTAGACGTGGTGACCGGTGCCGCTCCGGCCGCGCTCGCCGGGCTGGAGACGCCCGACGCGGTCTTCGTCGGCGGGGGGCTGACGGTCGCCGGGATGGTGGAGGCGTGCTGGGAGGCGCTGAGGCCGGGGGGCAGGCTGGTGGCGAACGCGGTGACCGTCGAGTCCGAGGCGGTCCTGGCCCGCTGGCACGGCGGGCTCGGTGGCGACATGGTCCGGCTCGCGGTCAGCAGGACCTCTCCGGTCGGTGGGTTCACCGGCTGGCGGCCCATGATGCCCGTCACGATCTGGACCGTGCTCAAGCCGCCCGCCCTGGAGGAGAAGCGATGACGGTACGTTTCATCGGCGCCGGGCCGGGCGCCGCGGATCTCATCACCGTGCGGGGAGCGCGGGCGATCGCGTCCGCGCCGGTGTGCCTGTACGCGGGATCGCTGGTCCCCGCCGAGTTGCTGGAGTCGTGCCCGCGGGGCGCGCGGTTGGTCGACACCGCGCGGATGAACCTGGAGGAGATCGTCGCGGAGATGGTCGCCGCCCACCGGGCGGGGGAGGACGTGGCCAGGCTGCATTCCGGTGACCCGTCGGTGTTCAGCGCGATGGCCGAGCAGATGCGGCGGCTGGACGCCGAGGGAGTGCCGTACGAGGTGATCCCGGGGGTGCCCGCCTTCGCGGCGGCGGCGGCGTCGCTGGGGCGTGAGCTGACGGTGCCGGGGGTGGGGCAGACGGTGGTGCTGACCCGCACCTCGGTGCGCGCCACTCCCATGCCCGAGGGCGAGGATCTGGGCACGCTCGGTCGTAGCCGGGCCACGATGGTCCTGCACCTGGCGGTGCAGCGTGTCGAGGCCGTCGTGGCGGAGCTCGTTCCCAACTACGGTGCCGACTGTCCGGTGGCGGTGGTGGCGAGGGCGAGCCGCGACGACGAGGTGATCCTGCGCGGCACCCTGGCCGACATCGCCGGGCAGGTCCGCGACGCGGGGATCCTCCGCACCGCGGTGATCGTCGTCGGACGGGTGCTGACCGCCTCGGAGTTTCCCGACAGTCACCTGTACTCCGCGGCCCGCTGCCGTGACTGACCCCGTGCTGAAGGTCCTGATCCTGGGGGGCACCGACGAGGCCAGGCGGCTCGCCGCCGTGCTCGCCGGTCGCCCGCGGACGCACGTGGTGTCCTCGCTGGCGGGCCGGGTGCGTGATCCGAAGCTGCCGGTGGGGGAGGTGCGCGAGGGAGGCTTCGGTGGTCCCGGCGGGCTCGCGGCGTGGCTGGTGGAGCACGGCGTCCAGGTCGTCGTGGACGCCACGCATCCGTTCGCGGCCAGGATGAGCGCTTCGGCGGCCGAGGCGGCGGCCCGTACGGGTCTGCCGTCGCTGATCCTGCGACGGCCCGGCTGGCGGGCGGCTCCCGGTGACGACTGGCGCTGGGTGCCCTCTTTGGAGGCCGCCGCCGAGTTGTTGCCCTCGCTGGGGGAGCGGGTGTTCCTGACCACGGGACGTCGCAGCCTGCCGGTCTTCGCGGGTCTCGACGGGCAGTGGTTCCTGGCCCGTTCGGTGGACCGGCCGGGGCCGGTGGTGCCGCGACGTCTGGAGGTGCTGCTGAGCCGGGGGCCGTTCACGGTGGACGGCGAGCTGGCCCTGATGCGCGAGCATCGGGTGGAGGTGCTGGTCACCAAGGACAGCGGTGGTGAGATGACCACCGCGAAGCTGTTCGCCGCCCGTGAGCTCGGATTGCCGGTCGTGATCGTACGCCGGCCGCCGCTGCCCGAGGGGGTGGTCTCGGTGGGGACCGTCGAGGCGGCGCTCGCCTGGCTGGAGAGCGCGACCGGTCCCGGTGGGGGTGCGGGGGCCGGTCCGGGGCTTCGGGCCCGGCACGCCGGCGAGCGGTGAGGGCCGGACTCGCCCTCACCGCGTGACGGCTCCTCGACGGTTGAGGAGGAGCCGTCACGTCCGGGTCAGGCGGGATAGCGGCGGGGGGTGAACACCACCCGGTCGCCGTCACCTCGCTCGACCACCCGGGTGGTGGACGAGCCCACCAGCAGCAGGCAGCGCATGTCGATCGTGCCGGGGTCCAGGTCGCCGAGGGTGGTGACGGTCATGTGCTCGTCGGCCCCGCCGACGTCGCGGCCGACGACCACGGGGGTCTGCGGCGCGCGGTGCTCGAGCAGCAGGTCCCGCGCGGCGGCCACCTGCCAGGTACGGCTCTTCGAGGCCGGGTTGTAGAGGGCCAGGACGAGGTCGGCCTTCGCCGCGGCGCTGATCCGCTCGGCGACCACCTCCCAGGGTTTGAGCAGGTCCGACAGCGACAGCACGCAGTAGTCGTGGCCGAGGGGCGCGCCGGCCCTGCTCGCCACCGCGTGCGCCGCGGTCAGGCCGGGCAGCACCCGTACCGGCACGTCCGCGAACCTCGGCTCGCACGCCACCTCCAGCACCGCGCTGGCCATCGCGAACACCCCGGGGTCGCCCGAGGAGACCACGGCCACCCTCGACCCGGCCGCGGCCAGTTCCAGCGCGTGCGCGGCCCTCTCGGCCTCCACCCGGTTGTCGGTGGGGTGGCGGCGCTGGCGAGGGTTGGGCGGGACGCGGTCCAGGTAGGGGCCGTACCCGACGAGTTCGTCGACCTCGGCGAGCGCCTCCTGCGCCTGCGGGGTCAGCCACGGACGTCCGGCGGGGCCGAGTCCCACCACGACCACCTCGCCGCGCGCCCTCGCCTCGCCCTGGGTCTCGGCTATGGCGGCGGGCGCGGGGCTCGACGCGTTGACGGGGCTCGGGATCAGCGCCAGTGAGAAGTACGGGACGCTGCCGGGGTCGACCTCGGCCAAAGGCGCCAGGCGCTGCTGCCCGGTGGTGGCGCGCTCGACGTACCAGGCCTCGTCGAGACGCCCGGCCTCGGCCAGCGCGTCGCGGACCTTGGTGAAGGTACGGCCGAGTTTCAGCACCGCGGCCGAGTCGGTGGCCGCCAGGCGCTCGGCGAGCACCTCGGCGGGGAGCGTCCCCGGCAGCACGGTCAGGACCTCGTCCCGCTCGACCAGCGGGCGGCCCAGGACCGCCGAGGCGCCGCTCACCGACGTCACGCCCGGCACGACCTCGGTGACGTAGCGGTGCGACAGACGCTTGTGCATGTGCATGTACGAGCCGTAGAAGAGCGGGTCGCCCTCGCACAGCACCACCACGTCGCGCCCGGCGTCCAGATGGGCGGCCAGCCGCACCGCGCAGGCGGCGTAGAAGTCGTCGATCGCCCCCTGGTAGCCGCCGGGGTGGTCGGTGGTCTCGGTGGTGAGCGGGTAGATGAGCGCCTCCTCGACCTGCCCCTGCCGCAGGTAGGGAGCGGCCACCGAGCGGGCGATGCTGCGGCCGTGGCGGGCACTGTGGAAGGCGATCACGTCCGCCTCGCCGATCAGGCGGGCGGCCTTGACGGTCACCAGCTCGGGGTCGCCGGGGCCGAGTCCCACGCCCCACAGCCGTCCGGTCACGCGTGTGCTCACGTCGTCGCTCACTCCTCCTCGCTCGCGATCGCGTTGACCGCGGCGGCGGTCATCGCGCTTCCGCCCCGGCGTCCGTTCACGACGAGGTGTTCCAACCTCGCCGGGTGCTCGGCGAGGGCCTGTTTGGACTCGGCGGCGCCGATGAAGCCGACCGGGACGCCGAGTACGGCGGCCGGGCGGCCCGCGCCCTCCTCGACCATCTCCAGCAGCCGGAACAGCGCGGTCGGCGCGTTGCCGATCGCGACCACCGAGCCCTGGAGCCTGTCGCGCCACAGTTCCAGTGCCGCGGCGCTGCGGGTGGTGCCCAGCCGCGCGGCGAGCTCCGGCACGCGGGGGTCGCCGAGGGTGCAGATCACCTCGTTGCCCGCGGGAAGGCGGCGCCGGGTCACCCCCGAGGCGACCATCATGGCGTCGCAGAGCACCGGAGCGCCCGCCTGGAGCGCCTCGCGCGCCGAGGCCACGACACCGGGCGACCAGCGCAGGTCGCTCACCAGGTCGACCATCCCGCAGGCGTGGATCATACGGACCGCGACCCGGGCGACGTCTGCGGGCAGGCCGTCCAGGTCGGCTTCCGTGCGGATGGTGGCGAAGGAGCGGCGGTAGATCTCCGCGCCGTCGCGGACGTAGTCGATCACATTTCCCCTCTGGCGGCCGCCACCGCGGCCGCGGTCTCCTCGATGCCGGAGCAGGTCAGGGCGGTGCCGTCCAGTTCCAGGCGGTAACCGTCACCGGTGGCGATCACGTCTGCGACCCGTCCCCTCGGGCGGCCGCAGCGCCTGGCGCAGCCCGCCCAGTGCACGGGGAGCGTATCGGTGCCCGGCCCCATCGTGGACGGCGGGGCCATGCCGATGGCGGTGGCGGCGTCGGCCTGGACGTCGGCGAGGGATTTGGCGCAGCCGGGGCGGCCGGTGCAGGCCGTCACACCGATCCAGGGGGAGGCGGGGTCGACGACCAGCCCGGCGGCCTCCAGACGGGCGGCCGTGCCCGTGACCTCGGCGCGGTCCAGGCCGGGCAGGACCACACCGCGCCATGGCGTGAGCCGGATCTCCCCGCCCGAGGCGGCGTCGGCGAGCAGCAGTGCCTGCGCGGAGGTCAGCCGCCCCAGGGGGATCGCCACTCCGAGCGCCACCCGCGTGCCCTCGTTTCCTGGACCGTCCGTGTCCCTGTCTCCGTGGCCTGCGGCCTTTCCGGGACCTGTCTCTCCGGTGACGCCGGTTCGGTTCCCTCGCCGGTCCGTGCTCTCGATGACGCCGACCGGCCCGGAGGTCACGACGTGCGGTCTCACCGGCTCGAAGGGAGGTGTGTCGGGGAGTCCGAGAGCGGTTCGCACCCGGGTGGCGATCCGGGAGGGCCCGTCGGGAAGTTCGGCGATCCGCCAGGCGGTGACGTCCCGGGTGGCCAGTTCGTCGAGGAACGCCTCGGCGGCGGCGAGCAGGACGGTCACGGCTTCGTCGAGCGGTACGCGCAGGCCGGTGTCGGTTCCGGCGAGGAGCAGCGCGGCCTCGTCCGGCGCCGTGGGCAGGATCGTGGCGTCCGCGCCCAGGCCGGCCACGTCTCCCCGTCCGTCGTCGAGGGCGAACATGAACCGTCCCGGCAGGGCGGCGAGGGCCGGGCGAGCACACAGTCGTCGATCCAGTTCGCCGATCAGAGGGGTGATGTCGGCGATCCCACGGCCGTTCGTTTTCGTGCCGTTCGGAGCATCCCCGCCGTTCGGTCCGCTCGGCCTGCTTGGCTCGTTGATTCCGCTTGGTTCGGGGGGTCCGGTTGGTCTGTTCGGTCTGCCGAATTTGTTTGGTTCGGCCGATCCAGCCGGTCTGCCGGGTTCGTTTGGTTCGGCCGGTCCGTCCACTCCGGTCAGCGGGGAGGCGAGGATGTTGCGGATGCGCTCGTGTGTCGCCGAGGGCAGCAGGCCCGCTCTCGCCATCCGCGCGGCGAATCCGTTTTCCGGACCGCTTTCTGGATTCTCCGGCCCGAGACCGCGCACCTGGACGTTCGCCCGGGAGGTGAGCTCGATGACGCCGTTGCCGTACGCCGTGGCGGCGTCGGCGAGTTCGCGCAGCTGGTAGGGGGTGAGGCGACCTCCGGGTATGCGGACGCGGGCCAGGCCGCCGTCCGCGGCGGGGTGGACCTGGAGGGCCCCGGGGCACGCGTCGAGTCGCGATCGTCCGGAAAAGTCGGCAATGGACACTCAGAGGATGTTAATGCCAGTTTCTTGCAATGCCCCGGACTGCCGTAGTGTCATCGATGGCGACGGCAAGGGAGGAAGCCGGTGTGAATCCGGCGCGGTCCCGCCACTGTAACCGGGGAGCGAACCCCACCCGGGCCACTGTCCGACGAAGGACGGGAAGGCCGGGGTGAGCACCGATCCGGGAGCCAGGAGACTCCAGCCGTCGTGGCCGACGACGACCCGGGGCGAGGACCCCGAGGGAGGAAGCTCCGTGCGCTTTTCGCCGTTCCCCCGCCACACCGCGACATCGCCGTTCCCCCGCTACGACGCGGCATCGTGGTCTTCCCATCACGACGCGGCATCGCGGTCGCCGCATCACGGGGTGACACCGCCGTTCCCGCGTCACACCGCGACGTCGCCGCTCTCCCGCCGCATCGCGGCTCCCGCGGGCCGTACCGCCACTCCTCTGCCGGGGTGTGGCGCGTGATCCTGCTGCTCTCGACCTCCGACACCGACCTGCTGAGCGCCCGCGCGAGCGGCGCGGACTACCGGCTCGGCAACCCCGCCAGACTCACCGCCGCCGACCTCCCGCCGCTGCTGGAGGGCGCCGACCTGGTCGTGGTCCGCCTGCTCGGCGGGCGCCGCGCCTGGGAGGAAGGGCTGGACGCGCTGCTCGCCGGACCCCGGCCCGTCGTCGTCCTCGGCGGCGAGCAGGCGCCGGACGCCGAGCTGATGGAGCTGTCCACCGTGCCCGGCGGGGTCTGCGCCGAGGCGCACGCCTATCTCGCCCACGGCGGCCCGGCCAACCTGACCGAGCTGCATCACTTCCTGTCCGACACGCTGCTGCTCACCGGCCACGGGTTCGCCGCGCCCGAGCCCACCCCCACCTGGGGAACGCTCGCGCGCGAGACGCGCGGCCAGGACGGACCCGTCGTCGGGGTGCTCTACTACCGGGCCCACCACGTGGCGGGGAACACCGCCTTCGTCGAAGTGCTCTGCTCGGCGATCGAGGACGCGGGCGCGCGGGCGCTGCCGGTGTACTGCGCCTCGCTGCGCACCGCGGAACCCGGCCTGCTGGAGGTCCTGCGCACGGTGGACGCCCTGGTGGTGACCGTGCTCGCCGCGGGCGGCACCCGCCCGGCGACCGCGTCGGCGGGCGGGGACGACGAGGCATGGGACGTCGGCGCGCTCGCCGAGCTGGACGTGCCGATCCTGCAGGGGTTGTGCCTGACGAGCAGCCGGGCCTCCTGGGAGGAGAACGACGACGGCCTGTCCCCGCTGGACGCCGCCACCCAGGTCGCGATCCCCGAGTTCGACGGACGGATCATCACGGTGCCGTTCTCCTTCAAGGAGATCGACGAGGACGGGCTCACCGTCTACGTGGCCGACCCCGAGCGGGCCTCGCGGGTGGCGGGCATCGCGGTGCGCCACGCCGCGCTGCGGCACATCCCGCCCGCCGAGCGGCGGCTGGTGCTGATGCTGTCGGCCTATCCCACCAAGCACGCGCGCATCGGCAACGCCGTCGGCCTGGACACCCCGGCCAGCCTGGTAAGGCTGCTGGCCGCGCTCCGCGAGCGCGGTTACGACATCGGCGCCGAGGACGAGCTGCCCGGGGTGAGCGGGCAGGACGGCGACGCGCTCATTCACGCGCTGATCGCCGCGGGCGGGCAGGACCAGGACTGGCTCACCGAGGAACAGCTCGCGGGAAACCCGGTGCGCATCGCGGCGAGCCGGTACGCCGAGTGGTACGCCACCCTCCCCGCGGACCTGCGCGCCCGGATGGAGGAGCACTGGGGCCCGGCGCCCGGCGAGCTGTTCGTGGACCGCTCACGCGATCCCGAGGGCGAGATCGTGCTGGCCGCGCTGCGCTCCGGCAACGTGGTGGTCATGGTGCAGCCGCCGCGCGGCTTCGGCGAGAATCCCATCGCGATCTACCACGATCCCGACCTGCCGCCCAGCCACCACTACCTGGCCGCCTACCGCTGGCTGGCCGACGGCTTCGGCGCGCACGCCGTGGTCCACGTGGGCAAGCACGGCAACCTGGAGTGGCTGCCCGGCAAGTCGGCGGGCCTGTCGGCCTCCTGCGGCCCGGACGCCGCGCTCGGCGACCTGCCGCTCGTCTACCCGTTCCTGGTGAACGACCCGGGCGAGGGCACCCAGGCCAAGCGCCGCGCCCACGCCACCCTGGTCGACCACCTCGTCCCGCCGATGGCCCGCGCCGACAGCTACGGGGACATGGCCAGGCTGGAGCAGCTCCTCGACGAGCACGCCTCCATCGCGGCGATGGACCCGGCCAAGCTGCCCGCGATCCGCGCCCAGATCTGGACGCTCATCCAGGCCGCCAGGCTCGACCACGACCTCGGGGTCGCCGACCGTCCCCACGACGCCGAGTTCGACGACTTCCTGCTGCACATCGACGGCTGGCTGTGCGAGGTCAAGGACGTTCAGATCCGCGACGGCCTGCACGTGCTGGGAGCCGCCCCCGAAGGGGGGCCGCGCGTCGACCTGGTCCTGGCCATGCTTCGCGCCCGGCAGATGTGGGCGGGTGGCGAGGCGCTCGTCGGGTTGCGCGAGGCACTGGGCCTGGCCGAGGACGGCAGCGCGGGACGGATCGGTGTCGACGACGCCGAGACCCTGGCCCGAGCCCTGGTCGAGGCGATGGAACACCGCGGCTGGGACCCGGCCGCGGCAGGGGAGGTGACCGCCGAGGTCCTGGGCCGGGCCGACGACACCGGCCGCGACGACGCCGGCGCCTCGGCGGGCCCGGCCGGAGTGACCGGCCGGGGCGGCGGATCCGGGGTGCCCGCCGCGGCCGACGTACGCGGTGCGAACCTGGGGGAGGTGGAGCGGATCCTGCGGTTCGCCGCCGTCGAGGTCGTGCCCCGGCTGGCGCGCACCACCGACGAGATCGACGCGATCCTGCACGCTCTCGACGGCGGCTACGTGCCCGCCGGGCCGAGCGGTTCGCCGCTGCGCGGGCTGATCAACGTGCTGCCCACCGGCCGCAACTTCTACTCGGTCGATCCCAAGGCCGTGCCGAGCAGACTGGCGTGGGAGACCGGTCAGGCGATGGCCGACTCCCTGCTGGAGCGCTACCGCGCCGACACCGGCGACTGGCCGCGTTCGGTCGGGTTGTCGGTCTGGGGGACCAGCGCGATGCGCACCGCGGGCGACGACGTCGCCGAGGTGCTGGCGCTGCTGGGCGTGCGGCCGCTCTGGGACGAGGCCTCGCGCCGCGTCACCGGCCTGGAGCCGATCCCGGCCACTGAACTGGGCCGTCCGCGCGTGGACGTCACCATCCGGATCAGTGGCTTCTTCCGCGACGCCTTCCCGCACGTCGTGGCGATGCTGGACGACGCCGTACGGCTGGTGGCCGGGCTGGCCGAGCCCGAGGAGCTCAACTACGTGCGGGCGCACGTGCTCGCCGACCGGGCCGAGCACGGAGACGAGCGCAGAGCCACCATGCGCATCTTCGGCTCCCGGCCCGGGGCCTACGGCGCCGGGCTGCTGCCGCTGATCGACAGCCGCAACTGGCGCGACGACGCCGATCTGGCCGAGGTGTACGCGGTCTGGGGCGGCTTCGCCTACGGCCGGGACGTCGACGGTGTTCCCGCCAGGCAGGACATGGAGACGGCCTACCGCAGGATCGCCGTGGCGGCCAAGAACGTCGACACCCGCGAGCACGACATCGCCGACTCCGACGACTACTTCCAGTATCACGGCGGCATGATCGCCACCGTCCGGGCGCTCACCGGCAAGGCCCCGGCCGCCTATGTCGGCGACAGCACCAGGCCTGACGCGGTCCGCACCAGGACGCTCTCCGAGGAGACGTCCAGGATCTTCCGCGCCAGGGTGGTGAACCCCCGCTGGCTGGCCGCGATGCGCAGGCACGGCTACAAGGGGGCCTTCGAACTGGCCGCCACCGTCGACTACCTGTTCGGCTACGACGCCACCACCGGCGTCGTCGCCGACTGGATGTACGACAAGCTGGCCGCGACCTACGTGCTGGACCCGGAGAACCAGGAGTTCATGGCCAGGTCCAACCCGTGGGCGCTGCACGGGATCGCCGAGCGGTTGCTGGAGGCGGCCGGTCGCGGCATGTGGGAGCATCCCGACCCCGCCGTCCTGCGCGATCTGCAGGAGGTCTACCTCAAGTCCGAGGGAGACCTGGAGGGCGGAGTCTGACCGGGGCGGTGCCGCGCTTTCACGGGCTCCACGGTTTCACCGTTTCGGCGATGTCCGGCCAGAATCCTTGGCGTTCCTCCCACCCTCGGGGGCGTGGGAGGAACGCCAAGGGGAGCGGTTCAGCCCAGGGCGTGGTCGAGGTTGAACGCGGCGCTGATCAGTGCGAGGTGGGTGAAGGCCTGCGGGAAGTTGCCGAGCTGCTCGCCGGTCCGCCCGATCTCCTCGGCGTACAGGCCGAGGTGGTTGGCGTAGGTGAGCATCTTCTCGAACGCGAGCCGAGCCTCGTCCAGGCGCCCGGCCCGGGTGAGCCCCTCGACGTACCAGAACGAGCAGATCGAGAACGTGCCCTCCTCACCGCGCAGCCCGTCCGGGCTGGCTTCGGGGTCGTAGCGGTAGACCAGCGAGTCGGACACCAGGTGCGCGCCGAGCGCGTCGAGGGTCGACAGCCATTTGGGGTCGGTGGGGGAGATGAACTTCGTCATCGGCATCATCAGCACCGAGGAGTCGAGGACGTCGTCGTCGAAGTGCTGGACGAACGCCCGCAGTTCCTCCGACCAGCCGCGCCGCATGATCTGCCGGTAGATCGCGTCACGGGCCAGCTGCCAGCGCGGCGTGTCGGCGGGCAGCCCGCGGTGGGCGGCCATCCGCATGGCCCGTTCGATCGCCACCCAGCACATCAGCCGCGAGTAGACGAAGTCCTTGCGCCCGCCGCGCGTCTCCCACACGCCCTCGTCGGGCCGGTCCCAGTTGTCGCAGACCCAGTCCACCAGGATGTGGACGTCGTCCCAGAGAGCGCTGGATATCGGCCGGTGCCACTTGTCGTAGAGGTAGACCGAGTCGAGGAGGGCGCCGTAGATGTCCAGCTGGAGCTGGTCCACCGCGGCGTTCCCGACGCGCACCGGAGCCGAGCCCCGGTAGCCCTCCAGGTGGGCCAGCTCGATCTCGGGGAGCTCGGTGCGCCCGTCGACGCCGTACATGATCTGCAGAGGACCCGAGGGCCCGCCGCCGTCGTCGCGGCTGACGTGCCGTGACAGAAACCCCATGAACGCCTCGGCCTCCTCGCCGAAGCCCAGCCGCAGCAGCGCGTACACGCAGAACGCCGAGTCGCGGATCCAGACGTACCGGTAGTCCCAGTTGCGCTCCCCGCCGATCTGCTCGGGCAGGCTGGTCGTCACGGCGGCCACGATCCCGCCGGTCGGCGCGTAGGTGAGGAGTTTCAGCGTGAGCGCGGACCGGTGCACCATCTCCCGCCACCGGCCCCGGTAGGTCGAGGAGGACAGCCAGCGGCGCCAGTACGCCACGGTCGCGGCGAACTCCTCCTCGGCCTCCTCGATCGGGCACGAGCGCGGCGCCAGGTCGTCGCCGAACCTGTCGAGAGCGAACACCGCGCACTCGCCCTCGCCGAGCTTGAACTCCGAGCGCACGTCCTGGCCGTCCGCCTCCAGGACGGTGCTGGAGGACAGGGCCAGCGACAGCGACGGCGACTCGAAGACCGCCCGCTCCTGGGACAGGCTCAGGACGTGGGGCTGCCTGCCGTAGTCGAAGCGCGGAGCCACCCGGGCGCGGAACGACAGCGACCCGCGCACGCATCTCACCCGCCGGATCAGCCGGTGCCGGGTGTCGTCGGACGTGCCGCCGACGATCGGCATGAAGTCCTGGACCTCGCCCACCCCTTCGGCGGCGAAGAAACGGGTGATCAGCACGTTGGTGTCGGGGAAGTAGAACTGCTTGGTGCTCGCCGGTTCCCAGGTGCCCAGCTCGAACGATCCGCCCCGGCTCGCGTCCAGGATCGAGCCGAACACGCTGGGCGCGTCGAAGCGGGGGCAGCAGTACCAGACGATGGTGCCGCCGGTGTCCACCAGCGCGGCGGTTCGCAGGTCGCCGATGAGCCCGTGGTCGGCGATGGGCCGGTATCCGCAGGCGCCCGCCGGATCCTGACGAGCGGATTCCGCTGCCGTCATGTCGGCCTTCTCACGTCGCGAGCGGGGCACCTCACGCCCTCAAGCTACGTGGCCCGCACACCTGCCGGGGTCCCCCTGGCGTCAAGGAGTCGGCAGGTTTCGCGCGGGTGAGGGCAAAGGCGCCCCGGTGAGGGCCATGTCACCGGCGTCACCGGGGCCGGTGACATGGCAGGGGCCCTGTTCAGGCGCTCTCCGAGCGTCCCAGCCGCCAGTAGCCCATGAAGGCCACCGAGGAGCGGTCGACGCCGGTCTCCTGCACCAGGTGGCGGCGGAGCAGCTTGACCATGCCCGCCTCGCCGGCCAGCCACGCGTACAGGCCATCGCCCTTCGGGGCCTCGGGGACCTCCCAGAGGATCTCCGCGTCGACGTCGACGTCCTCCAGCGGGTTCGCGGCGCCGGTGACGGCGCGCTCGGCGGTGAGCGCGCCCAGGGTCTCGCGTACGGCCGGGATGAGCAGGTCGCCGTGGCGGGCTCCCCCGCGGGGCAGCCAGGTGACCTTCACGCCCGGCCGGACGTCGAGCCGGAGCGCGTCGGCGGCCTTCGGGATCTCCAGCAGCGCCGTGGCACGCACGGAGCCGGACAGCGACTCGACGATCGCGGCGATGGCGGGCACGGCCGTCTCGTCCCCGGCGAGCAGCAGGTGCGACGCCCCGGCGGGCGGGGCCCACTCCTGGCCGCCGGTGGGACCGGGGTGGGCGGCGTTGGGGCCGACCACCACGACCCGGTCACCGGGGGAGGCGTGGGTCGCCCATCGGGAGGCGGGGCCGGTCTCGCCGTGCAGGACGAAGTCGACGTCGAGTTCGCGCTGCTCGGGCCGTACGGCGCGGACGGTGTAGGTGCGGATCGGGTTGCGCAGCTCGTCGGGGAGCGCCCGCCACCGCTGGTACCAGTCGGCACCCTCGCCCAGGGGGGTGATGCTGCCGTCGGGCAGCGGGAGGATCACCTTGATCCGCTGGTCGAAACCGTTGTCGGCGAAGCCCGCCAGATCCTCGCCGCCGAAGGTGACCCGCACGAAGCTCGGGCTGAGCCGCTCCGTCCGCAGGACCGCCACCTGGTGGCCGCGATAGGCCGGGACCTCCGCCGCGCGCTCAAGGGTCTGCTCGCCGCCCGCTGTCATCGTGCCGCCTTCACCGAGGGAATGCCGTCCTCAGCAACTTAGCTTTGCCTAACCTTATTGAGCAACCCGTCGTGGCCTGACATGTGGCCATCTGATGCTGTCCGCGGCTGTTCGATCTTTTCGTTCCTGCATGTACCTGCGTGTGCCCAGGTGATCCTGTCGGGTCTCCCCCGTTACGGGCGAGATCGGTCACGCGGCCCGCGCCTCCTCGCCCTCGTGTGTCTCCAGCGTGCCGCGCCGCGACCTCCCCTCCGGGTCCGGCCCGGCGATGCGGGTGCCGGTGCGGCCGAAGACGCCGTCGGCGCGTTCGGGCAGGCTCGCGCGGTACGGCTCGTACGCCCAGCTCGGCCTGCTCACCCGGATCGTCTCGCGGATCCGGGGCGCGCCGTCCGGCCGGTCGCCCGGATGGGACACCAGGGTCGAGGGGAGCGCCTGCCGGTCCGGAGGTGTCTGCGCGCGAGGGAGCGTCTCGGCGACCGGAGGTGCCATGCCGATCCACGGATCGGCGCGTTCCCCCCGCCCGTTCCTCCTGCGATGCCGCCCCGCCGGGACGCGGGAGGCACGAAGGCGCAGCCGGGACAGGACGAACGTGGTGCCGAGGATGAAGGCGAGCAGTCCGGCGATCGCGGCGGTCTCCATGGAGACGGGAAGCGTTGCAGGGGTGTCGGAAGAGGTCGTCGCGCCGGGGGCGAGCGCGGGACGGACCTCGATCCGCCCCGCCACCTGTGGAGCGGTGCCGTCCTTTCCCGGGACGGCCGTCAGTTTCTCCTTGACCTTGCGTGGCAGGCCGTAGCCGACGACCTTGCTCTGGTCGCGGGTCTTACGCTTCAGCCAGACCCGGTCGACGTTCCCCTCGATGGTGTGGATCGTTCCACCGTTCACGCTTTCCACGATGCCGACGTGGTCGATCCCCTTGATGTCCTTGCCGCCCGACCAGTCGAAGAAGACCAGGGCCCCCGGCTCCGGCGTCCGTGTCCACGCGCCGTGGTTCTCGAACCAGCGGGCCTGTGAAGGGGTCCAGGCGAACTGCCCCACGTACTCCTGCACCCCCGCCTTCTCCGCCGCCCAGGCGATGAACATCGCGCACCAGGGGGCGGTCCTGTACTGCGGGTCCTGGGCCACGTTGACCGCGTACCACTCGCCGAACTTGCTGTGCTGGCCCGGCCCCTCCCGGTACCCGAGTTCGGGCTTGATGGTCCTGAGCAGATCGTCACCGATCGGATCCATGGCTGTGAGCCACCCCGTCCACTCTCCTCCACCCTTCAGAGAAGGGGGCGCCGTCCGACAAAACTGGACTGTATTCGCAGAAAAATTGAGAAGTGGGGCTATTTGCGGAAAAAGCCGAGCTGAGAGGTCATCCCATACCGGATCCGGTGAAAGGCGGGAAACGCGTCCCGGCAGCACGTAGCATCGTCCGGCCGTCCGCCCCGGTCCCGGCGCGACACCACACCCCGGGTGTCCGGCGACGGATGAGGTCCGGGACGCCGGCGGCTCTCTCACTTTCTGGGCATATCTCGACTCACCCCGTGCTCACCGGTCACACCGGTACGCGTCCCGCCTATCAGAGTCCATCGGGTCGAATAGCATGTGATGGCACGTGCGCGGCATGCGTGGGTGCCGATGCCGAGACCTTTCCCCCTTTTCCTCCCGGTCCGGCGGCAATGCGGACGCGAAGGCGGAACGAGTTTCCCATGTTCGACGACAAGACGCAGGAGACCCTCCGCCGCCTCCTGGACCTCGCCGAGCACCCCGCGACCCCGCAGGCCGAGCGCGCCCTGGCCGTCGCACGGGTCCGCGCCCTGATCATGGTGCCCGAGGGCGACGCCCGCCGGGCACCGGTCACCCCGGCGATGGAGGCGGGGATCCTCAGCAGGGTCAGGCCGCTCGCCCACCGGGTCGACGAGGACCTGGTGGGTGAGATACACGGAGACCTCTACGCCTTCAGCACCCGCTACCGGGTGATCGGTGAACTCGCCGATGAGATCGCCCTCCTGCTGGAGCGCTGGAGCGCCGTCGTCCCGCAGAAGCGCCACCGCCACGAGGAGGCCGTCAGGACCGCGGCCTCGAAGCTCGTCTACCTGCTGGAACGCCGAGACCTGTTCCGCAGGCCCAAATGGGGCAACCGCCCGAGAGCCAGATAGGTCTCCGGGGCGGGTCAGCGGTCCGGACCGCCCGGCCGGTCGGCCCCGCGGTCCGGGCGTTCGGCGAGCAGCGGCAGCAGCGGGTTCCAGACGGTCCCGTCCCGGGCGTCGCGCCGCCGCCGCGCGATGGCGCTCAACGCCTCAAGGACCACGCGGTTGGCCAGCGCGGCGGTGATGTCGGCGTGGTCGTAGGGCGGGCTGACCTCCACGACGTCGACGCCGACGACCGGCAGCTCCAGGCAGATGCGCCGTACGGAGTCCAGGAGCTGGCGCGCGGTGATGCCACCCGGCTCCGGGGTTCCGGTGCCGGGGGCGTGACCCGGATCGCACACGTCGATGTCGACGGACAGGAAGACGCCGTCGCACTCGTCGACGGCGATGGCGAAGGCCTCGGTCAGGCACTCGTCCAGGCCCCGGTGCACGATCTCGGTCATCTCGTACGAGCGCATCGCCCGTTCGGCCATCCAGTCCAGCGTCTCCGGCGGCGGCCAGTAGCCGCGCAGGCCGACCTGCAGGAAACGGTCGCCGCGCAGTGCCCCCGACTCGATGAGCCGGCGCATCGGCTGCCCGTGGCCCCACAGCGAGCCGAACTCGATGTCGCCGGTGTCCGCGTGGGCATCAAAGTGGATCATCGAGATCCGGCCGTGCCCGAGGACGTTGGCCACCCCCTTGGCGTCGGGGAAGGCGATCGAGTGGTCACCGCCCAGGATCACCGGGATGGCCCCCGAACGGGCGACCTTCTCGACGGCGGACTCCAGCGCGGCCAGTGACGTCGCGATGTCGCCCGGCGGCATCTCGACGTCACCCGCGTCCAGGACGCGCAGGTCGCGCAGACCGTCGGTGCGCAGCGCCAGGCTGGGGCGCGCCCCGTCGTGCGGCAGGTAGTCGGTCATCCGGATCGCCTGCGGTCCGAAGCGCGCGCCGGGCCGGTGTGAGGTGCCGCCGTCGAACGGCGCGCCCACGATCACGACGTCGGCGCCCGCGTAGGTCGCGGGATCGTCCAGTGAGCACCGTTCGACGCCGAGGAAGGTGATGTCGGGCCCGAACTGGGGCCCGTAGCGGTTCGTCACTGTTCCTCCGGCGGGAAGGTCCCGGCCCGCGCGTGTCGCGGCCCGTCGCCGCCGGGCACGGCTCGCGGGGTGGCTCCGGCCACCCCGCAGGAGATCGTCATCGAGAACTCCACCCGGTCAGGTCCATCGGACCAGCCAGCATAACCGGACAAGTCAGGACATGGGGCGGCCGTGCTGTCTGTCCGGAGGGCTTCGGCGATCCCGGGCGAGAGGGCGCAAGGCACGCTGAGGCGCGGTGAAGGCCGGGAGGTCGATGGTGGCCGTGGCCCGGGGAGACTTTCCGCCCGCGCGAGGCACGACCTCGCGCGATCCGGCGATTCGTCCCGGGGCCACGGCGTGTGAACTGGCGGATCCCGGATGCCCGGCGAGGAAGGGAAGCCGGCCACCGAGAGATGAATGGGACCCGCCAGAGCTCTCCGTCGACGCGCTGACCGGGAGTGCGACCGCGACGCTGCGGTACGCACAACCGTGACGGTAAGCAGCCCTGGGCGGGTGCCTCAATGATGTTGCCGGATGTTGCGCGGAATTCCGCCCCGGCGCGGCGGACACCGCCTCGGGGGTTCACCGCCGATCGATATGTCCCTCGAGCGGCTCACGGCCGCACGATACGCCGAGAAGAACCCTCACGACGGAGTCGCGAGGTCCGAGGGCCGGAGTCCGCCGGTGTCATGGCGGCCGGGCGGGGCCGGTCGGGGGGCAGGGCCCGTCCGCGGTGTCACCTGCCGGTGGGCTCACCGGTGGGGTCGTCGGCCTCGCTCTCCGGCGCGGGATCGTCGCCGGCGCCAAGCTCCTTGCGCAACCGGTCAAGATCCATGCTGTGGCTGCTGTACTTCAGCTCACGGGCAACCTTCGTCTGCTTAGCCTTGGCTCGGCCCCGTCCCATTGGCTGTACTCCCTCGCGCAGGCCGTGCTCGGCCCCTCGTCACTGTCGCATCGCCGGCTGGCGCGCTCTGACGCCGCAGGTCAGTCTGCGGTAGCCGTACCAAGTATCCCGCTTCGCGGTCGATCCGTCATCGATCGGGCTCGAACCGGCCGCGGGCCCTGGTGGAAAACGGCCTTCGCCATCATAGCCAACGTCATTACGATTTGAAGAATTATGCAATTTGCCACATCATGAGGAACGGTGTGCCGATAAAACCAGACGCCGGGGAGTGACCTGATCCACGGGAGGTGGGGGACATGAGCGAGTTCGCGGCGGAGCTACGGGCACGCATCGCCGATGTCGACGGCGAGCTGGAGCTCATGCGCCAGGCCTTCGACGACCACGCGATCGAGGTCCTGTCCGGGCGCCTGGAGAACCTGTTGCGCATCGCCGACCAGCACGGCGTCGACGTACGACACGCCGGTGGCGGGCCTGCCGCCGGAGCTGCGTGATCATGCCGGTGCCGCTGCACCAGGCCAAGGCCGAATTCTTCCGCACCCTCGGCCATCCGGTCCGCATCCAGGTCCTGGAGCTTCTCCAGGACGGCCCCCGGCCGGTGCGGGACCTGCTGAGCGCCATCGACGTCGAGGCCTCCAACCTCTCCCAGCAACTCGCCGTGCTGCGCCGCGCGGGAGTCGTGACCGCCACCCGGGACGGCGCCACCGTCGTCTACGCCCTGTCCACCAGGGACCTGGCCGACCTGATGTCCGTGGCGCGATCGATCCTGGCCGAGGTTCTCGCCGAGCAGGGCGAGCTGCTCGCCGAGCTGCGCGCCGAGGCCGGCAGATGAACGGGGCCCTGCCCGAGCGCGACGGCGAGCCTCGCCGAGGCGTCGTCCGCGGGTGAGCCCGGCTCCGAGCTCGCTGTCGGGCCCGCCGTCCGGTCCGCGGCCGGGATCGTCGTCTCAGTCCGTCACGGCGGTCTCGGGGTCATGGCCGTAAAGCCAGGCGCTCTGCCGGAGCGGACTACTGGCGGCCAGGGTCGCGTCGCGTTCCAGCTGGGCGGGCCCGTCGGGCAGATGGTTCAGCACCTCGCGGCCCCGGCTCATCAGCTGCACCTGCGAGGCCCGGGGCCTGCGGATCCTCTCGTAGCGGGCCAGCGCCTTCGCCGCCGTCTCGCGGGTGGCCTCGCGCAGGCAGATCGCGAGCACCACCGCGTCCTCGACCGCCTGGGCGGCGCCCTGACCGAGGAAGGGCAGCATCGAGTGGGCGGCGTCCCCCAGCAGGGTCACCCGCCCCGACGTCCAGCGTTCCAGGGGAGAGCGGTCGTACAGGGCCCAGCGCTTGGTCGCGGTGGCCGCGTCGATCAGCCCTCTCAGCCGAGGGTCCCAGGTCTCGAACTCGCCCCTCAGGTCCTCAAGCCGCCCGTCGGCCGTCCACGACTCGACGCGCCACTCGCCCGCGGGCACGATCGCGACGACGTTGATCAGCTTTCTGTCCCTGATCGGGTAGTGGACGAAGTGGCGCCCCGGCCCCAGCCAGAGCGTCTGCACCCGGCGCACCGACAGCTCAGGGGCCCGTTCGGCGTCGATGAGGCACCGGTAGGCGCAGAGCCCGGAGAAGCGCGGGGGCTCCTCGTCGACGACCGCAGGCCGGACCGCCGAGTGGATGCCGTCGGCGCCGATCACCGCGTCGGCGACCACCGTCGCCTTCGCGCCTGTGGCAGTGCCGAAGGTCAGCTCGACCCCGTCAGGGTCCTGCCTCAGCACCTCCAGTCGCCGATCTGTCCTGATGACGTCCTCGGGCAGCGCCTTCACCAGCATGTCGAGCAGGTCGGCGCGGTGCGCGACGTAGAAGTCGCTGCCGTACAGCCGCCGGCACTCCTCGCCCATCGTCTGGGAGGCCAGCACCCGGCCGTCCTCCCAGCGCCTCAACTCCCAGGCGGCATCCATGGGGACGGCGAAGGAGGCCAGTCGCTCGCCGAGTCCGGCACGCACCAGGGGGCGGACCATGTTGGGACTCACCCCGATCCCCGCTCCCACCTCGCGCAGCTCGGCGGCCTGCTCGTACACGACGGCCTCGACACCGGCCTGCCGCAGGAGCAGGGCGGCGGTCAACCCGCCGAGACCTCCGCCGACAATGGCGACCTTCACTCAGGGGCTCCTCTCGTCGGATGGCGTCTCACCCCGAGGTACCGCTGTGCTGCCGGGGCGGCGTCCCGATGCTCCTGGCGATGTGAACCGCGGCGACTTCGAACGCGTCCATACGGCACTCTCGGCTCACCCGGAGATCTTCGTCTATTCCATCCCGATCCGGTAGAGGGAAGGCGCTGTCGATCATGGCGAGGCGAGGTCCGGTGTTTCGACGCGCCTGCCCCGATTGGTCCCGGTACGCCGTCGTGCGCGTGGTGCGCCCGCGCCGCGCGATGTGACGAACGTGTTCGCCGTATCGGGGTTTGAACGCCTCAGCCGAGGAACTGTCGATGTATGGACGCACTCGCGCATGTCGACGCCTACTGGCGCGCGGCCAACTATCTGTCGGTCGGTCAGATCTATCTGCTGGACAACCCGCTGCTGACCGAGCCGTTGCGGCCCGAGCACATCAAGCCGCGGCTGCTGGGACACTGGGGGACCACCCCGGGACTGAACTTCTGTTTCGCCCACCTGAACCGGATCATCACCGAACGCGACCAGGACATGATCTACATCGCCGGTCCGGGTCACGGCGGCCCGGCGGCGGTGGCGCACGCCTGGCTGGAGGGTTCCTACACCGAGTGCTATCCCGACATCTCCCGTGACGGGGAGGGGATGCGGCGGTTGTTCCGGCAGTTCTCCTTTCCCGGTGGCATTCCCAGCCATGTGGCGCCCGAGACGCCCGGTTCGATCCACGAGGGAGGGGAGCTCGGGTACGCGCTGGCGCATGCCTACGGGGCCGCGTTCGACAACCCGGAGCTGGTGGTCGCGAGTGTCATCGGGGACGGGGAGGCCGAGACCGGGCCGCTCGCGGCCAGCTGGCATTCCAACAAGTTCCTCGATCCAAGGCGTGACGGCGTGGTGCTGCCGATCCTGCACCTGAACGGCTACAAGATCGCCAATCCCACCGTGCTGGCCCGCATCCCGGAAGAAGAGCTCCTCGCGTTGATGGAGGGGTACGGATACCGTCCGCACGTGGTGGCCGGGGACGAGCCCGAGGCGATGCACGCGCTCATGGCCCAGACGCTGGAGACGGTCTGGGAGCAGATCGCCGACTACCGGCGGGGGCGGGCCGAGCGGTTGCCGATGATCGTTCTGCGGACGCCGAAGGGGTGGACCGGTCCCGAGCGGGTCGACGGCCTGCCGGTGGAGGGCACCTGGCGCTCGCACCAGGTCCCGCTGTCGGGGGTGCGCGACAACGCCGAACACCTGGCGATGCTGGAGGAGTGGATGCGCTCGTACCGGCCACAGGAGTTGTTCGACGCCGACGGACGGCCGGTGGCCGAGATCCTGGACACGGTGCCCGAAGGACCACTGCGGATGAGCGCCAACCCGCACGCCAACGGCGGCGAACTGCTGCGGCCGCTGGCGCTCGGCGATTTTCGCGAGCACGCGGTCAAGGTCACCTCACCGGCCACCGCGAGCAGTGAGCCCACCCGGGTACTGGGCGAGTTTCTGCGCGAGGTCATCGCCGCCAACCCCGAGACCTTCCGGCTGATGGGCCCCGACGAGACCGCCTCCAACCGGCTGCAGGCGGTCTTCGAGGTCACCGGCCGCGCCTGGAACGCCGAGATCCGCGACGGCGACGACCACCTCCAGGCGGGCGGCCGGGTCATGGAGGTGCTCAGCGAGCACCTGTGTCAGGGCTGGCTCGAGGGCTACCTGCTGACCGGCCGCCACGGATTGTTCAACTGCTACGAGGCGTTCATCCACATCATCGACGCGATGTTCAACCAGCACGCCAAGTGGCTGGAGTCCTCGCGGAAGATCGGCTGGCGTCGTCCGGTGGCCTCGCTGAACTATCTGCTGTCGTCGCACGTGTGGCGCCAGGACCACAACGGCTTCTCCCACCAGGACCCCGGTTTCCTGGATGTGGTGATGAACAAGAAGGCCGAGGTAGTGCGGGTGTATCTGCCGCCGGACGCCAACACGCTGCTGTCGACGGCCGATCACTGCCTGCGCTCGCGCGACTACGTGAACGTGATCGTGGCGGGTAAGCAGCCGGTGCTGGATCTGATGGGGATGGACGAGGCGATCGCGCACTGCACCCGAGGGCTGGGCATCCTGGAGTGGGCCAGCACCGACGCCGGCGTCGAACCGGACGTGGTGCTGGCGTGCGCGGGCGACGTGCCCACCCTGGAGACGCTGGCGGCGGCCGCGCTGCTGCGTGAGCATCTGCCCGAACTGCGGGTCCGGGTGGTCAACGTGGTGGACCTGATGCGGTTGCAGCCGCCGTCGGAGCATCCGCACGGCATGTCGGACGCGGACTTCGACACGGTGTTCACCGCCGACCGGCCGATCATCTTCAACTTTCACGGCTATCCGTGGCTGATCCATCGCCTGACGTACCGGCGCAACGGTCACGAGAACATCCACGTGCGCGGTTACAAGGAGGAGGGCACCACGACCACGCCGTTCGACATGGTCATGCTCAACGACATCGACCGGTTCCACCTCGTGATGGACGTCATCGACCGGGTTCCCGGGCTGGCCGAGCGGTCGGCGCACCTGCGCCAGCACATGGCCGACGCCCGCCTGACCGCCCGGGCCTACACCCGTGAGCACGGTGAGGACCTGCCCGAGATCCGCGACTGGACCTGGCCCCACTAAAGGGACCCGTCCCGGCGCCCCGCGTCCGCCCTCGGACGGGTGCGGGGTGCCGGGACGGGAGATCTGGGAGATCATCGTCGTGCGCAGACCATAAGTCCTCCTGTTCAGGGACTTTCGCCGCTGACGCCTCCAGGACCGCCTTGCGATGCTCGTCGTGAGGAGGTGCGTCATGAAGGTCAGGGAAGTCATGGGCGGCACGGCGATCGCGGTGCGGCCGGAGGCGACGTTCACCGAGATGGTCGACGCCATGCGACGCTTCAAGGTCGGCGCGCTCACCGTCATCGACGCCGACGACCATCCCATCGGCATGGTCTCCGACGATGATCTCCTGCTCAGGGAGACCGATTCGGGCGCGCGCGCCGGCGGCGTCTTCGACAGTCACAAAAGACGCCAGGAGCACCGTAAGGCCGCGGGCGGCACGGCCAGGCAGATCATGACCACCCCCGCGATCACCATCACGAAGGACACCGCCGTGCGGGACGCGGCACGGCTGATGCACCGGCATCGGATCAAGCAGCTACCGGTGATCGACGCGGTCACCGGGCGTATCACCGGCACCGTTCACCAGAGCGATCTGCTCCAGGTCTTCGCCCGCCCGCCCGAGGAGATCGAACGCGAGGTCGCCGAGGTCCGTGACCGGCTCGCCGTCGCCCCGGAGGCGATGAGCGTGGCCGTCGAGGCGGGGGTGGTCACGCTGAGGGGACGGCTCCCCTTCCGGTCGCAGATCGCGCCCCTGGTCGCGGCGGTCGGCGAGATCGAGGGTGTCCTCAAGGTCGAGAACGCCCTCACCTGCCGATCCGATGACCTCGTTCCCGTTCCGCCGTTCCTGTGACAGGAGTGAGACCATGGACAAGGGGAAGATCATGAACGTCCGCACCGGCGAGGAGATCACCTCGGTGATCCGCACGGCGCTCCAGGCCGCCACGTGGGCGCCGTCGGTGCACAACACCCAGCCGTGGTCTTTCGGTGTCGATGGCGACGAGATCGCGTTGCGCGCCGACAGCGACAGGAAACTGCGGATCGGTGACGCCGCCGGCCGGGAGATGCTGATCAGTTGTGGCGCGGCCCTGATGAACGTGCGGCTCGCGCTGCGCGCGCTCGGCTACGAGCCGCACGTGCGCGTGCTGCCCGACCCCGACCGCCCGGCGCTGCTGGCCACGATACGGCCGGGAGCGGCCATACCCGCCGACGAGAGCGCCCGGCTGCTGTATGCCGAGATCGAGCGTCGCCGCACCCACCGGGCCGGTTTCACCGAACTGCCCGTCCCGGAGCGTCTTGTCGAGACGCTGGTGGCCGAGGCGGACGGTGAGGGGGCGCGGCTGACACCGGTCCGCTCCGAGGCGGCGATCCGGGTGCTCGCCGCGATCACCTGCGCCGCCCAGGACGCGCAGTCGCAGGACCGGGCGCTGTCGCTGGAGCTGATCCGCTGGGCGCGGCCGCCGGGTAGCGCCCGCGCGGACGGGGTCCCGGCCGAGGGCTACCCGCGCACTCCCCGGCGGACCCGCCCGCACTTCGCCCAGCGTGACTACACCCACGGTCATCCCTGGGGCAACGAGAGCGACCAGTTCTTCTCCGTCTCCACCGGTGTCGTGGCGGTCCTGACCACGAAGGGCGACTCCCGCGAGGACTGGATCACGGCCGGTCAGGCGTTGCAGCGCGTCCTGCTGCGCGCCTGCGCCCACGGTCTCAGCGCGGCCTTCCACACCCAGGCTCTGGAGATGTTTCACCTGCGGGAATTCCTGCGACAGGAGCTGTGCTCGCAGGAGTATCCCCAGATGATCATGCGTCTGGGCGTCACCTTCGACGAGGGCAAGGGAGTCCGCCGGCCGGTCACCGACATGCTGGAAGAACGCTGACCGAACCGCGAGGCGGCCAGGAAAGCCGTGGACGCGCGCGTCCGGCGGCGCCGCCGGGTCGCGCGGGGTCGTCGGCAGGCGTGTCGTGCCGCGGAGCCGCCCTCGCGGGATGGGCAACGGTGATCGTCGGCGCTCACCCGGCCCGGTCGACGCCCCTGTGCACCCGAGCCGCGCGGTCGACGAGCTCACGCAGTGCGCTCTCGTCGACGTCGTCGAGCCTTTTCAGGTAGAGACAGCCTTTTCCGGCTTTGTGCGGACCCAGCCGGGTGAGCACCGATGCGTAGCGCTCCTCGAACCCGCCCACCAGGTAGACGACGAGATGCTGCTTTCGCGGCGAGAAGCCCACCAGGGGCCACTCGTCCGTCCTCCCGCTCTCGTAGGTGCGACGGTAACTGCCGAAACCGACGATGCTCGGACCCCACATCACTGCGGGCTCACCGGTCACCTCGCACAGGATCGCGCGCAGGCGCTCCGCGTCGGCTCGCCGGCGTGGGTCGGGGACCGTGGCCATAAAGTCGTCGGCGCTCACGCCGGTCGGAACCGTCACCGGCTGTTTCGATGTCGCCATGGAGGCATGCTGCCACGCCGGTACGACAAAAACCTCGTGAGGGACCGGGCCCGCCGCGGGGGCGGTTCCCTGTGACAATTGGTGGCATGGACAAGATCGCTCAAGCTCTGTCCGAGGTCGGGCCTCGCCTCAAGCGGCTCAGGATCCAGCGCGAGATCACCCTCGCCGCGCTGTCCGAGGCGACCGGGATCTCGAAGAGCACGCTGTCTCGCCTGGAGTCCGGGCAGCGCAAGCCGAGCCTGGAGTTGTTGTTTCCCATCGCCCTGGCCCACCAGGTGCCGCTGGACGAGTTGGTCGGCACGCCCGAGGTGGGCGATCCCAGGGTCCGGCTCACGCCTCGCCGCGCGCACGGCCGGACCGTGGTCCCGCTCACCCGTCAGCCGGGGGGCATCGCCGCCTGGAAGATCATCGTCCCCGCGGACCAGACCGAGCCCGATCCCAGGGTTCACGAGGGCTATGAGTGGCTTTATGTGCTCTCCGGCCGGTTGAGGCTCGTGCTGGCCGACCACGACCTCGTGCTGGTCGCGGGTCAGGTCGCCGAGTTCGACACCCGGCTCCCGCACTGGTTCGGCAGCGCGGGGGCGGGGGCGGTGGAGATCCTCAGCCTCTTCGGTCCCCAGGGGGAGCGCATGCACGTCCGCGCCCAGCCCAGGGCCAAAGAGTAGTGCCGCGGGGGAGGGTTTCCCGGGGCCGGTGTCGCGGAGGGCGGGTGCCGACGAGAAGTGAGTGAATCGTCGCGGTCGGTGCCGTCGGGGCTTCCCGGCGGGCCCGGACGTCCTGGGGCGCACGGTCGGGCTCCCGTCGCGCCGCTCCGGGTGAGACTTTTTGTTAGCGTTAACATCTCACGTCGGTTTTCACGCCGCCTTCTTGGAAAATTGTGCTCTTGGGAGAACGTCTCGCGAAGGAAGGATGCGCGCCGCCGGGTGGCGGTGCGGCAATCGCGATGCGAGAGGCGGCCTGGTTACCGATATGTTTCAAACACGAGTTTTGTCGTTAACGTAACCGCTGTCAATACCCTTTTTCCGCTCTCCGGGCTCGCGGTGGCGCCGAACCGGTATCGGGGTGGGGGTGCGGAGCGCATGCCCGTGGTGGTCGGGGGAGAGCCGCGGATCGCCGTCCCGTGCCGCCGCCCTCCGCGCGTTTTCCGGCGTTTCCGGTGAGCGGGTATCCCGGTCCGGCTCCGTGTCCAGGTGGGCTCTCCCGGAGCCGGGAGTCATGGTGAGTAATGTCCTTGCCCGTGGCAGTGGATGGTCGAGGTCTAGCAGAGCCCAGGTTTCCGGTGTGATTAGACCGTAATAAGGCGACCGCTTGACGGCACGGTTGTTAGCGTTCACAGTCTTGTCCAACGCAAGATGAGGAGCGGCCGTGCAGACAGGTGTGGAGCTCCAACCGCCGGTGACGGCCGAGGCGAGCATGTCGCGCCAGACGGTCGCCCGGCTACACAACGGACCTTCGGGCGCGTGGGAGAAAACACGCGACCGGAGACTGCGGAACTGTGAAGTGGCGCGGTATCGACGTGCCGTCATAGCAGGTCCAGGCGTCGGGCGTGGTGCGCGGACATCCATCGCGTACCCTCGATCGCCTTGCGGGTGAGCGGCGCTTCGTCGACGCGGCCGTCAACCCGGACGACCGGCGCCAATCATGGTCCTCCGTTCAAATGTTAACGCTCACATAGAAGGACATCCCCCCATGTTCCGAAAGATCTCAGCGCTCGTCCTGGCGGGCGTCATGGCCGCGGCGATGACGGGTTGCAGCAGTACGGAAGGACCGGACACCGCCGACGCCGGCGGCGCCGGAGCCGGTGCCAACGACACGATCGTGATGGGCTTCTCCCAGGTGGGTGCCGAAAGCGGGTGGCGCACCGCCAACACCAAGTCGGTGCAGGAGTCGGCGAAGAGCGCCGGCATCGAGCTGAAGTTCTCCGACGCCCAGCAGAAGCAGGAGAACCAGATCAAGGCGATCCGGTCCTTCGTCCAGCAGAAGGTCGACGTCATCGCGTTCTCGCCGGTGGTGGAGTCCGGCTGGGACACCGTGCTGAAGGAGGCGCAGAACGCCAAGATCCCGGTGATCCTGACCGACCGGGCGGTGGACTCCGCGGACAAGACCCTGTACAAGACCTTCCTCGGCTCCGACTTCGTGGAGGAGGGCAGGAAGGCCGGCCAGTGGCTGGTGGAGGAGTACAAGGACTCCACCGACCCGGTGAACATCGTCGAACTCCAGGGCACCACCGGTTCGGCCCCGGCCAACGACCGCAAGGAGGGCTTCGGTGAGGTGATCGCGGCCGACTCGAAGTTCAAGATCGCCGCTTCGCAGACCGGTGACTTCACCCGGGCCAAGGGCAAGGAGGTCATGGAGGCGTTCCTGAAGTCCACTCCGGACATCGACGTGCTGTTCGCGCACAACGACGACATGGGGCTGGGCGCCATCGAGGCGATCGAGGGCGCGGGCAAGGTGCCGGGCAAGGACATCAAGATCATCACCATTGACGCCGTGAAGGACGGGATGCAGGCCCTGGCCGACGGGAAGATCAGCTACATCGTCGAGTGCAGCCCGCTGCTTGGCCCTCAGCTGATGGACCTGGCCAAGAAGGTCGTCGCCGGTGAGCAGGTCCCCGAGCGCGTGGTGACCGAGGAGACCACCTTCACCCAGGAGCAGGCGAAGGAAGCCCTCCCCAACCGCCAGTACTGAGCCGCCCACCTGGGAAAGAGAGGAGAGCGCGGCATGGACCAACCGGCACCGATCGTACGGATGAGCGGAATCGGCAAACGATTCCCCGGCGTCAAGGCCCTGGACGATGTCGGCTTCCGTTTGCTGCCGGGCGAAGTGCACGCGCTGATGGGAGAGAACGGCGCGGGGAAGTCGACACTGATCAAAGTCCTGACCGGCGTGTACGGCGTCGACGAGGGCGAGATCGAGCTGGCCGGGAAGCCTGTCGCCTTCTCCAGTCCGTCCGCCGCCCAGCAGGGCGGTATCAGCACGGTCTACCAGGAGGTCAACCTGTGCGGGAACCTCTCGGTGGCGGAGAACATCTTCGTGGGCCGCGAACCCCGCCGCTTCGGCCGCATCCGGTGGCGGGAGATGCGCCGCCGGGCCGATGAACTGATGGGCGACCTGGATCTGCGCATCGACGTGTCGGCGCCGCTGGCGTCGTGCTCGCTGGCCGTTCAGCAGATGGTGGCGATCGCCAGGGCGGTCGACATCGAGGCCAAGGTGCTGATCCTCGACGAGCCGACCTCCAGCCTGGACGCCGGCGAGGTGGCCCAGCTGTTCCGGGTGATGCGCCGGCTGAAGGACAAGGGCATCGCCATCCTGTTCGTCTCGCACTTCCTCGACCAGATCTACGAGATATCGGATCGCATGACGATCCTGCGCAACGGGAAGCTCGTGGGGGAGTACCTCACCCGCGAGCTCTCCCAGGTCGATCTGGTCGCCAAGATGATCGGGCGGGAGCTGGCCGATCTGGAGAAACTCGAAGGAAAGCCGCCCGCTCGGGTCGCGGAGCCGCTGGTGGAGGCGAGCGACCTCGGGCGGGCGGGCGGTGTCAGCCCCTTCACGCTCACCATCAGGCAGGGTGAGGTGATCGGGCTGGCCGGGCTGCTCGGCTCCGGCCGTACCGAGCTGGCGCGCCTGCTGTTCGGCGCCGACCACGCCGACAGCGGCTCGCTGCGGGTCGAGGGCAAGCGGGTCGCGCTGCGCACACCGAGGGCGGCGATGAACCAGAAGATCGCCTTCTGCTCGGAGAACCGCCGGGCGGAGGGACTCGTCGACGAGCTCACGGTGCGGGAGAACATCGTCCTCGCGCTGCAGGCCGATCGCGGCTGGAGCAGGCCGCTGTCCCGGCGCAAGCAGGACGAGCTGGTCGCCAAGTACATCACCGCGCTGAACATCCGGCCCGGTGATCCCGAGCAGCCGGTCCGCACCCTCAGCGGCGGCAACCAGCAGAAGGTGCTGCTGGCCCGCTGGTTGATCATGGAACCCCGGCTGCTCATCCTCGACGAGCCCACCCGGGGGATCGACGTCGGCGCGAAGGCGGAGATCCAGCGGCTGGTCGTCGAGTTGTCCGACGGTGGCATGGCCGTGCTGTTCATCTCCGCGGAGCTGGAGGAGGTCCTGCGGCTCAGTCACCGGGTCGGGGTGCTGCGCGACCGTACGCTGATCGCCCAGCTCGACAACGACGACGCGCTCACCACCGATGTCCTGATGCAGAAAATCGCGAGTGGAGCACCGGTATGAGCACTGTGGGAAACGGCACCTCCGGTGCCCTCGGCGCGCTGACGCGGCACCGGCTGTTCTGGCCCGCCGTGATCCTGGGCGCGCTGCTCGCGCTCAACGTGGTGTTCACCGACAACTTCCTGAACGTGCAGATGAGGGACGGCCACCTCTACGGCAGCCTCATCGACATCCTCCGCTTCGGGGCGCCGCTGATCCTGGTCTCGCTGGGCATGACGCTCGTCATCGCCACCGGCGGCATCGACCTGTCGGTCGGATCGGTGGTGGCGATCAGCGGGGCGCTGGCCTGCATGCAGATCAGCGACCTGACCGACCAGAACGCCGTCGGCGGCGTGCTGTCGGCGATCGGCCTCACGCTGTTGGTGATACTCGTGCTCGGGGCCTGGAACGGGTTCCTGGTGGCCGCCATCGGCATCCAGCCGATCATCGCGACACTGATCCTCATGGTCGCGGGACGGGGCCTGGCCCAGCTGATCACCGACGGGCAGATCATCACGATCAACAGCAGCCCGTACAAGCTGATCGGCGGTGGCTACTGGCTCACGCTGCCGTTCGGCATCCTCATCGTGATCGCGCTGATCGCGCTGACCGCCTTTCTCACCCGGCGGCTCGCACTGGGCATGTTCATCGAGGCGGTCGGCGGCAACGCCGAGGCCAGCAGGCTGTCGGGGATCCGCTCCCGGGGCGTGCTGATCGTGGCGTACACCTTCTGCGGGCTGTGCGCGGGCATCGCGGGTCTGATGATCAGTTCCAACGTGTCCAGCGCGGACGGCAACAACGCCGGCCTGTGGATCGAGCTGGACGCCATCCTGGCCGTCGTCATCGGCGGCACCTCGCTGGCGGGCGGCCGGTTCTCGCTCAGCGGCACCGTGCTGGGGGCCCTGATCATCCAGACCCTGACCACCACGATCTACTCGATCGGTGTGCCGCCCGAGACGACGCTGCTGTTCAAGGCCCTCGTGGTGACCATCGTGTGCCTGCTGCAGTCGCCCGCCTTCCGGCAGAAGGTGTTCGGGGGGAACAGACGTCCTGCCCCACCGCCTCCGGTTCCCAAGGAGGAGCACGGCCGCCCCTCCGCAGGTCCGGGCGCCGTCGCCGAGCAGGCGCGGGAAGAGGGCGGGCAGGTACGGGAAGAGACGGTGAGGAACAGATGACGACGGACACCATCACGGCCGGTCCCGCCGGGCGGTTCGCGATCCCCCGCAGGTACGTTCCGGTCGCGGTGACCGCGGGCCTGCTCATCGCGATGTTCACGGCCGGCGGCATCCGGTACGAGGGGTTCGCCAGCGGCCAGGTGATACTCAACGTCTTCGTCGACAACGCCTTCCTGCTCGTCGTCGGCGTCGGCATGACGTTCGTGATCCTCGCCGGCGGCATCGACCTGTCGGTGGGCGCGGTGGTGGCGCTGTCCACGATGATCACGGCCAGCCTCGTCACGAACCAGGGCTGGCCGGCGCCGGTGGTGATCGTGCTGGTGCTGGCCGTCGGCGCGGCGCTGGGAGCAGGGATGGGGGCGATCATCCATTACTTCCAGGTCCAGCCGTTCATCGCGACCCTCGCCGGGATGTTCCTGGCGCGCGGGCTGTGCTACACGATCGGCACCGACTCGATCCCGATCACCGACGGTCTCTTCACCGCCTTCGCGCAGACCAGGATCGACCTGGTCGGAGAGATGTGGATCTCGCCCAGCGTGGTGATCGCCACGGTGGTGGTGCTGGTCGCCGCGTACGTGCTGCACTACACGCGTCTGGGCCGCACGGTCTACGCCGTCGGCGGCAGCGAGCAGTCCGCGCTGCTCATGGGTCTCCCCGTGGGACGAACGAAGATCGCCGTCTACACGATCAGCGGGCTGTGCTCCGCGCTCGGCGGGATCCTGCTGTCCTTCTACATGCTGTCCGGTTACGGCCTGCACGCCGTCGGCATGGAACTGGACGCCATCGCGGCCGTGGTCATCGGCGGCACGCTGCTCACCGGCGGCTCCGGGTATCTCTTCGGCACCGTTCTGGGCATCCTCGTCCTCGGTCTGACCCAGACGATCATCAGCTTCGAGGGTACCCTCAGCTCCTGGTGGACCAAGATCTTCATCGGCCTGTTGCTGTTCGCCTTCATCCTGCTGCAGCGGCTCATCGGCGTCCGGCGGACCTGAGGAGGCGACGACCGGCTCTCAGCCGCCCCGGACGACGCGGCTGAGAGCCTGGATGAGGTCGGGATCTTCAAGCTCGGAGGTTGCCCGGGCGGGGCCTCAGAGTTTGCCGAGCCCGCGGGCCAGAATGGTGGCGGTCTTCGCGATGGCCTTGTCGTCGGTGGCGAGGCCCGGAGTGCGGTTGGTGTAGATCGCCATGATGACGGGAGCGACGCCCTTCTTGGGCCAGATGACGGCGATATCGTGCCCGCCGCCGAATCCGTCGGAGTTCGTGCCGGTCTTGTCGCCGATCTTCCAGGTCTTGGGCAGGCCCGCCCGGATGCGCCTGTCTCCCGTCGTGTTCGCGACCAGCCAGGTGTTCAGCCGTTCCCGGTCCTTGGCGTTGAGGGCGTTCCCCGCCGTGACCGCGCGCAGGGTACGGCCCATGGACGCGGGCGTCGTGGTGTCGCGCCTCTCCTTGGGACTCCAGTTGTTGAGCTCGGTCTCCCACCGGTCCAGCCGGGAGATCGGGTCCTTCAGCGTCCGGAAGTAGCGGGTCAACCCGGCGGGACCGCCGATCTGCCTCAGCAGCATGTTGGCCGCGGTGTTGTCGCTCCGGGTGATGGTCGCCTCGCACAGCCGCGCGACGGTGAGCCCGTCGTCGGTGTGCTTCTCGGTGACCGGCGAGCCGGGCTTCACGTCGGCGGCCGTCCACTTGACGACCTTGTTCATCAGGCCGGGCTCAACGGTGCGCGCCCTGTGCAGCACGCCCGCGCAGAGGGGCGCCTTGAAGGTGGACAGCAGCGGGAAACGCTCACCGGCCCGGTACGTCACCGTCTTGCCGGTGGCCGTGTCCACGGCGTACGCGCCGATCCGGCCCTTGAAGGACGTCTCCAGCGCGCGCAACTCCTTGAAGACCCGCTCGGCAGCCGCCGGTGTCGTCACCGGCGGAGCGGAGGTCGCGTGGGCTGCCGAGGGGGCACCTGCCACAGGGATGAGCATGAGTGAGGCCAGCGCCGAGAGGGTGGCGCGTCGAACGGAACGAGTGAGCATGCGATGCCTTCCGGCGGTCGATGGGATTCGGTGAGAGTCTCGCGCTGGCGTTTGATGCCGTCAAAGACAGAAATGGCCGATTCCATGCTGAAATGGCATACGCTTGCGGCGTGGACGTCGTCGGAGCGTGCAGAGCGTTCGTCAACGTGAGCGAGCGGGGGAGCTTCACGGAGGGCGCGGCGGCCACCCGGGTGCCGCAGTCGGTCGCGAGCCGCCGCATCGCCGCCCTGGAGACTCACCTCGGGGAGCGGCTGTTCGATCGGTCGTCGCGCGGAGCGAGGCTCACGCAGTTCGGCCGTGACATGCTGCCGTGGGCGAAGCGTCTCGTGCGCCTGGTGGACGACATGGAGCACGAGGCGAAACGAGCCAGGCGCAACCCCCTTCGCCTCGTCGTTCCCGACGTCTGCACCACGCGCGATCTGGCACGGCTCGACGCGGAGGCGCGTCGCAACGGCGTCTACCTCGACCTTCAGGCCGCCGCCCCGGCCGGGCGGACGGAACTCGTCCGCTCTCGTGAGGTCCGCGCCGCCCTCGCGGCGGTACCGCCGAGCGACGCGACCTGGTCGGTGAGGCTCGGACTCGCCGGTGCCACGGACCAGATCGCGGACACCGTCTACGTCGAGACCCTGCGGGCCGGTCGAGCCGCGCGGTCGTCGCGCAGGAGCCGGGTCTGGATCCAGCCCGAGGACGACGTCCCCCACATCCGCGACCGGATGTTCCGGATCCGGGACGCCGTCGGTCTCCAGCCCACGCAGGTCACCGTCTCCACCGCGCTCGCCGCCGCCACCGCCGAGGTCCTCGGCTCGACGGATCTCCTTTTGTGCTCGTCCAAGCAGGCCGAGGAACTGGGTTTGCACTGGCGCCCCATCGGTGAGATCCAGCCCGTCCGCGGATTCGATGTCGTCGCCGCCGTCAGGGACGACGCGGAACGCATCCGTACCCGGCTGTGGCACGCGATCGCCCGCTGCCTGGGCGCGCACGACCAGGACGGAGGGACGCCGTGAACGTCGAGACCCTGATCCGCGAACTGCGAGGAACGCTCGACGACGCCGGACTGAACGGATCGTTCTTGGTCCGGGACCTGCGTTCCGGCGAGGAGATCGGTATCGAGCCGGATCTGGAGTTCCCGATCGCCTCGGTCGTCAAGATCCCGCTCGCCGTCGCGACGCTCGAACGCATCCGCAGGGGCGAACTCGACGGTTCCACCCAGGTCATCGTGCGACCGGGCGGGATCACCACCTCGGGGCCGACCGGGCTGAGCAGGTTCCGGCACCCGGCCCGGATCGCCATCGACGACCTGCTCTACCTCAGCATCGCCGTGAGCGACAACATCGCGGCGGACGCGCTGTTCACCTTCACCCCGCCCGCCGAGGTCTCGGCGCTGCTGCACGGACTGGGGCTTCAGGGCATCGCGGTGCGTCACACCATGCGGGAACTCTCCGAGACCCCGACGGCACGCCTCGACCCGACAGACGCCCATCTGGCCCATTTCCTCGCCATCGAAGCGGGTACGGCCGGGCGAGGACATCGCCTCCCGCTCCTGGACGTGACCCACGCGAACTCGGGAACCGCGCGAGCGCTGATGGAACTCCTGCAGGCACTGTGGACGCCGTCCCGGATCGACGCCGGCGTCAGCGAGCGCGTACGGACCCTCATGGCCGACAACGTGCTGCGGCATCGGCTGGCACCCGATTTCAGTTCCGACGCCTCGAAGTGGTCCTCGAAGACCGGAACGCTTCTCAACCTCCGCCACGAGATCGGCGTCGTCGAGCACGCCGACGGTCAGGTCTTCGGAGTCGTCGTGCTCACCGAGTCTCGTGTGCCGGCCATCGACCAGCCCGGGGCCGAGGCGCTCATGGCGCAGGTCGCGCGTACACTCCGCGATCGGCTACGACACCTGTGAGCGGCGCGGCGAGGTCGTCGGTGTGGTGATGGGGGCCGGGGCGTCGACGGACCGGCCGCGGGCATCGGGCGTGGTGACGTGGGGCGAGGGCGGGGATCTGCGCGCCCGATACGCCATGACCGAGAAGGCCGCCGTGGCGCGTTGCGACGGACCGGGCGCCGGCGCCGGTTCCCCCTCCGGGCGGCGAAGGTGCTTTGACAGGAAAGTCAGGGATAAACATACTCGGATGCGAATAGTGAACTAGAGTTCGCAGAGCGAACGCATGACGGGACGGAGTGTCGTGCGCAGGGACAAGGTGGTCGCCGACGCCGCGGAGGCGCTGGCGGACGTGCGCGACGGCGCGTCGTTCGCGGTGGGCGGGTTCGGCCTGAGCGGCATCCCGAACGTGCTGATCCAGGCCCTGTACGACACGGGCGTACGCGGCATCGGCGTGGTGTCGAACAACTGCGGAGTGGACGGCGGCGGCCTGGGCGTCCTGCTCGCGGCCGGGCGGATCGGCCGGGTGACGGCCTCCTACATCGGTGACAACAAGGAGTTCGCCCGCCAGTATCTGAGCGGGGAGCTGGAGGTGGAGCTGACCCCGCAGGGCAGCCTGGCCGAGCGGCTGCGCGCAGGAGGCTGCGGCATCCCCGCCTTCTACACCCCGGCCGGGGTCGGCACGCCGGTCGCCGAGGGCGGGCTGCCGCTGCGGCACGGCCCGGACGGCTCGGTGACGCTCGCCTCGCCGCCCAAGGAGGTGCGCGAGTTCGGCGGACGGGACCACGTGCTGGAGTACGGCATCACCACCGACTTCGCGCTGGTGCGGGCGGCCAGGGGAGACCGGTACGGCAACCTCGTGTTCAACAAGGCCGCCGCGAACTTCAACCCGCTGGCCGCGATGGCCGGACGGATCACGATCGCCGAGGTCGAGGAGCTGGCCGAGCTCGACCCCGACGAGGTCCACCTGCCGGGCGTGTTCGTCCAGCGCGTCGTGCGGCTCACCCCGGAGCAGGCCGCCGACAAGGCCGTCGAACGGCGCACCACCTCCGCTCCCGCCTCCCCGGGGGAGGACGCCTCATGAGCTGGAGCCGTGACCAGATGGTCGCACGCGCGGCGGCCGAGCTGCGCGACGGCGACTACGTCAACCTCGGCATCGGCCTGCCCACCCGCATCCCCTCCTTCCTGCCGGCGGAGGTGGACGTGATCCTGCACTCGGAGAACGGCATCCTGGGTGTCGGCCCCTACCCCGCTCCCGGCGACGTCGACCCCGACCTGATCAACGCCGGCAAGGAGACCGTGACCGTGCTCGCGGGCGCGTCGTTCTTCGACTCCTCGCTGTCGTTCGGCATGATCCGCGGCGGGCACATCGACGTGGCGGTGCTGGGCGCGATGCAGGTCTCGGCGCGCGGCGACCTCGCCAACTGGATGGTCCCCGGCAGGCTCGTGAAGGGCATGGGCGGCGCGATGGACCTGGTCCACGGCGCCCGCAGGGTCATCGTGATCATGGAGCACACCGCGAAGGACGGCTCGCCGAAGATCGTCGAGGAGTGCTCGCTGCCCCTCACGGGCAAGGAGTGCGTGCACCGGATCATCACAGACCTCGGAGTCCTCGACGTCACGGGGCAAGGACTGGCGCTGGTGGAGACCGCGCCCGGGGTGAGCCCGGCGCAACTGCGCGATCGTACGGGCGCGCGGGTGAGAGGGTGAGGACGGTCTTCGCCGAGGACGCCGTACGCGCACCGTCCGGCCGTCAAGGCGCCGACGATCCCGCCGCGTACGACACCAGGACCCTCGCGTCCGGCTCCGGCCGGAGTCCGGCCCTCGTTCCCGGAAGGTAGGAGTTCATGTCAACACCGCCCACGCAGGCCGACATCGACCGCGAGATCGCCGAGCTCCGCGAGCTCCGCGTAGCCGGGGACGGCGGGGAGAGGCACCACCCGTCCCGCGACTACGCCCCCTACCGCAGCACCGCGCTCCGTCACCCAGGGCAACCGCTGATCGCGCTCAAGGACCCGGACGCGGCCGAACTCACCGGGCCGGTCTTCGGCGTCACCGACGTCACCGCGCTCGACGCCGACCTGACCAGGCAGCATCTCGGCGAGCCGCTGGGCGAGCGCATCACCGTGCACGGCCGCGTCCTGGACAGGAACGGGCGCCCGGTGCGCGGCCAGCTCGTGGAGATATGGCAGGCCAACGCCTCCGGCCGCTACCCGCACCAGCGCGACGACCACCCGGCCCCGCTCGATCCCAACTTCACCGGGGTGGGCCGCTGCCTCACCGACGGCGACGGCGGCTACGCCTTCACCACGATCAAGCCCGGCGCCTACCCGTGGCGCAACCACGTCAACGCCTGGCGTCCCGCGCACATCCACTTCTCCGTCTTCGGCACCGCCTTCGCCCAGCGCCTGGTCACCCAGATGTACTTCCCGAACGACCCGCTGTTCCCCTACGACCCCATCCTCAACTCCGTGACCGACGACCGGGCCAGGCAGCGCCTGGTCGCCGCCTACGAGCACGACCTGTCCGTCCCCGAGTGGTCCCTCGGCTACCGGTGGGACATCGTCCTGGACGGCCCCGCCGCCACCTGGACGGAGGAGAGCCGTTGACGTCCTCCCCAAGGCCGAAGCCCGGGGTCTCCGCGCTCAAGGAGTTTCGATGACCCCCACCCCCTCGCAGACCGTCGGCCCCTTCTACGGCTACGCGCTCCCGTTCCCCGGCGGCGGCGACATCGCGACCGGCGGGATCATCGTGCACGGCCACGTCTACGACGGCGCCGGCGCCCCGGTGCCGGACGCGCTGCTGGAGTTCTGGCAGGCCGCCCCGTCCGGCGACCTCACCGGCGCGCCGGGCACGTTGCGCCGCGACGCGGTGAACGGCGCGGTTCTCGGCAGGAACGGTGTCGACTTCACCGGCTTCGGCAGGGTTCCCACCGACGCCGACGGCCGCTGGACGCTGCGCACCCTCGTGCCGGGCAACGGCTACATCAGCGTGTGCGTGTTCGCCCGCGGCCTGCTGCACCACCTCTACACGCGGATCTACCTCGCCCACGACGCCTTCCTCGACTCGATGCCGTCCGAGCGCGCGCACACGCTGCTGGCCACGCCGGAGCGAGAGGGCGTCCACCGCTTCGACGTCCACCTGCAGGGCGAGAAGGAGACGATCTTCTTCGACCTCGGCTGAACACCGGCCGTCCACCGCGAGCGAGTCCGTCCGCCGCACCGTGCACGACATCGGGGGGCGGAGCGCACATCCACCGAGAGCGAGTCCGTCCGCCCCGCGGTGCGTGACACCCGGCGCGAGAAGCACCTCCACGGTCACGGCGCCGGGAGGTCGCGGTCACCCGCGACCCCACCGGCGCCGCGCGATCAGAGGGACCTGTACATGATGTGCAGTCCGACGTAGCCCTTGTCCGGATGCTCGAAGCCCTCCGGCAGGGTCGCCAGCACCTCGAAGCCCAGCGAGCGCCACAGTGCCACCGCCCGGGTGTTGGTCTCCACGACGGCGTTGAACTGCATCGCCCGGTAGCCCTCGGCGCGCGCCCACTCCAGGACGTGCTCGCCCAGGGCCCGCCCGACGCCGCGCCCGGCGTGGCCGGGGTCGACCATGAAGCTCGCGCTGGCGATGTGCGAGGCGGGCCCCATGTGGTTGGGATTCATCTTGGCCGAGCCCAGGACGGTCCCGTCGGTGTCGACGGCGACGACCGTGCGGCCCGGAGGCTCGGGAAACCACATCTCCCGGGCCCGCTCCTCGCTGACGTCGCGGTCCCAGGTGTAGGTCTCACCGGCGGCCACGATCCGGTGGAGGAAGGGCCAGATCGCCGGCCAGTCGCCGGGCGTCGCATCTCTGATCGGCACGACGTCCAGCATGCTGTCCGAGGTGGTGGAGCCACAAACCGTTTTTCGCGGGAAAGCGGGAAAGCGGGGGCGGTCCGGCGCGGGCAGCGCGCCACCGCTTCCACCGCGGCATGGGCTGTCCGTCTCACCGGCCACCCGTCGCCGTGATCGGCTCCGTGCGCCGGGTCCGCAGGGCCCAGCGCACGGCCGGTCCCGTGGCGAGGCCTGCCAGCAGGAACAGGCCGCCGAGCACCAGCCAACCCGGAGTTCCCCAGGTGAGGATCAGCGTCGTGAGCAGTAGGGGGCCGAGCATCCTGGCGACCGCCGCACCGGATCCGAAGAAACCCTGGTACTGGCCCTGCCTGTCGGCGGGGGCGAGATCGAACCCGATCTCCCAGGCGCCGGAGGCGTGCGCCATCTCGCCGAACACCTGCAGACAGGCCGCGAGGAGCAGGACGAACGCGGCGGCCCACGCCGAGGACCAGGCCGACGACAGGGCGAACACCGCGCACGCGGCGAACAGCACCGCACCTGCCCGCCGTACGGACCGGGAGGCGGTCTCCAGATCCGTGACCCGCCGGGCCACCCGTACCTGGAACAGCACGACGCCCAGGGTGTTGAGGACCAGCAGGGCCGAGACCGTCCAGCTCGGGGCCTCGGTCCGCTGGACGATCCACAGGGGGATGACCAGGCTGAGCAGCGGCATGTTCAGCAGCGTGACCATGTTGAGCAGGGAGACGAGCGCGTACGGCCTGTCCCTGAGCACCGCCAGTGCCGGTTCGCCCGCCGGCGCGGCCGCGGTGGGCGGCACCGAGGGAAGACGGAGCAGGATCAGGGCCGAGAGCAGGAAGCTCAGCGCGTCCATCGCGAGGACCGTCAGGTAGGCGGCCCGGGTGTCGAGGTGCAGTGCCACCCCGCCGAGCGCGGCGCCGACCGCCAGCCCGGCGTTCGCCGTCGCCTGCAGGTGGGCCCGGATCCGGGTGCGCCGGCCCCTGTCCACCAGCCCGGCGAGCAGCGCCTGCCTGGCCGCGGCGAGACCGCACTGCGAGGTCGCGTACAGGCAGGCGACCAGCACGAACCAGGGAAAGGAGCGGACGAACAGAAACGAGCCCACCGAGGCGGCGGTGGCGACGGCGAGCAGGACCGCCGTGCCGCGAGGTCCACGGCGGTCGGCGAGGTGGCCGAGCGGGACCCCCGCCACGAAGCCGACGGCCCAGCCGAGTGTGAGCGCGAAGCCGACCTGGGTCGGCGAGAGTCCCACGATCCGGATGAAGTAGAGCGCCGAGCACACGTAGTACGCGCCGTCCCCGATGGAATTGGTGAGCTGCGCGAGGGCGAGGACTCTGGGCGGCCCGGCAGGGGGCATGATCCGGCTGAACACGGGACTCCTCGGTCGCTACGTGGCCGACATGGCTCCTCGCCGGCCCAGGGGCAACCCTAGGGAGCCGATTGACCCCGCATAAGATCCAATATGCGGTCAACTCATTGGGCCAATGTGGGAGGGCGAGATGGATTTTCACGTGAGCCTCAGCGGGCGCGGCGACCTGTCCGCCCGCATCTACCGGCAGCTCCTGGACGCCGTCCTCGACGGCCGCCTGCGCCCGGGGGAGCGCCTGCCCGCGACCCGGGAGCTGGCGCGGCGGCTCGACGTGTCGCGCAACACCGTGGCCGTCGCCTACGAGCGGCTGGCCGCCGAGGGAATTCTCGTCGGCCAGGTCGGGGCGGGCACCTTCGTGTGCACCGAGCCCCTCGCCGGGCCCCTCGCCGAAGTCCGTTCGAGGAACGCGCCCGCGGGCGGCGTACGTCCCCGCCGCCACTGGCGCCTTGAGACCGCACCGCCGGCCGAACCGGAAGGGGAACCGGTCTACGACTTCGGGGTGGGCGTTCCCGACGGGCAGCTGTTCCCGCTCGAAACGTGGCGCAGGCTTGTCACCCGCGAGTTGCGCCCGGCGCTGGCGCGCTCCGCCGGTTACGGCGACCCCTCAGGACACGCGGGACTGCGAGAGGCGATCGCCCGCCACGTCGGCCTCTCCCGCTCCGTTCGGGCGGGCGCCGACGACGTTCTCGTCACGCAGGGAGCCCAGCAGGCACTCGACCTGATCGGCCGCGTCATGATCGAGCCCGGCTGCCGCGTGGCCGTGGAGGAGCCCGGCTACCCTCCGGCCAGGCTGTTGTTCGAGTCGCTGGGCGCGCGGGTCGTCGGCGTCCCCGTCGACGAGGAGGGACTGGACGTGGCGGCCCTTCCCGACTCCGCCCGCCTCGTCTACGTCACACCGTCGCATCAGTTCCCCCTGGGGATGCCGATGTCCCTCGGCCGCCGCGCCGCGCTGCTCGAATGGGCCGGGCGGCGTGGGGCCGTGGTGATCGAGGACGACTACGACAGCGAGTTCCGTTTCGAGGACCGTCCGCTCGAACCGCTCCAGAGCCTCGACCGCGGCGGCCACGTCATCTACGTCGGCTCCTTCTCCAAGACGATGCTGCCGATGCTGAGGCTGGGCTTCCTGGTCGCCCCCGCCTCGCTCCAGCCCGCCCTGCGTGCCGCCAAGCGGCTCACCGACTGGTGCGGAGACCTTTCCAGCCAGGCGGCGCTGGCCGCTTTCATCGACGAGGGCCTGCTCGGGCGGCACGTCCGCAGGGCGACGCGCGAGTACGCGGCCCGCCGCGAGCGAATCGTCACCGTCCTGCGGCATGAGCTTCGCGACTGGCTGGAGCCGGTTCCCTCCGCCGCCGGCCTCCACCTCTGCGCCTATCTGACCCCGGCCGCCGGGACCGACACGGCTCCTGTGAGGGCGTACGCGCGAAAGGCGGGTATCGCGCTGCAGGACCTCGCCCCCTACTACGGCGAGACCTCCACGCGGGCGGGACTGCTGCTCGGGTACGGTTCGATCCCCACGGAGAGGGTCGAACCCGGTCTGAGACTGCTCGCGGAGAGCTTCCGCGAGACGCTGAGATCCCGGTGATCGGCGCAGGAGGACGTGGGGGGCACTGACACGGACCGCCGGATCCCGGCGCCGGGCGCCGGCCTCATCCGTCCGCGGCGTCCTCGGCCTGCCAGCGCAGCAGGTCTCCCGGCTGGCACTCCAGCACCTCGCAGAGCGCGGCGAGCGTCGTGAAGCGCACCGCCTTGGCGCGGCCGTTCTTGAGCACCGCCAGGTTGGCGGGTGTGATCCCGACGCGGTCCGCGAGCTCGCCCACGGACATCTTCCGTTTGGCCAGCATGACGTCGATGTCGACGGTGATCGGCATCAGATCACCTCCTCCAGTTCCGCCCGCATCCGGGCCGCCTCCACGTCGCGTGCGACGGCCTGGGCGAGCAGCATCCGCAGCACGAGCACGACGAGCGCCACCCCCAGGACCGCCGTGGCGGCCCCGCAGATCAGCAGGACCATGCCCGGGGGGACCGGGTCGCCCGGCGTCAGGACGACCGCGAGCGCGAACACCAGGAGGGCGGCCGCCGTGATCGCGCCGATCACGATGTGAACGTACCGGAAGGCGGCGTGGGAGAACACGGTTCCGCGTCGCACCATCGTCACCAGCCGCCACACGCAGACCAGGACGACCTGGATCGTGACGACGCCCAGGAAGACGATCACGAGGAGCGGGGCGCGCAGGTACGCGACGTCCGCGTCGAGCGCCTCCAGGTCGACGGCGAACAGCGGCACCATCACCGCCTGGACGAACACCGATCCGGCGAGCAACACCACGAGCACGGCGCGAAGCGCGAGCACCGTTAATCTTCCCATCGTCTCTCCTTCTATCGATCAACGATGTAAATATATCGATTTTCGATAGGCTCGGCAAGAAGTCGGGCTGCTCCGAGAGGTGGAGGGTCGGAATTTTGCATAGTCATGCGTCGTGATGCATACTCTTGTCTCATGTCCAAGGTTCTCACCTCCTTGCCCGCGGGCGAGCGCGTCGGCATCGCCTTCTCCGGCGGCCTCGACACCTCGGTCGCCGTCGCGTGGATGCGCGACAAGGGTGCCGTTCCGTGCACCTACACCGCCGACATCGGCCAGTACGACGAGCCCGACATCGCCTCGGTGCCCGGCCGCGCGCTGGCGTACGGCGCCGAGATCGCACGCCTGGTCGACTGCCGCGCGGCGCTGGTCGAGGAGGGCCTGGCCGCGCTCACCTGCGGCGCGTTCCACATCCGCTCGGCCGGACGCCCTTACTTCAACACCACGCCGCTCGGCCGCGCCGTCACCGGGACCCTGCTGGTCCGGGCGATGATCGACGACGACGTGCAGATCTGGGGCGACGGCTCGACGTTCAAGGGCAACGACATCGAGCGGTTCTACCGCTACGGCCTGCTCGCCAACCCCCACCTGCGCATCTACAAGCCCTGGCTGGACGCCGACTTCGTCTCCGAGCTCGGCGGCCGCAAGGAGATGTCGGAGTGGCTGCTCGCCCACGGCCTGCCCTACCGTGACAGCACCGAGAAGGCATACTCGACCGACGCCAACATCTGGGGCGCCACCCACGAGGCCAAGACCCTGGAGCACCTCGACACCGGCATCGAGACCGTGAACCCGATCATGGGCGTGCGCTTCTGGGATCCCGAGGTCGAGATCGCCCCCGAGGTCGTGACCATCGGCTTCGAGCAGGGCCGCCCGGTGACGATCAACGGCAAGGAGTTCGCCACCCCCGTCGACCTGGTGATGGAGGCGAACACGATCGGCGGGCGGCACGGCATGGGCATGTCCGACCAGATCGAGAACCGGGTGATCGAGGCCAAGAGCCGGGGCATCTACGAGGCGCCGGGGATGGCGTTGCTGCACGCGGCGTACGAGCGGCTGGTCAACGCGATCCACAACGAGGACACCCTGGCGAGCTACCACAACGAGGGACGGCGGCTCGGCCGGCTGATGTACGAGGGCCGCTGGCTCGACCCGCAGGCGCTGATGCTGCGAGAGTCGCTGCAGCGCTGGGTCGGCACGGCGATCACCGGAGAGGTGACGCTGCGGCTGCGCCGCGGTGAGGACTACTCGATCCTGGACACCTCGGGACCGGCCTTCAGCTACCACCCGGACAAGCTGTCGATGGAGCGCACCGAGGACTCGGCGTTCGGCCCGGTTGACCGGATCGGCCAGCTCACCATGCGTAACCTCGACATCGCCGACTCGCGCGCCAAGCTGGAGCAGTACGCCGGCCTCGGCATGGTCGGCACCACCCATCCCGCGCTCATCGGCGCCGCCCAGGCGGCCTCGACCGGGCTGATCGGCGCGATGCCACGCGGAGGCGCGGAGGCCATCGCCTCACGCGGCGAGGTCTCCGGCGACGACGAGATGCTCGACCGCGCCGCGATGGAGTTCGGCACCGACTGACGGAGATGACGTAGGTGAGCACCTCCCGCCGAGGTCTCACGGAGTCCGTGTCGAGGCGCGGATCGCCACGCCCGGGCAGGTCGGCGAGCCCGGCGAGCCCGGTGAGGCCGTCGCGGCGGTCGCGTTCCCTATCGTTCAGGAGGCGTTGAGCAACTGGGGGACGATCGAGCCGGTCGGGAATCGGACGGCGGCGACCGCGCCGCGCTCGTCGGCGACGTCGACATGGGGAGTGGTGTGATGAGCCGGAAGTACAGGGTGTGGCGGTGGCTGCCGGTCGTCGTCGCGGGGCTGGTCGTGGCCGCGGTGGCGGGCACCGCGCTCGCCTTCCCTTCGCTCGCGGCCACGACCTGCCCGACCTGTTACGGGATGAGACAGGTCAGGCCGGGCCTGTACGTGGAGTCCGGCCTGACGGCGGACAGGGAGCGGCAGGTGGTGGAGGTGATCGACGCGGCCGACCGGCGGGTGGCGGACTTCTACGGCGGGCGCCGGAGCTCTCCCGACATCCTGGCCTGCCTCACCGCCTCGTGCTACCGCAGAATCGGCGGCGGCGGGGAACGCGGGATCGCCGTGCTGAACCGTGCGATCATGCTGTCGCCGGGCGGTGTCAACCCGGTGATCGCCTCACACGAGATGTCGCACGTCGAGGTGCACGCCCGCCTCGGGTCCGGTGCGGCGCCGCTCCCGCAGTGGTTCGACGAGGGACTGGCCGTCGTGGTCTCCGACGACCTCCGCTACTTGAAGCCCGACACGGCCGGTGACCGCTGCCGGGTTCCTGAGGGGGAGGCGCCGCCTCGGACGCTCGATGAGTGGCTGCGCACGGCGAAAGCCGACCCGGACGCGTACGCCAAGGCCGCGTGCCGGGTGAGCCGGTGGCTCCGGGTGAACGGCGGCCCCGGAGCCGTCCTCGAACTGATCGAGCAGGTGGCCGGCGGCGGTGAACCGCCCGCCTCTCTGCGGGCCGCGTCGCGCGAAGCTCCTTCGTGACGGCGTTCGTGACGGTGTTCATAGCCGGGGGGCGTGCCGTCCGCCGTCTCCGGCGAACCACGTGCGGCTCAGCACCCGGGTGACATCTCGCGATCGGGTGCCGCGTCGGGAAGTGGAGGCGCATCAAGTGCTTCGCGTTCCTCGCGTCCGGACGGGGTGCGGTAGTCGCGCAGGGGGCGGTTGACCAGGCCGACGGCGACGACGCAGAGGGCGGCCGCGAGGCCGCCCGCGACGAGCGCGACGGGGGCGGAGGTGAGGGAGGCGAGAAGTCCTCCGCGGAAGTTGCCGGCCTCCGGGCCGGCGACGCCGATGACGTGCTCGACCGAGGAGACCCGCCCGCGGTAACGGTCGGGTGTCTCGAGCTGGACCAGTGCGCTGCGGGTGACCACGGCGACGGTGTCGGCCGCACCGGCGATCACGAGGCAGCCGAGGGCGAGCCAGAGCGGCCCCGCCAGGCCGAAGCCGGCCAGGGCGAGACCCCAGAGTGTGGCCGCGACGAGCTGGACGAGGCCGCCGCGACGCAGTCGGGTGACGGTTCCGGACAGCAGGCCCGCACCGAGCCCGCCGACCGCGATCGCGGACAGGAAGAGCCCCAGCGTCCGGGGGTCGCCCTCGAAGCGGATCTCGTTGATCAGAGGGAAGAGCGCGATCGGCATGGCGAGGACCGTGGCGGCGAGGTCGGTGGCGAAGGCGCCCCACAGGGTGGGGCGCCGCAGGATGATCCGCCGGCCTCCGTCGGCCGGACCGCGCGGCCGGTGCGCGCCGTCGGCGGGCGGCCGCTCGTCGCCGGTGCGTGAGACGGCCATCGCGGGCAGCCGCATCACGGCGATCAGCGACGCGACGCCGGCGAGGGCCTGGATCGCGTACGCGGCGGGATAGTGCCACCGGGCGAGCACGAGGCCGGCGAGGGCCGGTCCGGCGAGCATGGAGGCCTGGAAGGCGACGTTCTGCAGGGCGAGCCCGGCGGCGACCTGGTCTGCGGGGAGCAATCGGACGGGGAAGGTGCGCTTCGCCGGGGCTCCGAGCGCCGCGCAGCCGGACTGCGCGGCGATCAGGGCGAGCAGCAGCGGGACGGAGCGGTTGCCCGCGGCGGCCTGCGCCACGAGGCCCACGGCCATCAGGACCTGGCCCGCGGTGGTGGCGCGGACGAGGTTCCTGCGGTCGACGGCGTCGGCGAGCGATCCGCCGACCAGTCCGAGCACGAGGAGGGGTACGGCTGTGGCGAGGCCGATGGCGCCGGTCCAGAGCGGGCTGCGGGTGAGGTCCCAGACCTGCAGGAGGACGGCGACCCCGGCGACCTGCTGACCGAGCGAGGCGAGGGAGGATCCGATCCACAGGTCGCGGAAAGGCCGGCTGGTGCGCAGGGGACGGACGTCGATCAGCTGTTCGCGCCAGGTCACGGGGACGGCTCCGCCGGGGCGGCGGACGGCTCGTCGAGGTGGGCGAGGATCCGGTCTCGCATGGGCCGCCGTGCCAGGGCGCGCTCCAGCTCGGCGACGACGGCGCTGAGCGCGTGCGGGACCTCGTCGTCGAGCTCGGCGACGGCGGCCTCGGTCGCGCGCCACTCGGCCTCGAGGAAGGGGATGAGGGCGCGGCCGCGGCCGGTCAGGGTGATGCGGCGTGTGCGGGCGTCGGTGCCGAGCTCGGAGTCGACCAGCCCTTCGCGTCGCATCGCCGTGATCGTCTGGCTCATCGCCGAGTGCGAGCGGCCCAGTGAGTCCGCGAGTTCACGGATCGTCAGCGGGCCGGTGTGCGCGAGGCGGATCAGCGGATAGGCGAACCTGGGGCGCACTCCCTCGATGCCCCGCTCGGCGTACACGGTTTCGATCTGGGCGTCCAGGGTGGCCAGCATGGCGTGGACCGCGTCCCATCGTCCGGGGGAGGCGGTGGGGTCAAAAGATGTCATAGCACTAATATAACAGTGCTCATATAAAGCGGCGCAAGGTGAGCCGGAAGGCACAGCCGCCGGTCGGAGGGGGAGGATCCAGCGTGAGGTCGCCGCCGTGGGCCAGGGCGATCTGCCTGGCGATCGGCAGGCCGAGACCGGTGCCGGGGACGTCGCGCCGGCCACGCCAGAAGCGCTGGAAGACGTGTTCCCGTTCGTCGGCGGGAATGCCGGGGCCGTGGTCGGTCACGACCAGCGTCGCCTCGGTGTCGCCGACCTCGACGTCGATCTCCACCCGCGAGCCGGCCGGGGCGTATCTGATCGCGTTGTCGACGAGGTTGGAGATCGCGCGGTTCACGGTGGGCTCGTCGACGGAGCACACGGCGCTGGGCGGGCCGGTGACCGACAGGCCGATCTTTTTGCCTGCCGCCAGCACGCCGGCGTGTTCGACGACGCCGCGTACCAGGGCCATCAGGTCGGCCGGTCGCCGGTCGACGGCGCGGGCCCGCGCGCGGGCGTCGACCAGCAGGTGGTCGATCGTCGTCTGGAGCCGCTCGGACGCCGCTCGCGAGCGTTCCAGCCCTCGCCGGTAGATCTCGACGGTGGGCGCGGGGTGGTCGAGGAGCACCTCGGCGTTGGTCATCAGCACCGACAGCGGTACGCGCAGCTCGTGGCTGGTCTCGTCGATCAGCCGCCACTGCGTGGCGGCGGCCTGCTCCAGCCGGTCGAGCATGGCGTCGAAGGCGGCGGCCAGGGCCATCACCTCGGCCGGCCCGCGTTCCAGGGCGATACGCCGGCTCAGGTCCGTTCCGCCGATGTCGTCGGCCGCCGCGCGGACCCGCTCGATCGGGGCCGTCGCCCGGCCCGCCCACCACCAGGCCAGCGCGGCGGCGGCCGGGGCGAGCGCGAGGATGGTCCAACTGACCCACGCGGACCGGTGCACCGAGGTGCTCCGGACGCTTGTCGCGCCGTCGAGCGTCTGGAAGGTCGTCTCGGTGTCGGTCACGAGGATCACGCCGAACAGCAGCAGAACCGGGAGGTAGATCGCGAGGAATCCGAGCACGGCGAGGCGCGCGCGCAGTGACCGCCAGGGACGGATCATGAGGGGGGCCTCTTCAGCCGGTAGCCGACATTGGTGATCGTGAAGATCAGGGCGGGCTCGCCGAGCTTCCTGCGCAGTCGGCTGAGGATGACCCGCACCGAGGCGGTGAAGGGGTTGGCGTGGGCGTCCCACACGTGCTCCAGCAGGTCCTCGGCCGAGAGCGTCACGCCGGGATGGTGCATGAAATAGCGCAGCAGCGCGTACTCGCGCGAGGTGAGATCGAGTTCGACGCCGGACCGCCAGACCCGGTGAGCGGTGAGGTCGAGGGTGAGCTCGCCCACCCGCAGGATCGATCCGTGCTCGTCGGCGCGCCGGCCCAGCGCCCGCAACCGGGCGACGAGCTCGGTGAAGTGGAACGGCTTGACGAGATAGTCGTCGGCGCCGGCGTCCAGCCCGGCCACCCGGTCGGCGACGGCGTCGCGGGCGGTCAGCACGAGCGTGCGCCGGGGCCGGTGCAGGTCGGGATCGCCGGCGAGCCGGCGCACCAGGTCGAGCCCGTCGCCGTCGGGCAGCGAGAGGTCGAAGCAGGCCACGTCGTAGGCCGTGGTCCGCAGCGCCTCCTCCGCCTCACGGTAGGTCGCCGCCAGGTCGACCGCGTACGACTCGTTGCGCAGGCCGAGGGCGACCACCTCGGCCAGATCGGGGTCGTCCTCGACGAGGAGGATACGCACGGCGCGTCAGTCGGTCCGTCGTGCGGACGTCGTCCCGTCCGCCCGGGAGACGAGCAGCTGCCGGTCCCTGAAGGAGAGGCTCACCCGCGGCCCGGTGCCGGCCGGGTCGTTGGGACGGTAGCGGCCGTCTCCGGAGGCGACGAAGGTCAGTTCCGGGGCCTTCGTGGGAACCTCGGCCGCCTCGATACCCCCCTGTTCGTTGACGGAGTACCAGCCGAGGACCGGTCGCGTTCCGGCGGTGAGGGTGACGTAGGTGCGCACCTGGCCGCCGCCGGTCACCGTGCCGGCAGGTGTGACGGCGCCGAGGGGCCCGAAGGCGGCCTCAAGGGACGCGCGTTCCTTGCGGCCCTCCTGCGTCTTACCGGCCAGCAGCGCCAGCACGCGCTCGTCGTGCCCGCGCGGATCGCCCGCGGTGGGATCGCGGGGCGGGAACAGCGCCGCGACCGCGTCGGGGCCGGTGGCCGAGACCGTCAGCCCGCCGTCGGAGGTGCTCACGTCGAGGGAGCCTCCCGTCTTCAGTTCGTACGACCCGACGATAGCGGCGAGATCGCCGACGCCGCGGGCCGCCGCGGTGGGGGTGGGCAGCGGGCCGCCGGTGAGCAGCGCCGGCCCCACCACCCGCAGCAGGTCCTCGGCGCTCACCTCCGGTTTGTTCGCCGATATCGCGACCACCCGCTCCTGCCCGGGGATCCACGCGACGGCGGTGTTGTGGCCGACGTCGCCGCCGCCCCCCGCGGTGCTCAGGAACGGCTCGCCGAACAGCGACCCGTCGAACGCCACCCACCCCGGGGTCTCGGACCTGCCGCCGCTCAGATCGTGCCCCGGCCTGCCGATGATCTCGGCCGATTCGCGGGAGAGCAGCCCTCCGGTGAACAGCGCGTGCGTCCAGGTCGCCAGATCCCGCATGGTCATCGCGAGGCCGCCGTTGCCCTCCACCGCCCAGTACGGCCCGGCGAAGCCGCCTGAGCGGCCGATCGTGCCGTTGTCGAGCCGCCCGACGGCCCGAGGCCCCGTCACGGCCGGCTCGCCCTCCCAGAATCCTCCCGCGACCCGGCCGTCGGGCAGTCGCAGGACCCTCTCGGCCAGGTAGGCGCGAAAACTCCTGCCCGACGCCTTCTCGACGATGAGCGCGAGCAAGGTGTAGCCGGCGTTGGAGTACAGGTAGCCGCGGCCGGGCTTGAAGGCCGGTTTCAACGCGCCGATCGCCGCCACTGCGGCGTCCCGGTCGAGCGGCTCGTAGTCACCGTGACCGTGTGAGCCGTTGAGCCCGCCGGTGTGCAGCAGCAACTGCCTCACCGTCGCCTTGGCCGCGGCGCCGCCCAGCTCGGGAAGGATCTTCCCCGCCCGGTCGTCGAGCGCGAGCCTTCCCTCCTCGACCAGGGCGAACACCGCCGCCGCGGTGAACGCCTTGGTGACCGATCCGATGCTGAACACCGTCTGCGGAGTGTTCGGCCTTCCCGTGGCGTCGTCCGCCGTGCCGTAGGCGGCGAGGCAGGTGGCCCTGCCGCCTTCGAGGATCGCGATCGATCCGCTGAACCCCGCGTCGGCCCACGCGCCGAACGCCACCTCCAGCCGGTGGTCGCACCGGGTGGCGCCGGACTCGGTGGCCCGCGGCGGTCGCGGGCCACCGGGACCGGCGCCGCACGCCGCCAGGGTCGCCGCCATCAAGACGGCCGTGATCGCTGGAAGAGTCTTTCGCATGGGAGCGAAGTTAGGCTCCGCCCTGCAAACCTGACGTGAACGACTCCGCGTCCCCGGGCGATCCGCTCGCTTCGACGGCGCGCCTGGTTCTACCGGGTCAGCTCGCGAGCCGGGTGCCGTCCTCGTCGAGGAGAACGGGGGCGCCGGTCGCGGCGGAGAGGTTCGCCGAGATCCCGACCATCACGCCGGCGACGCCCGCGAGGTGCCCCGCCTGGCGGCCCAGCGGATCCTCGCCCGCGCCGCGGAAGACGTCGTTCAGCATGAGGGCGTCGCCGCCGCCGTGGCCGCCCGCGCCCGAGGGGATGGCGACCTCCTCCGGTTCGCTCCAGTGCCGGTGCAGGACGAGCCGTTCGAAGGCGCCGGGGGCGTGGGCCTTGTCGGCGGCGGTCGGGTCGATCGCGGCGCGCGGCGGGGTCCAGGCGCGTTCGACGACCTCCAGCTCCAGCCGTCCCGCGGTGCCGTTGAAGGCCACCCGGTAGCCCTCGAAGGGGCCGTGGGCGTTGAGTGAGTAGGTGAGCGTCGCCCCGCGCGAGTAGCCGACGAGGACGGCCATGTTGTCGTCGATGCTCACGCCCTCGCCGAACACGTCCTGGTCGCGGATGTAGCCGTCCTCGTGCTCTGCGTCCAGGTACAGGCGCTTGAGCCGGGGATCGGCGGAGATGTCGAGGAGGTAGGGGTCGGTGCCGAGTTCCGGTGCGCCGTGAGCGCGTTGTGGCCGGTCGCGCAGGCCACGGGCGCGGGCGTTGGCGGCTCCGTAGAAGCGCAGCGCCGACCGGGCGTAGACGGAGCGGGCGGTGTCGGCCAGCCACCAGTTGACCAGGTCGAAGTGGTGGGTGGACTTGTGCACCAGCAGCCCGCCTGAGCTGGACCTGTCGCGGTGCCAGCGGCGGAAGTAGTCGGCTCCGTGGATGGTGTCGAGCACCCACTCGAAGTGCACGGAGGCGACGTCGCCGATCGCTCCGTCGGCGATCAGCCGGCGGACGGCGCTGTTGCGCGGCGAGTAGCGGTAGTTGAAGGTGACGACGAGCCGGCCGGTGCTGCGCTCGGCGGCCTCGACGATGGCCGCGCAGTCCTCGGCGGTGGTGCACAGCGGCTTCTCCACGATGACGTCCTTGCCCGCCTCCAGCGCGGCGACGACGTAACGGGCGTGGGCGGCGTCGACGGTGGCGACCACGACGGCGTCGGCGAGCTGGAGCAACTTGCCGAACTCGTGCGGTGCGAAGCTCGGGACGTCGCGTCCGATCCGGTCGAGGTAGTAGCCGATCCGGGTCCGGTTGACGTCGCAGAGGGCGGCGATCTCGCCGGTGTCGCCCCACTCGCCGAGCAGCGCGTCGATGTACAGCTGCACCCGGTGGCCGAGTCCGACGAAGGCGTATCGCATCAGGAACTCCATCAGGGGACGGGAAAGTGGCAGGTGTGCCGTACGGCTCGGCGCGAGCCGTACGGCACACGTCAGGGGAGGCCGGTCACTGGGAGATGGCGGCGTTGGCCTCGTTGAGGAAGGACTTCACCGCGTCGTCCGCGGAGGCCTTGCCGAACAGCACCGAGTCGCTGGCGCGCTTGAGGATGTCCTCCATCTCCATCGCGCCCTTCGGCGGGATCACGATCGGGCTCAGCTCACTCCTGATCGAGTCGATGAAGGCGAGCACCTTCTGGTCGGTCGGGGTGAGCTTGTCCTTGACGGCGTCGACGACCTTGGCGTTGGTCGGCAGGCCGCGGTCACTGAGCAGGATGGCGCCGGCCTCGGGGTCGTTGACGAGGAATTCGACGAACTTCTGCGCGGCCTCGGCCTGCTCGGTCTTCGACGAGATCGTGTAGTACATCGCCGGCTGCAGGAACATGCCGGCGGTGGTCGCGCCCTCGGCCTTGGGCATCCGCAGCAGGTCGAGTTCCTGGCCGGAGCCCTTGTTCAGCGCGGTGAGCTGGTTGCTCCACCAGCTGCCGAACGCGCTCGCGTTCGTGGCGAGCAGTGCCTGGTCGACCTTGGTGCCGGTCTCCAGCATCTGGGCGGCGCCGGGACCGGCCTTGGTGGAGACGATCTTCTGCAGCAGGGCCCACCAGTCCTTGATGGTCTGCTCCGACATGCCGATCTTGCCGTCCTTGTAGAACTGCTCCCCGCGCTGGGCGGCGAACAGCTGCAGGAAGGCGGGGTTCACGTTCCACTCGGTGCCCCAGATCTTGCCGTCGCCCTTCTCGGTCACCTTCTGGGAGATCGAGATGTAGTCGTCCCAGGTCCAGGTCGTGTCGTCGGGGACCTTCTCGCCCGCCTTCTCCACCGTCGCCCTGTTGACGATGATCGGGAAGGTGTTGACGCCGGTGGGGACGGCGTACTGCTTGCCGTCGATCTGACCGGCCTTGAGCACCTCCTGGTCGAGGTCGGCGGTGTTCAGCTTGCCGGTGAGGTCGGCGAGGGTGGCGCGGCCCGCGTACTCGGCGAGGCCGCGGATCTCGATGGACATGACGTCGGGGGCGTCGCCGGCCGCGGTCTTGGTGGCCAGTTTCTCGTAGTAGCTGTCCCAGTCGGAGAAGTCGCCTTCGATGTCGATCGTCGGGTTCTTCTTCTCGAAAGCGGCGATGGCCGACTCGGTCAGCTTCTGCCGGGCGTCGCTGCCCCAGTACGAGAAGACGACCTTCGTCTTCCCGCCGGAATCACCGCTGTCGTCGCTGCCGCAGGCGGTTGCCGACACGGCGAGCAGGGTGATGGCGGTGGCCGCCAGGATGCGCTTCATCGGGATACCTCCGGGGGGTGGGGGATGGGGAGGGTTATTTGAGACCGGTGGTCGCCATACCGCGGATGAGATACTTCTGGCCCGCCAGGAAGAATCCGAAGATCGGGCCGAGCGAGATGATCGACATCGCGAACAGCGGCCCCCAGGAGGACTCGCCGCTGGAGTCCATGAACTGCCGGAGCGCGACGGGAACGGTGAGGTTGTCGGAGTTGGTCAGGTAGAGGTTCTGGGTGAAGAAGTCGTTCCACGTCCAGATGAAGGTGAAGATCGCGGTGGTCGCGAGCGCCGGGACGCACAACGGCATGATCACCCGGGTGAACGTGCGCCACTGGCCCGCGCCGTCGATCGCCGCCGCCTCGTCCAGCTCCCGGGGAAGGGTGCGGATGAACTGCACCATCAGGAAGATGAAGAACGCGTCGGTCGCGAGGAACTTCGGCGCGACGATCGGCCAGATCGTGTTGATCCAGTCGATCTTGGCGAACACGATGTACTGCGGGACGACCGTGACGTGGTGCGGCAGCATGATCGAGCCGAGCATGATCGCGAACCACATCTTCTTCAGCGGGAACTCCAGCCGGGCGAAGGCGTAGGCCGCGAGCGAGCAGGCGGCCAGGTTGCCGATCACCGCCAGGGCGGTGAGGACCGCCGAGTTCCACAGGTAGTAGCCGAAGGAGTGCTTGAGCGCGCCCCAGCCCTCGGTGTAGTTCTCGGCCGTCACCGCGGTCGGCATCAGCCCCGGCTCCCGGAAGATCAGCTCCTCGGGCTTGAACGAGCTGGAGACCATCCAGAGCAGCGGATAGAGCATGAGCAGCCCGGCGGCGATGAGCAGCAGGTGCCTGACCAGGCGCGGGGCGGGCCGGAAGAGGGCCGGTACGCGCTTACTTGTCGTCGCCATAGAAAACCCAGAATCGAGACATGAGGAAGTTGACGGCGGTCAGCGCGGCGATGATGAGCAGCAGCACCCAGGCCATGCCGGCCGCGTAACCCATTTCGTAGTTCTTGAAGCCCTTGATGTAGAGGTAGAGCGTGTAGAACAGGGTCGAGTCGACCGGTCCGCCGTTGCCGCCGCTCACGATGAACGACTGGGTGAAGGACTGGAACGACTTGATCACCTCCAGCACCAGGTTGAAGAAGATGATCGGGGTGAGCAGCGGCAGGGTGATCGAGCGGAACTTCCGCCACCTGCCGGCGCCGTCGACCGCGGCCGCCTCGTACAGGCTCTGCGGGATCTGGCGGAGCCCGGCCAGGAAGATGACCATCGGGGCGCCGAACGTCCAGACGTGCAGGATGATCAGCGTCCACAGCGCGGTGTCGGGGCTGGTCACCCAGCCGTGGCCCTCGTAGCCGAACAGGCCGAGGAACGAGTTGACGATGCCGTCGGTCCCGAAGATCTTCCGCCAGAGAATCGAGATCGCCACGCTGCCCCCGAGCAGCGACGGCAGGTAGAAGATCGAGCGGTAGAACGGCAGGCCGCGCAGGCCCCTGTCCAGCACGAGCGCGAGTGCCAGGGCGAAGGCGAGCTGCAGCGGGACGGAGACCACCACATAGGTGGTCGTCACCTGCAGCGAGGCCATGAATCGGTCGTCCTGGACGAACATCTTCTCGTAGTTGTCCAGGCCCACCCAGTGGGCTTCGCTCAGCAGGCTGTAGTCGGTGAACGACAGGTAGAGCGAGGCGATCATCGGACCGAGCGTGATCGCGAACAGGCCGATGAACCAAGGGGCCAGGAACAGATAGGCGGCCAGCGCCTGCGATCGGCCGCGGGAGCTCTTGAGACGCCCTGGGCGGGGGGCACCCGCCTTTTCCCGGGGTGCGACCGGTATCTCGGCCGTCCCCGCCGGTGCGGGACTCAGCGTCATCACTGGCCCTTCGGGGAGTTGGTGAATGGGATGCGCTTTTCCTATAGCGTCACGAACTAATACGTCAACCCTTTGCAGTGAGCTGGATCACGAATCGTAACGTTAGCTTTTAGTATTACCGCAGGTCAGACGAGGTATTCCCTGTCGGGTTCCGAATGGAAAAATCTCGCACGGAGACGAGTTTGTACAACCGATTGCAGTTGTGGGCATACGCGTGCCCCCGTCGCGGCGAGCGGAAAACGCCTGGTCAACGCCGTGCGGGCGGCCCCCGGCGCACCCGTTTCCGGCAGGGGCGCCGGGCCGGGTGCCTGCGGTGGCCCGGGTCTCATCGGCCGGGGAGTCACCCCTGCGGGCGGACGCGCCTTCCTTCGGAGGTGTGGTCGCCGAGGGCGGCGCCCGTCTCAGCCGATCGGCCGGTGGGGCGGGCGCGCTGCCCGCCCGGCTGCCTTCGGGAAGTTCACGGGGTCTGTCTGGGAGGTGCGGTGGACTCGCGGACCACCAGGTGAGTCTCCAGGACGGTCGTGGCGCTCATCGACTGGATGAGGAGGTCGACCGCCATCCGGCCGGCGTCGCTCGCGGGCATCGCGACCGTGGTGAGTTTGGGGCGGTGCAGCCGCCCGGTGATGCTGTCGTCGAAGCCGATCACGCTGACGTCGCCCGGCACGTCGACGCCGAGGACCTCCAGTCCTCCGATGAGGCCGATGGCGACGAGGTCGTTGTAGGCGAGCACGCCGGTCACCCCGGCCTCGGCCACCTTGGCCGCGGCGGCGATGCCGCCCTCCTCGGTGGGGGAGTTGGGGCCGATGACGACCGTGTCGAGACCGGGGATCTCCGCGACGGCCTTGCGGATCTCCCCGCTGGTCCACGATCCGGCCGGGCCCGTCACCAGGGCGACGCGCCGGTGGCCGAGTCGCACGAGGTGCTCCATCGCGACGCGGGCGCCGTGGGCGACGTCCATCACGACCGTGGTCAGCCCGCGGATACGCCGGTTGACCAGCACGAACGAGACACGTTCCGAGAGCTTCTCCAGAGCCTTGTTCGACAGGCGCGGGCTGCACAGCACGATGCCGTCGACCTGCTTGGAGAAGGCCAGGACGAGGTTCTCCTCCTCGGTGGGGTCCTCGCCGGTGTCGGCCACGAACAGGTGGTAGTCCTGGCGGCGGGCGGCGGCCTGCGCGGCCTTGATCAGCGGAGGGAAGAACGGATTGGCCAGATCGGCCACGATCAGCCCGATGTTGTTGGTGCGGCCCGTCTTGAGGGAGCGGGCCGCCCGGTTGGGCCGATAGTCGAGCTTCTCGGCCGCCGCGAGCACCCGGGTCCGGGTCTCGGCGTTCACCAGATGAGGTGCCGAGAAGGTTCGGGAGACCGTCGACACGTGAACACCTGAGGCGTGGGCGACGTCCCGAATGGTCACTGACATGCGCACACCCTAACGCAATCGTTTGCAGATCAGCTAACCATCCTGAGACCGGTTGCGGGCGATTGACCCCGCTCACTTGACGTATTGTCTCGCCTGACGCGATTGTTTACTGCAACTGATTGCAGTCTTCAGAAGGAGTCCACACGGTGAGCAGAGTGCTCGTCACCGGTAGCGCGGGCCGGCTCGGCCGCAGCGTGGTCACCTCGCTCGCGGCGGCCGGACATGAGGTGATCGGCGTGGACAGCGCGCCGGGCACCCCGCGAGAGGCCGCCTCGGCCCTTCCCGCGGATCTCACCGACCTGGGGGAGACCCACTCGGTGATCGCACGGTTCCGGCCGCAGGCGGTGGTCCACCTGGCGGCCATCGCGGTGCCGTTCAGCCGTTCCGAGCCCACCACGTTCCGCGTCAACACCCAGCTCGCCTTCAACGTCTGCACGGCCTCGGTCGCCCTCGGGGTGGAGAAGCTCGTGGTGGCCAGCAGCCCCACGGTGATCGGATACGGCGCGCCGGGCGGATGGACCCCCGCCTACCTGCCGCTCGACGAGGACCACCCGACGGAGCCCTGGAACGCCTACAACCTGTCGAAGGTCGTGGCCGAGCAGACCGTACGGACCTTCGCCCGCACCACCGAGACCACCCGGATGGCCGCGTTCCGCCCCTGTTTCGTCGTCGCGCCCGAGGAGTGGGAGGGCGCGCCCACCCAGTCCGGGCACACGATCACCGAGCGGCTGAACCGGCCCGAGATAGGCGGAGCCTCGCTGTTCAACTACCTCGACGCCCGCGACGCCGGCGACTTCGTCGACACACTGCTCACCAGGCTCCCCCTGCTGGAGACGAACGGCGAGGTCTTCTTCGCGGGCGCCGGCGACGCCCTGGCGCGCGAGCCGCTGGCCGAGCTGCTGCCGGCCGTCATGCCGGAGACGAAGACGTTCGCCGCCCATCTGACCGGCACCGCCCCCGCCTTCTCCTCCGCCAAGGCCGAGCGGCTGCTCGGCTGGACCGCCAAGCGCGGCTGGCGCACCGAACTCTCCTGACTCTCCAGAAAGAGACCCTGATCATGAATCTCGACGGTGTCCTCTTCTTCCCCGTCACCCCCTTCGGCCCGGACGGCGACCTCGCGCCCGGCGTGCTGGCCGACCACGTCCGGCGAGGCCTTGAGCACCGGCCGGGCGGCGTGTTCGCCGCCTGCGGGACAGGCGAGTTCACCGCGCTGTCGCAGGCCGAGCACGCCGAGGTCGTCCGGGTGACGGTGGAGGCGGCCGGGGCCGTCCCGGTGTTCGCCGGAGCGGGCGGGCCGATCGGCGCGGCACTCGCCCAGGCGCGGGCCGCCAGGGAGGCGGGCGCCGACGGGCTGCTGCTCATGCCGCCCTACCTCGTCCAGGGGCCCGGCTTCCCCGCCTACGTACGGGCGATCGCCGCCGAACTCCCGGTGATCATCTACCAGCGCGGGCCGATCGCGCTCGAACCGGAGGCGGCGGTCGAGCTGGCCGCGATCCCCGGTGTCATCGGGCTGAAGGACGGCCTCGGCGACATCGACCGGATGCAGCGGATCGTGCTGGCCGTCCGGGAGACCCACCCGGACTTCCTGTTCTTCAACGGGTTGCCGACCGCGGAGCTCACCCAGCCCGCCTACCGGGCGCTCGGTGTCGGCCTGTACTCCAGCGCGGTGTTCTGCTTCGCCCCCGAGATCGCCAACGCCTACCTGAACGGCGACGAGCGGCTGATCACCGAGTTCTACGCGCCGCTGGTGCGGCTGCGTTCCAGGGTTCCGGGCTACGCGGTGTCGCTGGTCAAGGCCGGGGTGCGGCTGCGCGGGCTGGACGCGGGCGAGGTCCGGCCGCCGCTGGTGCCCGTCGCGCCCGAGCACGAGGCCGAACTGGAGGCGCTGATCAAGTCGGGGCTCGCCCTGGTAGCGTCATGATCAAGGACTTGACGGTCACGCCACGGTCGGTACCCCTGAGCCGGCCCTGGGGCCCGGACGTCTCCCACAACCACGCGCTGCTCGTCACGATCACGCTGGACGACGGGCGGCGCGGCACCGGGATGGCGTGGACACCGCAGATCGGGGCCCAGGCGATCAGGGCACTGCTGGAGCACGACATCCGCGAGGCGGTGATCGGCCTGCCGGCGCATCCGGAGCTGGTGTGGGACCGGCTGTCGGCTCACCTCGGCGAGGCGGGCCGGGCCGGGATCGTCCCGATCGCCCTGGCCGGGGTGGATCTCGCGCTCTGGGACCTGCGCTGTGGGGAGCGGGCGCTGGTCGAGATCCTCGGCGCGCGGCGCGAGAGCGTCCCCGTCTACGGCAGCGGGGTCAACCTCCACTACTCGCTGGAGGAACTCCGGGCGCAGGCCCGGCGATGGGTCGCAGCCGGATACACCGCGGTCAAGATCAAGGTCGGGCGCCCCTCGCCGGCCGAGGACGTCGAGCGGGTGGCGGCGGTCCGTGAGGTGATCGGCCCCGACCGGCTGCTGATGGTCGACGCCAACCAGCGCTGGGATCTGCACCGGGCCCGCGTCGCGCTGCGGGCCCTGGAGCGCTACGACCTGTTCTGGATCGAGGAGCCGCTGCCCGCCGACGACCTGTCCGCCCACGTGGAACTGCGGCGCGGCGTCACCGTCCCGATCGCGGTCGGCGAGAACGTCGCCACCGTCCACGGGTTCCGCGACCTGCTGACCGGGGGCGCCTGCGACGTCGTCCAGCCGAACCTGGTGCGGGTCGGCGGCATCACACCGTTCCTGCGGATCGCCGAGCTCGCCCGCGCCTTCGGCGTCCCCGTCTACCCGCACCTGCTCACCGAGCTGTCGGGCCAGCTCGCCCTCGCGCTGCACCACCCCGCGATGGTGGAGAGGGTGGAGGAGGCCGCGCTGACCGACCTCGGGCTGCTCGCCCCGCCCTTCCCGGTGGAGATCAGCGGGCCGGAGCTGCGGGCGACCGGGGCGCCGACGAGGTGGGCGTCGTGAAGCCGGTACGAGTGGTGGTCGCCGGAGTGCACGGCTATGGCAGGAACCACCTGGCGAACGTCCGGCGGCTCGCCGCGGCGGGCCGGGCCGAGCTCGCCGGGGTATGCGACACCCTGTCGCCCTCGCCCGGCCTCGACGTACCGTTCTCGGCGGACCTGCCGTCGCTGATCGCCGAGACCGGCGCGGAGGTCGCGGTGATCGCGACGCCGATCCACACCCACGCTCCGCTCGCCGTCGCGGCCCTGCGGGCCGGCGCGCACGTGCTGCTGGAAAAACCGCCCGCGCCGTCGGTGGAGGAGTTCGAGCGGATCTCCGCCGCCGTGGCGGAGACGGGGCTCGCCTGCCAGGTGGGCTTCCAGTCGCTCGGCTCGGCCGCCGTCCCCGCCGCGGCCGGGGTGCTGGGCGAACCGCTCCGGGGCGTCGGTGTCGCCGGATCCTGGACACGCCCGTTCACCTACTACTCGCGCGCCCCCTGGGCGGGACACCGCAGGCTGGACGGTGTGGACGTGATGGACGGCGCGCTCACCAATCCGTTCGCGCACGCGACGGCCACCGCGCTGGCCGTCGCGGGGGCCGACACGGCCTCCTCGGTCGAGGGCGTCGAGCTGGAGCTGTACCGGGCCAACGCGATCTCCTGCGACGACACCTCCAGCGCGCGGCTCCGCCTCGCCGACGGCACCGTCATCGCGATCACCGTGAGCCTGTGCGGCGACCGCAGGACCGAGCCCTACCTGCACCTGCACGGCGAGACGCGCTCCGCCCTGCTCTTCTACACCCTCGACGAGATCGAGGTGGACGGTGTCCGCACCGGCTTCGACCGGGTCGATCTGCTCGGCAACCTCCTGGCGCACATCAGGGAGGAGGCGGAGCTGCTGGTGCCGCTGGAGCGGACCGGGGGCTTCACCCGGCTGCTCGACGAGATCCGGCGCGCTCCCGATCCGCTGCCCGTCGACGGCTTCCGCACGGAGCCGTCCCGGCTGGTGCTGCCAGGCATCGAGGGTCTGGTCGCGCGCGCGGCGGCCGAGCTGAAAACCCTCTCGGAACTCGGCTTCCCCGGCGGCCCCGGCTCCCGGGCGGCGACCGGACCGAAGACGGTCCGGTCCGAGACGGTCCGGTCCGAGACGGTCCGGTCCGAGACGGTCCGGTCCGAGACGGTCCGGTCCGAGACGGTCTGGCCTGAGACGGTGCTGAGGGCCGGTTCGCGGCAGGTCGCGACCTACCTCCAGCGGGGCGACCTGCAGCCGACGGACGCGCCGCGCCCCCACCTGCATCCGGTCCGCACCCTTGGCGGAACGGTCGTGACCGAGAGCCGGCCCGCCGACCACGTGCATCATTTCGGGGCGAGTGTGGCGATCTCCGATGTCAACGGGGTCAACTTCTGGGGCGGCTCCACCTACGTACCGGGCACCGGCCCGCGGATCCTGCCCAACCACGGGCGCCAGCGGCGGCGCTCCCTGCGTCCCGTGCCCGGAGGCTTCGCCGAGAGCCTCGACTGGGTCGGACCGGACGGCACCGTCCTGGCCTCCGAGGAGCGGACCCTCACCACCCGCGTCCTGCCCGGCGCCTGGGCGCTGGACGTCGCCTTCACGCTGGACAACCGGACCGGCGCGCCGTTGTCGATCCAGAGCTCGGCCTGCAAGGGCAGGACCGGCGCCGGCTACGGGGGGTTCTTCTGGCGGGCGCCCAAGGACTCCACCGGGCTGGAGGTCTTCACCGAAGGCACCTCCGGCGAGCGGGCCGTGCACGGTGGCCTCTCGCCCTGGCTCGCGCTCACCTGTGACGACTGGAGCCTGCTGTTCGTGCAGACCCTCGGGCTCGACCCGTGGTTCGTGCGCGTCGCCGAGTACCCGGGCGTCGGACCGGCCCTGGCCTGGGACGCCCCGCTGAGCGTGCCGGACCGGTTGGAACGCGCGATCGCCGTCGTGGTCGCCGACGGGCGGCTCACCACGCGACGAGCCTCGGCCCTCGCCGCGGAGCTCCTCACCTCGTGACGGACCTCGCCGCGGGCGGCCTCGACGACGACCGCGACGGTGGGCCTCGCGCGCGACGGTGAGTCACGCGCGAGGCCGCGAGAACCGATCGGCACCTTCCGCTCCGCCCCCGGAGGGGTCGAGGCCCGCAGCGTGCCCGCCTTCCGCGTGGCGATCGGCGAGCACTTTCTCGCCGCCGGCCACACCCGGGCACAGGTCCTCGCCCGCGCCGCCGACCTGCCGTTGAACCGCTCCCGCGAAGAGCACGGCCGTTGAGCCGCGTACCCGGGAAGTCCGAGTCAGGGATCATGTCGGTCGCATGCCACGCCATCCCGGCGGGTACGTTTGTGCGAGCCTCACAACTCCGGTCGCGAAAGACGCTCAGTCCCCGCCATTTCCGGTAGCGGGGGGCGACCGGGAGTATGTACCACGATCGGGGCGGGGACGGCCGCCGTGTTCACCGCTTCGAAAGGTTCGCTCAGTGTTCAGTCGTGTCGCCATCGTCAACCGCGGTGAAGCCGCCATGCGGCTCATCTATGCCGTTCAGGACCTAGCCGCGGAGACGGGAACACGGATCGAGACCGTCGCCCTGTACACCGACTCCGACCGGACGGCCACGTTCGTCCGCGAGGCGGACATCGCCTACGACCTGGGGCCTGCCGCGAACCGGCCCTACCTGGACCACGCCGTCCTCAGAAAGGCCCTGGTCGAGACCGGCGCGGACGCGGCCTGGGTCGGCTGGGGCTTCGTGGCCGAGGACCCGGCGTTCGCCGAGCTGTGCGCCGAGATCGGCGTGACGTTCGTCGGCCCGGGCGCCGAGGCGATGCGCAAACTGGGCGACAAGATCGGCTCGAAGCTGATCGCCGAAGAGGTCGGTGTGCCCGTCGCGCCGTGGAGCCGCGGCCCGGTGGAGACGCTGGAGGAGGCGAAGGCGGCGGCGGAGCGGATCGGCTACCCGTTGATGCTGAAGGCGACCGCGGGCGGTGGCGGCCGCGGTATCCGGATGATCTCCGGCCCCGACGAGCTGACCCTGGCCTACGAGCTGACGCGCCAGGAGGCGGCGCGCGCGTTCGGCAGCGGCGTCGTGTTCCTGGAACGCCTGGTGACGGGCGCCCGGCACGTGGAGGTACAGGTCATCGCGGACGGTCAGGGCACCGCGTGGGCGCTGGGCGTGCGCGACTGCTCCGTGCAGCGGCGCAACCAGAAGATCATCGAGGAGTCCGCCTCCCCGGTCCTCGACGCCACACAGGTCGCCGAGCTGAAGGCGGCGGCCGAGCGGCTCGTGCTCGCGGTGGACTACAAGGGCGCGGGCACCGTCGAGTTCCTCTACCACCCCGGCGAGCGGCTGTTCGCGTTCCTCGAGGTCAACACGCGTCTGCAGGTCGAGCACCCGATCACCGAGATCACCACCGGCGTCGACCTGGTGAAGGCCCAGCTGCACGTCGCGGCGGGCGGCAGCCTGGAGGGCGAGGCCCCCGAGGAGTGGGGACACGCCGTCGAGGCGCGTCTCAACGCCGAGGACCCCGACCGCGACTTCGCGCCCTCACCCGGCAGGATCGCGCGGCTCGCGCTGCCCAGCGGTCCCGGCGTCCGGGTGGACACCGGGTTCGGCGAGGGCGACACGATCCCCGCCGACTTCGACTCGATGATCGCCAAGATCATCGCACACGGCCGTGACCGCACCGAGGCACTGGCCCGCCTGCGTCGCGCGATGACGCAGACGACCGTCATCATCGAGGGCGGCGTGACGAACAAGGGCTTCGTCCGCATGCTGCTCGACGAGCCCGAGGTGATCGACGGCTCGGCCGACACCGGCTGGATCGACCGCGTGCGCGCCCAGGGCGCCCTCGTGTCACACCGGCACTCCGCGATCGCGCTGATCGCCGCCGCCGTCGAGGCGTACGAGGATGAGGAGACCGTGACGCGGCAGCGATTCCTGGCCGCCGCGCACGGCGGCCGCCCGCAGTCGCAGCACGAGAGCGGCCGCGCGCTGGAACTCAAGCTCCGCGACGTCGGCTACCGCGTCCAGGTCGCGCGCACCGGCGGCCACCGGTTCCGCGTCGGCATCTCGGCGGGCGGCCTGCGGCACACGGCCGACGTCGACATCGAGCGCTTCGACGAGCACAGCGGCCAGATCACCGTGAACGGCGTCCGCTTCAAGGTCGTCACGAGCACTCACGGTCCGATCCACCTGGTCGAGGTCGACGGCGTCACGCACCGGATCAGCCGCGACGAGGGCGGCATCGTGCGCTCGCCCGTGCCGGCGCTCGTGGTGGCCACGCCACTGCAGCCGGGCGACGAGGTCGAGGCCGGCGCGCCGTTGCTCGTGGTGGAGAGCATGAAGATGGAGACCGTGCTGCGCGCGCCGTTCCGCGGACGCCTGCGGGAGCTCGCGGTCTCGGTCGGCAGCCAGGTGGAGGCGGGCGCCCGCCTGCTCCGCCTGGAGCCGCTGGGCGACGGCACGGCAGGTCCCGTCGCCGAAGCGCGGGAGATCGAGCTGGATCTGCCGCCGGAGCCGGTGGACGTGCCCGCGGCGGAGCGGGCCGCGCGCGGCCTGCAGGACCTGCGCGGCCTCCTGCTGGGGTTCGACATCGACCCGCAGGACGAGAAGCGCCTGCTCACCGGTTACCTCGCCGCGCGCGCCGAACTCGTCGCGAAGGGCGATCACGAGCCGGCCGGTGAGGTCGAGCTGCTGCACCTGTTCGCCGACCTGAGCGAGCTGAGCCGCAACCGGCCCGCCGGTGAGGAGTCCAAGCCCGACTCCTCGGTGCACAGCCCCCGCGAGTACTTCCACACCTACCTGCAGTACCTCGACCCCGACCGGTCCGGGCTGTCGGAGAGCTTCCAGCAGCGGCTCACGCACGTGCTGTCCCGCTACGGTGTCGAAGGCCTGGAGCGCACGCCGCAGCTGGAGGACGCGGTCTTCCGGATCTTCCTCGCCCAGCGGCGCGCCTCCGCCGACGTCGCCGTGGTGACGACCCTGCTGCGCCAGTGGGCCAAGGAGGCCCCGCCCGCCCAGGCCGGCCGCGTCGCCGTCGGCGTGGTGCTGGAGCACCTGATCGCCGCCACCCAGATCAGGTTCCCGGCCGTCGCGGACCTGGCGCGCGGCGTGGTGTTCGCCTGGTTCGTCCAGCCGCTGCTGCGCCGCACCCGCGCCAAGGTCTACACGGCCGTACGCAAGCACCTGCGCCACCTCGACCAGCACCCGGACTCGCCCGACCGCGCCGAGCGGATCTCCGCCATGGTCGCCAGCTCCGAGCCGCTCGTCCGGCTGGTCGGCCAGCGGATCGGCCGCGAGGACGTGGACCCCGTGCCGCTGCTCGAGGTGCTGATCCGCCGCTACTACGGCAACCGCGCCCTCAGCGGCATCCGGACGAGCAAGGTGGCGGGCTGCACGTTCGTCGTCGCCGACCACCGCACCACGAGCGGTGCGGGCCGCGTCGTGGCCACCGCGGTCGACTTCCTGGCACTGGCCGAGGCCGTCAAGGCGGTCGACGAGTTCGCCGGCACCGGCGAGCTGGTGGCCGACATCTACCTGACCTGGCCGGACGCTCCCGACGACCCCGAGGAGATGGCCGCGCGCCTGCGCGAGGTCATGGCCGCGCAGCAGCCGTCGCACCGGATCGGCCGCATCGCCGCGACCGTCACGGGCGACAGCGGCGCCGTGATGCACCACCACTTCACCTTCCGGCCGTCCGCGGACGGCTTCGTGGAGGAGCGGCTGCTGCGCGGCCTGCACCCGCGCATCGCCGAGCGCATGCAGCTGGAGCGGTTGCGCGACTTCGACCTCACCCGGCTGCCCGCGCCCGACGAGGAGGTCTACCTCTTCCGGGCCTCGGCACGGCAGAACCCGTCCGACGAGCGGCTCGTCGCCCTGGGGCAGGTCCGCGACCTGACCCCGCTGCGCGACGACGAGGGAGGGCTCGTCGCGCTGCCCGCGGCCGAGAACGTGCTCGCCACCTGCCTCGACGCGATCCGCCGGGCCAAGAAGCCCGGCGCGAAGACCTCCGCCACGAACCGGATCGTCATCTACGTGTGGCCGCCGAACGACCTCTCGCCGGACGACCTGAACACCGTGGCGAAGCGCGTGCTGCCGACGACGGCGGGCGCGGGCCTGGAGGAGGTGTTGTTCCTGGGCAGGCGCCGCGACGGCGTCACCGGCGAGCTCGTCGACATCGCCGTCCGGATCGGCTACGACGTGGGCTCCGGCGTGCGGCTGTCCATCGTGCCGCCGCCGACCGAGCCCGTCGAGCCGTTGGACGACTACCGCCAGGAGGTGCTGCGCGCGCACAGCCGCGGCACGCACCACCCGTACGAGCTGACCGACATGCTCGCCGGGCCGTTCGGCTCCTTCACCGAGTACGACCTGGACGAGTACGCGAGGCTGGTGCCGGTGAACCGGCCCAAGGGCCGCAACGGCGCCGCGCTCGTCGCGGGTGTCGTCAGCACGCCCACGCCGCGCCACCCGGAGGGCATGACCCGCGTCGTGCTGCTGGGCGACCCGACGAAGGCACTCGGCGCGCTGTCGGAGCCCGAGTGCGCACGGGTGATCGCCGCGCTCGACCTCGCCGAGCGGATGCGGGTGCCGCTGGAGTGGTTCGCGCTCTCCGCGGGCGCCCGGATCTCGATGTCGTCCGGCACCGAGAACATGGACTGGGTGGCGGCCGCGCTGAAGCGGATCGTGACCTTCACCCAGGACGGCGGTGAGATCAACATCGTGGTCGCGGGCATCAACGTCGGCGCCCAGCCGTACTGGAACGCCGAGGCCACGATGCTCATGCACACCAAGGGCATCCTGGTGATGACGCCGGACTCCGCGATGGTGCTGACCGGCAAGCAGTCGCTCGACTTCTCCGGCGGCGTGTCGGCCGAGGACAACCACGGCATCGGCGGCTACGACCGGATCATGGGCCCGAACGGCCAGGCACAGTACTGGGCGCCGGACATCCGCGGCGCGCGGGAGATCCTGATGTCGCACTACGACCACAGCTACGTCGCGCCGGGGGAGAGCGGGCCGCGCAAGGCGATCACCGGCGACCCGGTGGACCGCGACGTGTCGACGTTCCCGCACGCCGTACCGGACAGCGACTTCACGACGGTGGGTCAGATCTTCTCCGCCGAGTCCAACCCGGACCGCAAGAAGCCGTTCGACATCCGCACGGTCATGCGCGCGCTGTCCGACCAGGACCACCCCGTGCTGGAGCGGTGGGCGGGCATGGCCGACGCCGACACCGCCGCGGTCTGGGACGTCCACCTCGGTGGCCGGCCGGTGTGCCTGCTGGGCATCGAGTCGCGGTCCGTGCCGCGCCGCGGATTCCCGCCCACCGACGGCCCGGACACCTACACCGCGGGCACCCTGTTCCCCCGGTCGTCCAAGAAGACCGCCCGGGCCATCAACGCCGCGAGCGGGAACCGTCCGCTGGTCGTGCTGGCCAACCTGTCGGGGTTCGACGGCTCCCCCGAGTCGATGCGCAAGCTGCAGCTGGAGTACGGCGCGGAGATCGGCCGCGCGGTGGTGAACTTCAAGGGCCCGATCGTGTTCTGCGTGATCTCGCGCTATCACGGCGGCGCCTTCGTGGTGTTCTCCAAGGCGCTCAACCCGAACCTGACCGTGCTCGCCGTCGAGGGCTCGTTCGCCTCGGTGCTCGGCGGCGCCCCGGCCGCCGCGGTGGTCTTCGCGCGAGACGTCGACAAGCGGACCGGCAACGACCCCAGGGTGCTCGCGCTCGCCGCCCGCGTCGCGGAGGCGCCGGCCGCCACCCGGGCCGCGCTCGCCGCCGAGCTGGCCGAGCTGCGCTCGTCGGTGCGGGCCGAGAAGCTGACCGAGGTGGCCACCGAGTTCGACCGCGTGCACAGCATCCAGCGGGCGGTCGACGTCGGCTCGGTGGACGCGATCATCAGCTGCTCCGAGCTGCGGCCCCGGATCATCGAGGCGGTCGAGAAGGGCATCGCCCGGCAGGTCTGACCCGCTCCGAAGCCCCGGACGCCCGCGCCTTTTCCGGCGGGTGTCCGGGGCGTTCGCGTCGCGGGCGGCGACCCGAGATGACGGGTGTGCTTCTGTGCTGCGATGATCGTTGTCGGGCGGATAGGATCGCCTCTTGGTGGACATGGCCGGACGGTGGGCAGGCAACCGGCCAACGAGCCAGATCGTCGTCCGGGCAGCCGGTCTCCCGGCGACCGCGGAGGGGAGCCGGCTCCGGTGGGAAGATTCGACCTGAACCGTGAGGCGCTGGCCAAGCTGCGCGTCACGGTGAACACCCAGGGGGGAAGACTCGCCGGCGTCGGCGACGACTTCCCGGCCAAGGGCGGCACGAGTTCCTCGATCTTCGGGACCCTGGCGGGTGCCCAGGAGCTCGCCGACGCGATCGGCAGGGTCGAAGGGTACGCCGACCGGGAGCTGGGCACGGTGAAGAGCCGCCTTGACGGCGTCGAGCGTGCTCTCGACACCATCGAGGAGAACGTGACCAGGGCCGAGCGGAACACCGGTAACCACCTTCCTGTCCTATGACCGACATGAACGCCGTGGCGGCGCTGCCCGGAGGGCAGGTCCTGGCCGCGCTGGTGAAGAGGACGGACGGGGATCCCGCCGCGATCCGGGCGATCGCCACCCGCTGGCGTGGGGCGGCCGGCTCGTCCGCCGAGCCGTTCACGTTCCTGAAGAAGGCGGTCGACCAGGTGGACACCGCCTGGAAGGGCGCCTCCGCCGACGCCTTCGTGGCGTACATGCGGCGCTACAGCAGTGCGGGCACCTCCCTGCGGGACACGATGGGCGACTGCGCGACCTCCCTGGAGGCCGCCGCCGGCGCCGTCGAGACGGCGAGGACGAACACCGAGCGCGTCTGCGACGACCTGCTGGCCCGGGTGGCGGAATACCGGCGTCGCAACCCGCACGCCACTCCGGAGCAGCTCGAACCGGGCATCGGCGAGGAGGTCGAGAGGGCGGTGTTCCTCGTGCGGGGACACGTCGACTCGGCCGAGACCGCGCTGTCCACCGCGCGGCGCGAGATCGACAAGCATCTCGGCGACGCCACGGTGTTCTCCGCCATCCCGGCCGCGGGAGACCAGAGTTTCGTCCCCGGCCCCGGACGCGTCACCCCATGGGTGCCGGTGGCCCGGGAGGACGAGCCCCGCACCACCACGCTCGCCGGTACGGAACCCGGCTCACAAGGCGGCAGCGGTGGCGGACAGGGTGGCGGGGGATCGTCGTCGGGGAACCACGAGGGCGGCTCGGGCGGTGGCGGCGGAGGAGGCCGGGCGATCCCGTTCACGGTGACCGGCGACGGCAGCGGAGCCGACATCGTGGCCGCCGCGAGGAGCCACATCGGCAAGCCCTACGTCTGGGGCGCGGACGGCCCCGACGCGTTCGACTGCAGCGGCCTGGTGCACGTCTCGCTGAACGAGGCGGGAATCAGGATCGGAGACAACACCGCCGCCGGATACCAGGCGAGCGGCAAGCCGATCACCGGCCCGCCGCAGCCGGGCGACATCGTCTTCTTCGGATATCCGGCGAGCCACTGCGGCGTCTACCTGGGCGACGGTATGATGATCGCCGCCCCGAAGCCGGGAGACCACGTCAAGATCCAGGCGGTGGCCGGGGCGCACCCCATCACCTACCGGCGCTTCACCTGAGCGTCCGTACGAGGATCGGATGAGGACGACCGGCCTGGCCGGGGCGCCACGGTGCCGCCGGGCCCGACACCGCCTCGGCGGGCGACCGGCCTCGGGCCGTTCCCGGAGGCACGCGTGTCATGTTCGGGGGCCCGTGTGTCGTACGGGGCGGTTTCCTGCTTCTAAGCTCAGGGGGTGGCGAAATACTTTGATGTGCATCCGAGCAGTCCCCAGCCCCGGCTCATCGGGCAGGTGGTCGATCTTCTGCGTGCCGACGGGCTGATCGCGTACCCGACGGACTCGGGCTACGCGCTGGGTTGCCGGCTGGGCAACAAGGAGGGCATCGACCGGATCAGAGAGATCCGCGACCTCGGAAGTGACCATCACTTCACCCTGGTCTGCAGGGACTTCGCGCAGTTCGGTCAGTTCGTGCATGTGAGCAACGCGCTGTTCCGCTCGGTCAAGGCGGCGACCCCCGGTGGTTACACGTTCATCCTGCCCGCCACCAAGGAGGTGCCGCGGCGGCTGCTGCACCCCAAGAAGAAGACGGTCGGCGTCCGGATCCCCGATCACGTCGTCGTGCAGGCGCTGCTGGCCGAGCTCGGCGAACCGCTGGTGTCGAGCACGCTGCTGCTGCCCGACGAGACCGAGCCCCTGACACTGGGCTGGGACATCAAGGAGAGGCTCGACCACGCGGTGGACGCCGTCATCGACTCCGGCGAGTGCGGCGCCGTCCCGACAACGGTCGTCGATCTCTCGCAGGACGAGCCCGAGATCCTCCGCCGGGGCACCGGAGACCCGTCCCTCTTCGAGTAGGGATGCCGTGCGTGGCGCGGTCGATCTGTGGGGTGGCGAGTGGCGTTGCAGGACAGCGGTCCACTGCCACGTCAATGGCCGGTGATCTCGAGTGGAGCGGCGATGGGCGGGTGGCCGCGGACGCGGGCACCCGCCCATCGGTCCGTGGCCCGGTCCGCGGTGTCAGGCGGTGCCGGGGCCGGGCCACGGAGTCGGGGTCCGAAAGGGCGAAGGATCAGGGCAGGTAGATGTTCGGCTGCGGCGGGGTGGGCATGCCGTCGCCGATGAAGAAGCCCGGGTGCGGTGGCTGGTTGTAGGCGGTGTTCTGCCAGGCCAGGGCGACCCGGTACTGCGGGTCGTGCAGCAGGGTGTGGATCTTGGTGGTGGTCGTGATCGGCGTGCTGTAGATCCGCAGCGCGGTGTTGTTCGAGGTGGGCCAGATGACCTCCTCGCGCCAGTCGCCGAGCAGGTCGCCCGAGAGGGACGGGGTGGACTTGGTGCCGTTGTTGGAGTGCACCCCGGAGGCGGTCAGCAGCCGGGTGTCCCCGCCGGTGCCGTACTTGTCGATGCGGGTGGCGTCCACCAGCTCGCGGACCGGGTCGCCGTCCCACCAGGCGAGGAAATTGGCCGAGGAGGGGGTGCGGCCGACCGAGGCCCCGGAGGAGTTGTACAGGTTGCCCATGTTGGTTCCCGCGCCCCAGAACTCCGCTCCCGGGCTGCCCGCGTAGATGTCGGCGGCCACGCCGCGGCCGGGTCCCTCCACGCCGCCGTTGCCCGGACGCTGCCAGATGACCTGCCCGGTACGGGCGTCGTGCACGTCGGCCGCGGGCTGGTCACCCGCCTCGTGGATGGTGAACACCTCCAGGCCCGACCGGCTCGGGATCAGGTCGCCCACGTGCAACGCGTCGCCGTGCCCGAAGCCGGTGCGGTACATGCCGACGCCGTTGTCGTCGATCGTGGCCGAGCCGTAGATGATCTCCTGTCTGCCGTCGGCGTCCACGTCGGCGATGGACAGGCTGTGGTTGCCCTGCCCGGCGTAGCCGCCGTTGCCCGAGGAGTTGGAGTCGAACGTCCAGCGGCGGGTCAGTGAGCCGTTGCGGAAGTCCCAGGCGACGACGACCGATCGGGTGTAGTAGCCGCGCGCCATGATCAGGCTCGGCCGCCGGCCGTCCAGGTAGGCGGTGCCCGCCAGGAACCGGTCCACCCGGTTGCCGTAGTTGTCGCCCCAGGAGGAGACGGTGCCGCGCGGCGGCTCGTAGTTGACGGTCGACATCGCCGCGCCGGTCTGGCCGTTGAACATCGTCAGGTACTCGGGACCGGCCAGGATGTATCCGGAGGAGTTGACGTGGTTGGCGCCGGCGTTGCCGATGGTGGTGCCGCGGCCGTCGACCGTGCCGTCGGCGGTCTTCATCGCCACCTCGGCCCGGCCGTCGCCGTCGTAGTCGTACACCTGGAACTGGGTGTAGTGGGCGCCGGCGCGGATGTTGCGGCCCAGGTTGATCCGCCACAGCCGGGTGCCGTCGAGTTTGATCCCGTCGATGTAGACCGGGCTGGTGGTCCCCGACTGGGAGTTGTCCTTGGCGTCGTTGGGCTCCCACTTGAGCACCAGGTCCAGCCTGCCGTCGCCGTCCAGGTCGCCGGTGCTCGCGTCGCTGGCCGTGTGATTGCCGCTGGGCGGGCTGATCGGCACGTCCAGGTAGCCGTTGCCGAAGCGCAGCGAGGTCTCCGAGTCCGCCTGCTCGGTGCCGCCCACCACGGCGCGCACCGTGTACGAGGCGTCGGCCGCGGCACCCTGGTCCAGGTAGTTGGTGGAGTCGGTGACGCCGGCGATCCGGGTGCCACCCCGGTAGACGTTGAACGTGGTGTCGCGGGACTCGGTGCCCAGCAGGCGCCAGGAGACCAGGTTGCCGTTGCCGGAGCGCACGCTGATCAGGCCGCGGTTCAGCTTCTCCATCTGCTTGGCGTCGCCGGGCACCGGGTCGGTGCCGCCGATCTTCACGAGTTGCCACTGCTGGTTGGCGCCGTTGAGGTCGGTGTACTGGGAGACGCGGCCGCCGTCGGCGGTGGACCATTCCCAGGTTTCGAGGGCTTTGCCGCTGTTGCGGTTGATCAGGCGGATATGGTTGGCGTCGCTGTCGACGACGCGGAACTGCTGGTTGGTGCCGTTGTTGTCGCTCCACTGCACGACGTTGGCGCCGTCGGCGGTGGAGCGGGAGGCGATGTCGATGACCTTGCCGCTGTGGCGGGAGCGCAGCCGGTAGTAGCCGCCGCCGGAGTCGACGAACTGCCACTGCTGCCAGGCGCCGTCGTTGCGGGACCACTGGACGAGGGGGGCGCCGTCGTTGGTGGCGAGGTCGAGGACGTCGATGGCTTTGCCGCTGTGCCGGTTCACCAGGAGATACCAGGCACTGGTGTCGATCGTCGCGGCGGCGGCCGGGCCGGCGGCCACCAGTGACTGGCACAACGCGAGCAGCAGCGCGACGGCTGCCGCGCAGGCGATGCCGGTACGGCGGCGCACGCGTCGCGGGGGAGGGCTGGCGGGTCTGTTCACGGGGGGGTACCTCTCGTTACGGACGATAGGTCCACGAACGCGCGACGGATGCTGATGGCGCTGATGTTTCCGCCGGATGCCTGGAACCTCACAGGCGGGAAGGCGGATGTGTGCCAAGTGTTGGCATCGGCGTCACGGCCGTCAAGAGAGGTGCGAGATTCCCGGAGTCCCTGACGCGCGGCCGGTGTTCCGCATGGCTCTCGCGGTCATCGTCGGCCGGTGGCCACTGTGCGCGTCACCTGCGCGTCACCTGCGCTTCCCCGGCGGCCGGAGCCGCGGGCCGACGTCGTCTTCCCGCTTCGCGGCGGAGTCGGCTCGGTACTGAAAGTTTCAGTGCGGCCCGGCCGGAGGCGTGACTCCTTTGAGCCGTCCCGTCCTGGACGGCTCAAAGGAGTTCGGTCGCTCAGTCGTCGTGGTGGCCCTCCGGGACGCCGTCCGAGGTGATGGCGCCGTCTCCTGGCGTGCTCGTCAGGTAGGTGTGCTGGTGGCCGTTGCCGGCGTCGACGTTGAGCTGGTCGAGCTGGGTGGCCGCGACGGACCACATCGTGACGGCGGTGGAGCGCTGGCGTGCGGCGAGGTCGAGGAGGTCCTTGCGGGACCCCTCGGGGAGCCGCAGGCCGGCCGCGTAGGTGTCGACCGCGGTGACCAGAGCGGTCACCGCGCTGCGGAGTCCGCCGCGCGCCACGTTGGTCCCGGTCGCTCCCGAGGGGGCGGGGGCGTGCTTCTCCGCGGTCTCGCGGAGGATCCGCTGCCATTCCTCGACCCGCTCGCGCGCCGCCGGTGGCGCGTCGGAGGTTCCTTCCACCGGGAGTGCCTCGGCGAGCCCGGCCAGGATCTTGTTCAGGTCGTCGGCAGTCGTGCGCGCCAGGGTGGTCAGCTCGGTGATCTGCTGGACGTCTCGCTTGGCCTCCGCCTCTCGCATCTCGGCGATGGCGTTCTGGGTGGCGTCGGGGCGGCCGCTGTTGTAGCCGATCAGGGCTCCGAGGGATCCGGCTATCAGGGTGGTGGCGAGGACGGCGGCGACGTAGCCGGTCGCTTTCGACCGGCGGGTGTCGGTCTGGGATCGGGCCGCCGCCGGCCCGCCCGTCTTTCGAGCCACCTTCTGAGCCACTGACGACTCCTTTCCCTGATCTGCTCGCTCTCCTCCGGGAACCCGGTGGACAGCTGACGCCGAGATTACTGTTTTCCAGGATCTCCGTCCATTTTTGGCCGTATCATCCAGCGCCTTCGCCGCCGAGACGGCGAAAGGCCGGTGAGCGGGGGAGAACATCACCGCCGACGGCGCGTGAACGGTATCGCCCGGAGCGGAGCGAGGCTCGAAGTCCTGTTAGCGTTACCGCATGGGGGTTGAGCTGCTTTGAAGGCGAAATCGAATGACGGCCTGCCACGTTCCAGGCCCGCGGTGCTGGAAGACGTCGCCGCGCTCGCCGGGGTGTCGGCGATGACCGTGTCGCGGACCCTGAACGCGCCCGAGCGGGTGCAGGCGAAAACCCGGGAGCGGGTGCTGGCCGCGGTGCGGGAGCTGGACTACCGGCCCAACACCGCCGCACGTCAGCTCGCCACCGGACGGTCCGGGGTGCTGGGCGTGGTCAGCATCGACACCACCCTGTACGGTCCGGCCTCGACCCTCTACAGCATCGAACGCGCCGCCAGGCTCAACGACTACTCCGTGAGCATCGCGAGCCTGAGCATGCTCACCCGTCGCTCGATCGAGGAAAGCCTGCGCCAGTTTCAGTCCCAGTCGGTGGACGGCGTCATCATCGTCGCGCCGCACGAGTCGGCGGCCGACGGCTTGCGTCACCTGTCGTCGAAGATTCCGGTGGTCGCGGTCGACGCCGGGGCGGGCCTTTCCGTTCCCGTCGTCACGGTGGATCAGCGGGCGGGAGCCGCGCGGGCGACCAGGCACCTGCTCAGCCTCGGCCATGAGACGGTGTGGCATCTGGCGGGCCCGGCGAGCTGGATCGACGCCAACGGCCGGGTCGAGGGCTGGCGCGAGGTGCTGGAGGCCGGGGGGCATCGGGTGCCCGAGGTGTCGCGCGGGGACTGGAGTTCGCGCTCCGGTTACCAGCTCGGCCGGCGTCTGGCGCAGGACCCCGAGGTCACGGCCGTCTTCGTGGGCAACGACCAGATGGCGTTGGGGGTGCTGCGCGCGTTGCGCGAGGCCGGGCGGCGCGTTCCCGAGGACGTCAGCGTGGTGGGTTTTGACGATGTGCCGGAGTCCGCCTATTTCTGGCCTCCGCTCACGACGGTCCGGCAGGATTTCGAAGAGGTCGGCAGTCACGCCTTCCACGTGTTGCTCGACCAGATGGCGGGCAGGTCGAGCCAGGTACGGCGGCTGGTGGAGCCCGAACTCATCGTGAGGGAGAGCACCGGACCCTCACGGGGCTGACGTGCCGCCCGGTCGTCTTCGGCCGGCCGCGGTCGGCGCGGGGGCCGCGATCTTTCCGACCGCCTTGATACCGGGGCGTGTACCGGCGAAAAGACCGGCTCGCCGATCGGGCTGAAACATTTCGGACGCGAAGGTGCCGTCAAATCGCTCACGTCTGAGCTGCGGTTGAGGCGTGCGCGACCTTCACAGGTGACAGGATCATCTGACTGATGCCTTGACGTGCCTTTGTAAGGCGCTTATATTTCCGCAATATTAATAAAAAATCTTGAAAGTTTCAGTCTCCGGATCTCCGATGCTTCTGTCCGGCAGCGTCAGGTGACGCCGTCGCAGGCCGAAAGGATGGCATGCGAGAAAGGGAACTCCACGACCTGGATTCCGCGTCGAGTGGGTTCGCCCGGTGAAAGGGGCCCCGGGGAGCGCAGACCTCTCCTGCCGGCCGGGCCGAGCCGCCAAGGACGCCGGATGAGGCCGGGGACCCGCGAATGAGCGCGACCAGGACGATCGACGCCTCGCCCGACAATCAGGATCCGCGCGAGTCGAGTCCCGGCCCCGTCCGCCGGAAGCGCACTTCGGGCCGCACCTGGCGGCAGGCGTTGCGTCACGACTGGCAGCTGTACTCGCTGGCGATCCTCCCACTGCTGTTCTTCGCGATATTCCGGTATCTGCCGATGATCGGCAACGTGATCGCCTTCCGGAAGTTCGAGCCCGGTGGCAGCGTGCTGGGCGAGGAGTGGGCGGGCCTGCGCTACGTGCGGATGTTCCTGAACGATCCGACGTTCTGGCAGGTGTTCACCAACACACTGGTGCTCGGCGCCCTGACCCTGCTGTTCTGCTTCCCGATGCCGATCGTGCTCGCCCTGCTGATCAACGAGGTGCGGCAGCGGCGCCTCAAGCGGTTCGTCCAGTCGATCTCCTACCTGCCGCACTTCCTGTCGATCGTGGTCGTGGCCGGTCTCGTCATAGAGCTGCTCTCGGTCGACGGGCCGGTGAACCAGATCCTGCGCGCGGCGGGCGACGATCCCATCTCGTTCCTGCAGCAGCCGGAGTGGTTTCGGACGATCTACGTCTCCTCGGAGATGTGGCAGACCGTCGGGTGGGGGACGATCCTCTATCTCGCCGCGCTCACCACCATCGACGACCAGTTGTACGAGGCGGCGAGGATCGACGGCGCGGGCCGGTGGCGCCAGACCTGGCACGTGACCCTCCCCGGCATCCGGCCGACCGCGGTCACCTTGCTGATCCTGAACATCGGCGCGTTCATGGCGGTCGGGTTCGAGAAGGTCCTGCTGCTCTACAACCCGCTGACGTACCCGACGGCGGACGTGATCTCCACGTACCTGTACCGCATGGGCGTCGTTTCCAACAACTTCAGCTACGCCACGGCGATCGGCCTGTTCGAGGCCCTGATCGGGCTGATCCTGGTCCTGTCGGCGAATCTCATCTCCCGGCGCACGGTGGGGACGAGCCTGTGGTGACCGTGGACGCCTCCAGGGGCTACCGGGTGTTCCAGGCGGTCAACGCCGTCGTCCTGGCCGCCGTCGTGATCGTGACCCTGTATCCCTTCGTCAACGTCGTCGCCCGTTCGCTGAGCGACGAGGCCGCCATCCGCTCGGGTCAGGTCAACCTCATCCCTCGCGGGTTCACCCTCACGACGTACGAGTACCTGATCTCTGATCCGACGTTCTGGACGAACTACCGCAACACCGTGGTGTACACGGTCGTGGCCACGATGATCGCGATGTTCATGACCACCTGTTACGCCTACGTCCTGTCCAAGAAGCATCTCAAGGGGCGCAGGTTCCTGATCGGGATCGCCGTCTTCACCATGTTCTTCTCCGGCGGCATCATCCCCAACTACGTCCTGATCACCAGTCTCGGGATGAAGGACAGCATCTGGGCCATCGTCCTGCCGAACGCCATCAGCGTCTTCAATCTTCTGATCATGAAGGCGTTCTTCGAGGCGCTGCCGGTCGAGCTGGAGGAGGCCGCCGCGATCGACGGCATGAGCACCTACGGCATCCTGCTGCGCATCGTGCTGCCGCTGTCGAAGGCGGTGATCGCCACGATGGTGCTCTTCTACGCCGTCGCCTTCTGGAACTCGTGGTTCGCCGCCTTCCTCTACATGAGCCAGTCCGACCTCTTCCCGGTGACCGTCTTCCTGCGCAACCTGATCGCCGGAGCCACCGGCGCGTCGTCGGTGGGCGCCGACGCGACGAACATGACGGTGGCCGCCAACATCAAGGCGGTGACGATGGTGCTCACCATCCTGCCCATCCTGGGGGTCTACCCCTTCGTCCAGCGCTACTTCGTCACCGGTGTCACGCTCGGCGCGGTCAAGGGGTAGCCCCGCCGCCCGCACTCAACCCGTTTCCGAATCCGAGAAAAAGGGGCTCCATGTACCAGATGAACCGGCGTCAGGCGATGGTCGCGATGGGCGCCTTCGCCGTACTCGTGGGCTGCGGCAGTGACGACTCCAAGAAGCAGGCCGACGACCTCTCGGCGAACCGGGAGGGCGCGATGCCCGGCTACGGCGCCGGCACCGGGTTCAAGGCCACCGCCCCGCTCTCGTTCACCGTCCTGTACAACAACCACCCGATCTACCCGATCAAGAACGACTGGCTGTTCTGGTCGGAGCTCGGCAAGCGGACCAACGTGACGTTCCAGCCGAGTGTGGTGCCGCTCAGCGACTACGAGAACAAGCGCAGCCTGGTGATCGGCGCGGGTGACGCCCCGCTCATCATCCCCAAGACGTATCCCAGCCAGGAGACCCCCTTCGTCGCCTCCGGCGCCATTCTGCCGGTGAGTGACTACCTGGACCTGATGCCGAACTTCAAGGAGAAGGTCGCCAAGTGGAACCTGCAGCCTGACCTGGACACGCTGCGGCAGTCGGACGGCCGCTTCTATCTCCTGCCCGGTCTTCACCAGGAGCCCTGGGTGGAGTACTCCCTGGCGATGCGCGCGGACATCCTGGAGGAACTCGGGCTGGAGATCCCGGGGACCTGGGAGGAGTTTCGCACCGTGCTGAAGGCGATGAAGGAGAAGTATCCCGACTCCTACCCCCTGTCCGACCGCTGGGGGACCCTCACGCCCGGCGCCAGCCTGCTGAACGTCATCGGCACCTCCTACGGCGCTCCCGGCGGATGGGGCTACGGGGAAGGGGTGAAATGGGACCCCGCCCTGCAGAAGTTCGCCTTCACCGGCGCGATGGATCAGTACCGGCAGATGCTGGAGTATCTGCACACGCTGGTGGAGGAGAAGCTGCTCGACCCGGAGAGCTTCACGCAGTCCGACGACCAGGCGATCCAGAAGCTGGTCTCCGGCAAGTCCTTCGTGATCAGTTCGAACGCGCAGACCCTGGTCAACGAGTATCGGCCGCCGCTGCAGAAGGCGAACCCGAAGGCGAGGCTCGTGAAGATCCCCGTGCCCGTCGGCCCGCTCGGACCCATCAAGTACGGCGCGGGCAACACCCGTCTGGAGAACGGCGTCATGATCTCCAAGAAGGCCCGCGACAGCAAGAACTTCGTCGCCATGATGCAGTTCATCGACTGGCTGTGGTACTCCGACGAGGGGCAGGCGTTCGCCAAGTGGGGCGTCGAGGGGGTCACCTACACCAAGGACGCGTCGGGGAAGTACAAGCTCACCCCCGACGTCGACTTCGTCGGGCTCAACCCCAAGGCGCCCAAGCACCTGCAGAAGGACTTCGGCTTCTCCAACGGCGTCTTCGCCTACGGCGGGTCCACCGAGCTGCTGCAGTCGACCTTCTCCGAGGAGGAGATCGCGTTCCAGAAGGAGATGAACGCGAGGAAGACCTTGCCGGTGCCGCCCCCGCACCCGCTCACCGACGAGGAGCGCGAGCAGGTGACGCTGTGGCAGACGCCGCTGAAGGACCACGTCACCCAGAACACGCTCCGGTTCATCCTCGGCAAACGCGATCTGAGCGAGTGGGACGCCTACGTCAAGGAACTCGAGGCGAACAACATGCGCGCCTTCGTCGACATGGTGAACGGCGCCTACGAGCGGTACAAGAAGCAGCACGGTTGACAGCCACCCCTGCCGGAAGGAGGAGGGCCCCCGCCGCACCGCCGGCCGCCCACCAGGACGAGGGTTTCCACACTGGAGATGTTCGATGAGCGACACGCTGCCCGACAGGATGGCCGGAATCCGGTTCGGCGAAGGGCCCCTGGCGCGCGCCTGCGCGCTCGTCTACACCCTCGCGGTGGTCGAGTCGCTCTTCCTGCTCACGGCCGTGCCCGGCCTGGCCGGGCTGGTGCTGCTCAGCCGCGACGCCGGCAACATCCCGCTGGCGGCGCTCTGCCTGATCCCGGCCGGTCCCGCCCTCTCGGCCGCGCTGTACGCGCTGCACCACCGCCGCCTGGATCTCACCGATCTCCGTCCCGGGGCGGCGTTCTGGCGTGGCTACCGGGTCAACCTCCGAGGGGTCGTGAAACTCTGGGTCCCCTGGCTGCTGTGGATGGCCGTCATCGGATCGAACCTCGCCGTCGCCGGCGTCGGGGGATGGTGGGCGGTGTCGTCGGTCGTCATCGCCGTGGCGGCGACCCTCTGGATCGCGAACGCGCTGGTGATCACCTCTCTTTTCGCGTTCCGCGCACGAGACGTCGCCCGCCTGGCCGCGTACTTTCTCACCCGTTCCCCCCGGGCGTCGCTGGGCAACGCCTGCCTGCTGGTCCTGGCGGCGACCGTCACGCTGATCGCCTCCGAGGTGGCGGCGGTGCTGCTCGCCTCGGTGCTGGCCTCGCTGCTCCTGCTGAACGGCCGCACGATGATCGCCGAGGTGAGGGAGAGATTCACGGCCTGAGCGCCGAGCGTCGAGAGGTCGCCTCCACCGTCAGGTGGCCGCCGTCAAACCCAAAGGAGTCTCACATTCGATGACGAAGAGAACACCCGTACGGGTCGCGATCGTCGGCACCGGCGGAATCGCGACGGTCTGTCACCTGCCCGCACTGAAAGCCCAGGGCGACCGGGTGCGGATCGTCGCGGCCTGCGACGTCGACACCGAACGCGTCAAGGCCTTCTGCGCCGAGAACTCCATTCCCGGCGTCCACACCGACCTGGCCGAGATGCTGGACGTCGCCCGGCCCGACCTGGTGCACCTGTGCACCCCGCCTGGGCTGCACGCCCGGCAGGCCGAGCAGTGCCTGCTCGCCGGGGCGTGGGTGTGGCTGGAGAAACCCCCGTGCCTGTCGCTGGCCGAGTACGACACGATCACCGCGGCCGAGCAGGCCGGCGGCGCCTACGCCAGCGTCGTCTTCCAGCACCGGTTCGGCGCGGCGGGCCTGCACGCCGCGAGGCTGATCGCCTCCGGCGAGCTGGGCCGTCCCCTCGTCGCGCACTGCAGCACCACCTGGTACCGGCCGCACTCCTACTTCGAGGTGCCCTGGCGCGGGCGCTGGGACACCGAGGGCGGCGGCCCGACCATGGGCCACGGCATCCACCAGATGGACCTGTTGCTGACGTTGCTCGGCGACTGGTCGCAGGTCGCCGCCATGGCGGGGCGCCTGGACCGCGACGTGCAGACCGAGGACGTGTCGGTGGCGAGTGTGCGCTTCGACAGCGGGGCCCTGGCGACGATCGTCAACAGTGTGCTGTCGCCGCGGGAGGAGAGCTACGTGCGCGTCGACCTCGTCGAGGCGACCGTCGAGCTCAGGCACCTGTACGGCTACGGCAACGACGACTGGACCTACACCGCGGCGCCGCACCTGGCCGAAGCCGCGGACGGCGCGGCACGCCAGGAGCGCTGGTCGGCTCCCGGCTCTGAGACGCGCAGCTCCCACACCGCGCAGCTGACCGCGCTGCTCGACGCCTACGACCGGGAAGAACGGCCTCCGGCCAGCGGCCACGACGGGCGCCGCACCCTCGAACTCGTGACGGCGATCTACCGTTCGGCGTTCACCGGGACAACGGTGGCGCGCACCGACCTGACCCCCGGCGACCCCTTCTACCACCGGCTGCACGGCGACGTCGACGGCTGGGCGCCGACGGCCACCACAGGAGGAAACCGATCGTGACCTCGACCGAATCCGCTCTGGCATTGACCCGTCCGGACGACACCGCCTTCACCCTGACCGGGCACGGCGTCGAACTGCTCGGCTACACCTTCGGCTCCGGCGCCGCGCCCTCGGAGTGTCCGGCGCCCTACTTCCATCCGCTGCGTACCCTGGGCGGTCAGGTCGTCTCGGGGCACCGGCCGCACGATCACCGCTGGCACAAGGGTCTGGCCATGACCCTCTCCCACCTGTCCGGGCAGAACTTCTGGGGCGGCCCCACCTTCGAGGGCGGCCCCGGACACGGCTACGTCCAGCGCGACAACGTCGGGACCCTGCGCCACGAGGGATTCGACGCCCTGGAGTGCGACGGCCGGGAACTGACGTTCACCGAGCGGGTCACCTGGCTGACCGCGCGCGGTGAGCGGTGGATCACCGAGCTGCGCACCGTGCGCGTCCACGGCGTCGACCTCGCGAACCGATCATGGATCCTGGAGTTCGGCACCGAGCTGACCAACGTGCGCGGGCAGGAGCTCAGGATCGGCAGCCCCACCACGGCGGGCCGGCCCAACGCCGGATACACCGGCCTGTTCTGGCGAGGGCCCCGCGACATGACCTGGGGAGGCATCCTGGCCGAGGGAGACCTCGAAGGCGAGGAGGTCATGGGACGCAGAGCGGGCTGGCTCGCCTACGGCTCGCCGCACGACGAGGTCGACGCCGCCTCCACCCTGATCTTCGAGCAGCACCCGGACAACGCCGACGCGCCCACCCACTGGTTCGTGCGCAACCAGCCCTTCCCCGCGGTCGCCCCCTCTCTCGCCTTCCACGAGGAACTCGTCCTGCCGGACGGTGACACGCTGGCCCGCCGTTACCGGATCGTCGTCGCCGACGGGCTGTGGGGGCGGGACACCGTCGAGGGCCACCTCAAGGACAACCCATGGTGATCTTCGTCGCCGGGACCGCGGTGTCCTGGCCGAAGAGCGGCGCCCGACTGTCCTAAGCGTTGCCCGGATGCGAGACTTCGCGCTATGACGGAAAAGGAGTCGCGTTCCCTGATCCCGAACATGCGGCTGGACGAGTTGCTGTCAGAGTTGCAGGGGCGCCTGGAGGCGGTGCTGGCGACCCGTGACCGGGTGCACGCGCTGCTCGAGGCGGTGGTCGCGGTGGGCAGCGACCTGGATCTGGAGACGGTGCTGCGCAGGATCGTGGAGACCGCCACCACCCTCGTCGACGCCACCTACGGCGCGCTGGGGGTGGCCGGCGAGCAGAACACACTCGTCCAGTTCGTCCCGGTGGGGCTGAGCGAGGAGGAGATCGCGCGGATCGAGCACTGGCCGCACGGGCTGGGCCTGCTCGGGTTGCTGATCAAGGAGCCGCAGATCCTGCGGCTGGCCCACATCTCCGACCACCCCGCCTCCTACGGTTTCCCGCCCGGTCATCCGCCGATGGGGTCGTTTCTGGGGGTGCCGGTGCGGGTGCGTGAGGAGGTGTTCGGCAATCTTTATCTGACCGAGAAGCGTGGTGGGGGGGAGTTCGACGAGGAGGACGAGGCGATCGTGACGGCGTTGGCGACCGCCGCGGGGGTGGCGATCGAGAACGCTCGTCTGTATGAGGAGACGCGGCGCCGGGAGATGTGGTTGCAGGCGTCGGCGGAGGTGACCACCAGTCTGCTGTCGGGGGCGGAGCCGCGCGAGGTGCTCGGACTGATCGCGCGGCGGGCGCGGGACCTGGCCGCCGCCGACATCACGATGATCATGCTTCCCGACGCGGACCGCGAGGTCCTGCGCGTGATGATCGCCGACGGCCCGGAGGCCGGCAGGATCGACCGGGCCGGGGTGGACGTCACGGGTTCGCTCCCCGGCAGGGCCCTGCTGGGCGGCGAGCCGGTCATGGTCGCCGATCTCGGCGAGGCGGACCTGCCCGCTGCCCTCATCCGGGATCTGACGGTGGGCCCCGCCGCCGCGGTGCCGCTGGGTGTGGCCGGGGTGGTGCGTGGAGTACTGGTGCTGGGTAAGCGACCGGGCCGCATCCCGTTCAGCGGCAGCGAGCTGCGGGCACTGCACTCCTTCGCCGGGCAGGCGGCGGTCGCGCTGGAACTGGCCGAGGCCCGCCAGGACGCCGAGCGGCTGGGGCTGCTGGAAGACCGCGACCGGATCGCCAAGGACCTGCACGACGTCGTCATCCAGCGGCTCTTCGCCATCGCGATGACCCTGATGAGCATCGTGCGCCTCGTCGAGCATCCGGAGGCCTCCGAGCGGCTCCAGCACGGGATCAACGAGCTGGACGAGACCATCCGGCAGATCCGCTCGACCATCTTCGCCCTGCAGACCCCCCGCGATGCCGAGGAGCCCAGCCTGCGCGCGCGGATCGTGGAACTGGTCGAGGGCGCGCGCGGGCACCTGGGCTTCATGCCCGGCCTGCGGATGGAAGGACAGCTCGACCACAAGGTGCCCGCCCCGGTCGCCGAGCACCTGCTGGCCGTCCTGCGCGAGGCGCTGTCCAACATCGTGCGTCACGCCAAGGCTTCCAAGGCCGACGTCTTCGCCGAGGCGGCCGACGACCGGCTCACCCTCACCGTCACCGACAACGGCGTCGGCCTGCCCGGCGAGGGCAAACGCAGCGGCCTGCGCAACATGCAGGAACGCGCCACGGCGCTCGGCGGCTCCTTCGAGGTCGACTCCTCCCCGCGGGAGGGGACCCGGCTGACCTGGCACGTCCCCCTCACCTGACGGCGGGACGGCACCGGGGCCTCGGACACGGTGACGGAGGCTCCTCGGCCAAGGGATCTTTACCGCCGTCGCGGGCCGGTCGCCCGCCGGTGTGACGGCGCCTTGGGCACCATGGGGAGGGGAGGACGTCATGATCGTAGTAGGAGTCGACGGTTCGCCGGCCGCGCTCGCGGCCGCGGGCTGGGCGGCGCGGGAGGCCGCGGCGCGCGGTGGCACGCTGAGCGTCGTGCACGCCATGCCCGCCTGGCCCTTGGAGATCTCGGAAAAAGACCGTTACGCCGATGTGGGCCGCTGGATGCGCGAAGGGGCCACGTCCATGCTGGACGCGGCGGTGGAACGCGTCCGGCAGGAGGATCCACGCGTCGTGGCGGAGCCGCGGCTGCTGGGCGGCGACCCGCGCGCCATCCTGATCGAGGCCGCCGCGGATGCGGAGCTACTGGTGGTCGGCAACCACGGGCTGGGTGGTTTCGCGGGGATGCTGCTCGGTTCGGTCGCGCTGGGGGTCGTCGGGCGGGCCGCCTGCCCGGTGGCCGTCATCCGCGCTCCGTCCGCCTGGCCCGCCGGGGAGGTGGTCGTCGGTGTCGACGGTTCGGAGGCGGGTACGGGCGCCCTGGGCTTCGCCTTCTTCGAGGCGTCCCTGCGCGGCGTCGGCCTGCGGGCGGTGCACGCCTGGAGCCGTCCGGTCGTCGGGGGCGGTCCCTTCGCGGAGGATAGCGCCGAGGTCGAACGTCGTCTGCTGGCCGAGGCCCTCGCCGGCTGGAGCGAGCGTTATCCCGACGTCAAGGTCACCGAGCAGCTCGAAGACGGTCACCCGGTGCGTGTCCTGGCCGAGGTCTCGGCCCGTTCCGGCCTGCTGGTCGTCGGCTCACGTGGTCGCGGCGAGCTGACCGGCCTGTTGCTGGGGTCGGTGAGCCACTCGCTGCTGCACCACGCCGGCTGCCCCCTGGTCGTCACCCCCGCTCCGGCCTCTCCCGGCTCCTCCTGACCGGCCCCTCCCGCGACCGGTGTGCCCTTCGGCCGGCAACGGTCGGGGAGCGGCATGGCCGGAGGCGGTGTGTGTCGCCGGCGTTCGCGTGCGTGCTGTCCTCTCCCTGGTGGTGAGACTCCCCGTTCCCGTCGTGCGCGGCGTGACAGGGCCGAAGGTCCCGCGGGGGAGGGACGTTCGAGAGCGCGACGCGGTCCGTACGGCACTGTGGCCGGGCTCCGGGAAACGGTGTGATGAGTACGTCACGAAGACCGCCGAGCATCACGCGACACCACGAAAAGGGGAGCCGTCATGGCCACCACTCACAGGCACGACGTTCACACCGGGCCGGTCATGGACACCGTCCCCGCGCCGGCCGCCAGGCGTCCGGTCGACTACGTCTGGGCGATCGCCCGGATCAGCCTGGGCTGGATCTTCCTGTGGGCGTTCCTGGACAAGACCTTCGGCTGGGGGTTCGCCACCCCCGCCGAACGCGCCTGGATCAACGGCGGCAGCCCCACCACCGGCTTCCTCAAGGGCACCGGCGAGAACGCCCTGGGCGGGGTGTTCGGCGGCCTGGCCGGACAGGCGTGGGTGGACTGGCTGTTCATGCTCGGCCTGCTGGGCGTCGGTGCCGCCCTCCTGCTGGGCGCGGGCCTGCGCGTCGCCGCCGTGGCGGGCGGCCTGATGATGGTCCTGATGTGGGCCGCCGAACTCCCTCTGCAGACCAACCCCTTCATGGACGACCACCTCGTCTACGCCGTCGTGCTGACCGGCCTGGCCCTGAGCGGCGCCGGCACCACCTGGGGCCTGGGCACCTGGTGGGCCGCCACCCCCCTGGTGCGTCGCTACCCCGTCCTTCGATAACCGTCCCCCGGACACATCCGTCCTCCGAACACCACCCCCGGATCACCCAAGGCTCGCCCCCCGTACGGGGAGCGGGCCTTCTCGTGTCGGCCCGGGGCAGCCCGGGGCGGTCCGGACGTCCTCCACCGTGCCGACACCGTCGCCGGGTGAGCGCGGCGACGGTGAGGCTCTCACCAGCCCAGCTCGTCGCAGCCCAGGTGGTCGGCCGGTTCGACCTGCAAGGTCGCGTGGGCCACGTTGTGGCGCCTGAGCAGCAGGTCGCGGGCCTGGTCCAGGACGGCGTGGCTGTCGGCGCCGTCGGAGGTGACCAGGTGGGCGGTGGCGACGTTCATGCCGGAGGTCAACGTCCACAGATGCAGGTCGTGGACGTCGCGCACGCCCTCGACGGACTCCAGGTCCCTGGCGACGGCGGAGGCGTCCATCCCGGCCGGTACGTGCTGGCCAAGGACCGCGAACACCTGCCGCCCGAGCGAGATGGCGCGCACCGCGACGAAGACACCGATGGCGAGTGCGATCAGCGTGTCCCAGACCGGCTGGCCGGTCGTCGCGACCAGCCATCCGGCGACGATGACACCGACCGACCCGGCGGTGTCGGCCACCACCTCGTAGTAGGCGCCCTTGACGTTCAGGCTCTCGGCCGCGCCCGCGCGCAGCAGCAGCAACACGATCACGTTGATCACCAGGCCGATGGCTCCCACGACGAGCATCGGGCCGAAGGAGACCTCGGCGGTGGCGCCGATGCGGCCCACCGCCTCGGCCACCACGTACACCGCCACGCCGAGCATCAGCAGCACGGCCAGCAGGGAGGCGAACACCTCCGCGCGGTAGGAGCCGTAGCTACGGCGCCCCGTGGTGTCGGGACGGGTGGCGATGCGGGTGGCCACCAGGGCGGCGCCCAGGGTCACCACGTCGGCGGCCATGTGCCCGGCGTCCGACAGCAGTGCCAGCGAGCCCGATATCAGCCCGTAGACCAGCTCGACCACGAAGAAGGAGCCGATCAGGGCGAAGGAGACCGCGAGCCGCCATCGGTGCCGGCCCGCCGCGTGCCCGTGGCCGTGCCCGGTGCCCATCAGCGGGTTCCGTCGCGTTCGGGATGGATGGCCTGGGTGTGCTCGGTGTGGGCGAGCGCGAGGTCGAGCAGCATCCGCACGTGCGCGTCCTCCAGCCGGTAGAAGGCCATCCGGCCGGCCCGGCGAGCCGTCACGACGCGGTGCGCCCGCAGCAGCCGCAACGCGTGGGAGACCGCCGACTCGCTCTGGCCGCTCACCGCGGCCAGATCGCACACGCACATCTCGCCCTCCAGCAGAGCGAGCAGCAACCGCAGGCGGCCGGGATCGGACAGCAGCCCGAACACCTCGGCGGTGTCGGTCAGATCCTGCGCGGCGGGCATCCGCTCACGCACCACCGCCACCCGCGGCGCGTCCACGATCCGGGCTGTACACCCATCTATCGCCACGAATCGCTCATCTGAAGAACTATTCATATATAAAGATTAGCGTTCGCCGGAGGCGGCCTGTCAAGCGACGCCGTGCCCGGGCCTGTCCGGCGGACGGTGGCTCAGCCGCTGAGCAGGTACTCGCGGGCCTTCTCCAGCGGGGAGACGCCGTACTCCTCCTCCACCGCAGAAGCGATCAGATGGCAGAACAGGTGCCGCTGGATCGGGGTGACACCGAGCCGGGCCAGGTGGGCGTAGAGCATGTTGACCACGAGGCGGTGGGCGAGGAACCAGTCCGATTCGAGGATCTCGGTGCGGTGCCGGTCGGTGGACATGAGCACGTCGAAATAGTCGACCCGGTGGCGCTGGAGCACCGGCTGCTCGGAGGCGTCCAGATCGATCTCCTTACGGGCCAGCAGCGGCAGGGCGATCTCCTTGTGGCGGCGGGTGAAGGCGATCCAGTCGCGTACGTGCGGCGCCGGGTCGCCCGCGTCGATCGACGCGACCACGTCGACCACCGTCGCGCGCATCTGCCTGGCGTTCTCGCGGTACCTGGCCTCGAACGCGGCCATGACCGCGTCCCGGTCCTCACAGCACGAGGTGGCCGCCGCGACGTGCGAGCGGTACGACATGTAACCGCGGCTGACCGGAGGGACGCTCACGTGCGCCACGGCGACCATGAGGTCGATGGCGACCGCGAACAGCGCGAGCTCACCCCGGCGGACCCGGTCCAGCGTGCCGAAGACGAGCCGGGTGCTCTCCGCGGCGGACGCGTCGATCAGGTCCGCCAGCGACCGGCCGCCGAAGACGCGCAACCGGTCGTCGTACGGCTCGGTCTGCAGGGAGTTGTCCGGATACCACGGCAGCAGCGGCCCGGTCTCGTGCTCCCGTACGGCGAGCAGGCGGTGGGCGGCGAGATGCTCGTGCTCGTCGAGGCGGGTGGTGGAGGGATGCTCACGCAGATAACCGGTGATCGCCTCGGTCGCGACGGGGAGGATCTCGCGTTCCCAGTCTCGCGGGGTCGCGCGGAAGTTGAGCCGCAGGTGCGGCCCCCGGCGCCAGTGGCGGACGAGGTAGGGCTGCCGGATGAGGCCGTCCAGGCGCTGGAACAGCGGGCGGACGCAGTCCAGGATCAGCGCGTCCTTGTCCCGGTCGTAGTAGCGGATCTGGATGCCGTGCCAGGGGAGGTCGCTCACGGGGTTCCCTCGCATCGTGCAAACCCCTCCAGGGTGACTGCGGTCAGGTAGCGCAGGTGCGCCTCTTCGGCGATCGACAGGCCGAGACGGTTGCAGAACAGGTGGACGCATCGGTCCAGCACGCTCAGGACGTCGTGGCGGTCCGCGTCCGCCGGGGCGTCGACGGCGCCGGAAGTACGGAATGCCTTGCGGGCGCGGACCGGGGAGAAGCGCCCGGCCCGCTGGAGCGCGACAAGGCGCCGGTGCAGGGTGTCGACCGAGCGCCACCAGGCGCCGGGCGAGTCGTACGCGTCGCCGGTGTCGGGGACGCCGCCGGAAGACGGCCCGCCGGCGGAGCGGCCGGCTGTGACGTGGTTCCGGGAGGAGACGGCGCGGGCGGCGATGAGCCGGCACCTCTCCGCCTGTGCGGTGAGGGCTTCGCGCTGCTTGGTGAAGATCTCCACCTGCCGGGCACGGGCCGGTGCCGGATCCCATCGGTCACGCTCTCCGGCCAGCAGGAGGCCCAGGCGGCGGGGGCCGGGTTCCCAGGCGATGAGGGTGAGCATCATCGCGGCGAGGGCGTGGCCCAGCCGCCGCCGGTGGTCGTGCTCGCCGCGCAGGATCGCGAGTGCGATCCTGCTGGAGTCGGTGAAGTGCCGCTCGACGGCGGTGATCGCCTCCGGCCCGCCGAACGTCGCGTACTCGGGCCGGTAGGCGACGGCCTCCACGTGGTCGTCGGGCCGCAGTCGCTTGTCGTAGGCGTCCATGCCCTCCCGCCCGGCGAACTCCCGGGCGAGCAGCGTGTAGCCCTCGCGGTCCCACGGGGCCGTCGTCGGATGCGCCGCGAGGTGCTCTCGCAGCACGGCCGTGGCGTGTTTCTCGATCGTCGTCGCGTCGCCGGGGACGCGCGGCAGCAGGCGGAGCCGCAGATGCGGGCCGCCCTCCCAGTACCGCAGGAAGAAGAACCGGTCGAGCCGTTCGTCCAGCTCCCGCACCAGCCCGTCGACGGCCGTGCGGAGCAGCAGGTCGGTGTCGGTCCGGTGGAAGGCGTGCAGGGAGATCCAGCGGTCAGGCATGGCCCACCTCGACCACGTACTCGCTCACATGGCGGCGGTGATCGGGGTGGTCGCCGCCGCCTCCGAGGTCGGCCGCCGCCTCGAGGTCCGGGAGCGGCTCACGAAAGACGACCATCGATCCGCTCGCGTCCAGCCCTCGGTCGAACAGCGCGACCAGCGCCGGATCGGCCAGATCGAGATAGGTCGGCTTGGCGAGCCGCCCCAGGCGCAACCTGTCGCGTGCCGGCGCGCCGGGATCGGCCGAGGAGACGAAACAACGTTCCGGCAGGGCGTGCTCGGCGAACCAGGCCGCGAGCGCGAGCAGATGCGCCGCGGCGGAGTCCCCCCTGCCTCGGCGCGGGATCTCGCGCACCGGGACGTACCAGGCGGCACGGGCCACGGTGACCCGGCCGACCGACACCCGGGCCGTACGCTCGACGCGGGCCGGCACCGACTCCGGCGGCCGGGAGAAGATCGACTCCAGCCCCATCACCGGGCTGGGCATGTCGCCGAAGAGCTGGAGCAGGAGGCGTGCCGTACGCGGCAGCAGCATGGGCGCGACCATCCCGGTGTACACCGGCAGGAGCGGGGTGTCGTGCCCGGCGCGCGTCAGAACGAGACCGCCGGCGCCGGGCTCGTGCCGGACGGCGAGGTCACGCAGGTCGAACACGGCCGGGCCGCTCGGGACCACACCCGGATAGCCGATCTCCTGGGCCGCCACCGTGGAACGCAGGTTGACGTTGCTGCCGAACAGCCCGGTGATCTCCACCGGCACGCCGCGTTCCGTCCCGAGCGGACGGTTCTCACCGGCGGGAACCCCGGCGACCCGCAGCAGGCGGTGCACGCGGCTGCGCATCGCGCCGTGCCCCGGGCCGAGCCCGTTGAGCACCAGCCGAACCGGCGTCTCCTCCGGCGGGCCGATCGTCTGCACGAAGCACGACAGCGACCCCACGGGACGGACGAACGCGGGACGGCCGGCGGTAAGACCGGCCAGCACCGCCGGATCGACGGTGAGCGGGTCCGGGGTCTGGGGCAGCAGCCCGCGCGCCGCGGCCAGCGCCGCCGCGCGGGCGTCTCGAAGTTCGTCGAGCCGGGGCACGGCGGGCGTCCGGCCTTCCGGGGGCCGCTCCTGCCACGGATACATGAGCGCGTGCAGCTCACCGGCGAGGGTGCCGGGTGCGGCCCGACGGGTTCGCTCGGCGAGCGTTCGGTGGAACCGGCCGAACGGCACCCGCGCGCCGGCGCCGAACCACCGCGCGAACAGGTCGGCGGCGAGCAGCCGGGCGACGCCGTCCCGATCGAAGAGCGCGGCGAAGTCGGTGATCGCGTGCAGGTCGCCCAGGGCGGGACGCCAGGCGGTCAGGCCCAGCCGAGGTCCGGGCGTGGTGAGCACCGCGTTCTCGTGGAAGAGGTTGCGGTCCGGCAGGCGGTCGGCGTCGTCTTCGGCCAGCCGGATGAACGCCGAGCGCACCTTCCGTCGCAGCGCCTCGCGTTCCGACACGCGGGCCGCCTCCGGGTAACGGGCGAGCGCCTCCTGCGCGGCGGCGAGCGCCTTGCCCGCGGGATGCGTGCCGAGCCGATCGGTCAGGTCGGCGAGGTGCGCGGCGGCCTGGTCGGCGACCGGGGGATGGAGTTCCAGCACTCCCAGGTCGAGCAGCCTGCCGAGCGCGCCACCGGCCCTGGTACGGAGATCGTCGTACGGCGGGCGCAGCAGCCGCCGGAGCGGCTCGGAGGCGGCGATGCCGTGGTAGGCGTCCTCCTGGCCGGTCACGTACCACAGGCGGCCGTCGTCCTCGTCGAGGCTCGGGTTGGGCCTGACCACGAAGAGGTCCGCGAGGCCGTCGTCGGCGCGGGCCAGGTCGGTGAGCAGCCGCAGCAGCAGGGGGACGTTCGGCTCGACCGCGCTGCGCCACGCCCACGCCCCCTCCCAGCGGACCGGCTCGCCGTCGTCGCTCCACCGCCCGAGAGCCGCCATCATGAAGGTCGCGTGCGGGCTCGTCTTCGCCACGACGCGGGCCAGGTAGCGGGTGAGGCGGAGCGCGACCTGGCGCGGCGGGGCGGTGCCGGGCGGCGCGGCCAGCCACCGGTGCAGCGCGGCGGACATCGCCGGTCCCGCCTGGAGCACGCCATGGCCGAAGGCATCGGTGCCGACCCACCGGCGCAGCACCTCGTAGGCGTCCCGGCGCTCCTGATCGAGCTCCTCCGGCAGTCGCCGGACGAGCGCGTCATGCCGGTCGAGGTCCGCGATCCAGTCCGCGACGCGCGGAGCGAGGCCGGAACCGACCTCCACCGGCCAGGCGCGGCCCGCCGGGCGTCTCGCGTTGTACAGCGCCCGGCGCAACGCCACCAGCGCCGGCCGCCGCGGACCTGGTCCGACCGCTCCGATCACCGGCTCCAGCTCGTCCGCGAGCCGCCGGCCCTCGTCGGCCAGCCGGCGACGAATCACCAGGATCTCCCGGACGCTCCGCCAGGTGGCCGTGCACCTCAGCTCCGCGAGTGCCGCCACCGGCAGCGCGGCGATTCTGGCGACCACGGTCGCGTCCACCGTGCGACGAGCCGCGTCGATCTCGACGCGTCCCGGCAGGCCACGACGCGTCGAGACCATGTGCGGGGAACCTAGATGAGCCAGCTCGTGCGCCCGGTGAGACCCGAGGCGCCCACCTCGGTGTTACCGAGCCCCATGCCCAGGGCCTTCACGAGATCCTCGCCGGGGAGCTCGACCGTCATCACGTCGAGCGCCTCCAGATCGAGGTGGAGTGGTTCGTTCGTCGCCATTTGAACTCCCATTCCTGCCCGCCGGAGCGGGCTGTGTCGGTGACGATCGTTATCGTAGGCACGGTCAACTGTCTCGTCATCCGGCAGTGGGAGAAATAAATGAGCGGGAGGCGCAAGAGGCGAATGTCAATCGACTCTCGATGCTGCGGCGATGGGTGTCGTCACCTTTTCCACCAGCCAGGTGTCACCGTCAGCAAGATCACAGAACCATTCGGTGCCACGATGGTAAGAGATTGCTGTCTGTCGAAATAAGGGTCTTCGTCGGTGTCGACAGCGGGTTTTCGGGCGGGCGGAAGAACGGTTCTTTATTGAGCGTCCTAAGGACGGTGTGATTAACGGTGAGCCATCGCGCGTTACGTTCTTGTTTCGCTGCCGCGCGGTCGTGGGATCGCGAAGCCGAATCGCGTGGCGTCGCGCTTTCCGGCGATCGGATCGCGTTCTTCTTCCAGGATCGCTCGCCGTTCGGAAGGATCCCGGCCCGGACGCGTGAGGGGTGGGGAGTGGCCGGTTCATCCTCCGCTCCAGGCGTCGTCGTCCTGGATCCAGCGCACCTCGTTCACCACGTCGACGACGCCGTTGACGCGGCCGATCACCCGGGCCGCTATCTCGGCTTCGCTGCGACGTTCCATGGTGCCCGTCAGGGTGACGACACCGTGGTCGACCCGGACGTTGACCTGCGCGGTCTCCATGCGCAGGGAGCGGCCGAGGACCTCCTCGCGCACCTCGTCGGCGATGTCGGAGTCGGGCCGGACGAAAACCCTGATCAGGTCGCGGCGGCTGACGATGCCCACCAGGCGGCCGTCCTGGTCGACGACGGGGAGCCGCTTGATGCCGTGCGCCTCCATGAGCCTGGCGGCGCCGACCGTCGGCGTCTTTCCGGTGACGGTGATCGCGGGGGAGGACATCAGTTCGGCGGCGACGTCGCCCCGCGCCCTGGCCTTCGGGTCGCGGACCTCCTGGTTCAGCCGGTGCCGCAGCCGGGCGCGCAGCGGCGGCTGGTAGCCCTCGCGGTAGTACTGCTCCCGGAACTCCTCCTTGGCGAGCAGGTCCGCCTCGGAGACGATGCCGATGACACGGCCGTCCCCGTCCACGACGGGGACGGCACTCACCGCGCACGCGATGAGTGTCTCGGCGATGTCCTTGAACGGGGTGTCGGCGGTGACCAGCGCCACGTTCCTGGTCATGACGTTCTCTACCTTGGTGCGCATGGCATGTTCTCCACCCGTGATGATGCGGGCCCACTCGCCCGGCTCGAAGGTCCGCCCGGCGGACCTTCGAGCCGGGCGGAGTTCTCCGGGAACGGTCTCTTCCACTTCCTGCGGATGAGTGTGGTCATCTGCCCGGCTCTTCTCATCCCCATCTCACCCCCGTCGGGGAACCGTATGCAGGGCCGGAGGTCCCTGGCCGGCTGCCACCGGACGCGGCCCGTGGGCGTGCCGGAAACGGGCTGTCAGGTCTCCCGCTCGTCATGCCTGGACGAGAGACGGCGGCCGGTGATCTGTTCGGCGCGTACCACGATGTAGTGGTCACGGTTGGCGGGCGCCCAGGTGCGCAGGGGGAGTGCGGACAGGCGCTCGATCTCGTTCGGTTCGCGTACGGCGCGTGCGGGGCCCACGGCGGTGACCGACCAGCCGGTGCGGGCGGTGAGGTCGAACTCGTCGGCCTCGAAGGCGACGATCGCGTCGCTGGCCGCGGCGGCGAGCTTGGACCCGAAACCCGTGCGGATCACGATGTTCTCGCCGTCGAGCACGAAGTTGACCGGTTGCACCGCGGGCAGGGCCCGGTCGGTGAACACGATGCGCCCGATCGAGGCCGACGCCAGGAGCGTGACGCACTCCTGGCGCGAGAGGATCTGCAGACCTGCCGAGTCGAGCTTCATGCCCCTAAGGCTGCCCGGTCGCTCTCCGGCGACGTTAGGGGCGAAAGTCCCCTTCATCACCGACGATCTGCCCTCGGGCCGGGCGCCGACGGGACGCCGACGGGACATCGATCGATGACGCGTGCCGGGTCCGGGACGAAAGACTCTGCCCTCACGCGGTGAGATCGGGACCTGTGGCCCTGGAGCGGACCGCCGGGAGGGAGGTCTGATGGGGGAGAGGACGGAGGACACCACGCGCGTCGCGATGTGGCGGTCGTCCACTCCGGGCGGCGCCCGGAGGCCGGGAACATCCGTGAGGACTCGCAGGAATTGGGGAAGAAAATGTCGATCACCGTGAGTGACGTGATGGGCCGCACCGCCATCGCCGTGCGGCAGGACGCGGGTTTCGCCGACATCGTGGCCGTGATGCGACGCTTCGCCGTGGGCGCGGTGACGGTCGTCGACGTGGAGCGCCGTCCGGTCGGGGTGGTCTCGCAGGACGACCTGCTGCTCAAGGAGAGCGACGCGGTGCGCCACAGCATCTCCATCTTCGAGAGCGCCGCTCGCCGGCGCGAGCACGAGAAGGCCGCGGCGGTCGTGGCCAAGGACCTGATGACCTCGCCCGCGATCACCGTTACGCCGGGCATGCCCGTCAGGGAGGCGGCGCGACTCATGCACGACAAGAGGATCCAGCAGCTTCCGGTGATCGACCCGGTGACCGGCCGCCTCGCCGGCATCCTGCACCGGGCGAACCTGTTGCGCGTCTTCGACCGCGCCGAGGCCGAACTGCGCGCCGAGGCCGAAGCCGTCGCCCGCGACCTGAACACCACCGCTTCGGAGGTGGTGATCGGCGTCGAGAACGGTGTGGTGACGCTCGACGGCAAGGTCGAACACCGCTCACAGGTCGTCCAGCTCGTCGAGGCGATCCGCCGACTCGAAGGCGTCGTCGACGTCACCTCACGGCTTGAGCACGGTGACGACGACCTGCTCGTCCTCCCGCCCCTGCTGTAGGCCGGCGCACCATCGGGATCATCGCCGGACGCGGTGGGCATGACGGTGGGCATGCGCTGTGCCGCCGGTCCGGTGGTGGTGCGCGCGCTCGAAAGGTTCGAAGGGGGTGTGAAAGGCATTGCTGATCTACTTTGTAAAGGGCGCGGACTAGCTCAAAACAGATAAACAGGACAAAAGGACTAAAGACGGCATTGAATAACAAAGGCGTGTCAGGTCCGGCGTGCGCTACGGGAAGGCGGGCCGTCGTTCGCTCGTAAGGTGCCCGATGTCGCCACACGTGCCTTTCTCCCGGCCTGGCAGGTGGCGTCACGGTGTCTGTGCCGGGAGGGCTCAACTCCGATGGTCGTGCGAGGTGTGATGGACGGCGACGGGCGCCCGAGCGTGGTGGAGCAGGGCGCGTACGGTCGAGCTGAGGAACATCGCCCGGCCGCGGGCGCCCACGACGACCAGTTCAGCGGTCTCGGAGGCGTCGATGAGCGCCTTGGCCGGATGCTTGTGCACGACCTGCTCGATGAGGGGCACGTCGGGGAACCTCTCCCGCCGGCCACTGAGCGACTCGGCCAGCAGGCGGGCCTCCTCGTCACCGACCTCTTCGACGTCGTAGACGAGTGGCTGCATGTCGCCGGGCGCTCTGCTGGCCGGGTGGGTCCAGGCGTGGAGCGCTCGCAGTGGGCGCCGGTGCAGGGCCGCCTCGCCGAAGGCGAACTCCAGGACGGGGTCCTGGTCGGGACGTCCGGTGACGCCGACGACGATCTCGCTGCCCCGGGTGGTGTGCGGCTGATTGACGATCACTACCGGGCACGGGGATCGGGCAGCCAGGTCGTGGCTGACCGAGCCCAGTAGCAGGCCGGCGAATCCGCCCAGGCCCCGGTGGCCGACGACGACCAGCTGTGCGCTCTCGGCCACGGCGGCGATCGCCTCCGCGGCGTTTCCGTCGAGGATCTCGGTGGTGACCTTCGGCGCGGGGTCGTGGGAGCGGACCTGTTCGGCTGCCCGGTGAAGGAGTTCCTCGCAGGCGGCTTCCTCGGCGGGGCCCCAGTGACCGGGCTGGGGGACGAGCGGGACGTCGTAGGCCCAGCGCAGGGCGGCGTGGACGACGCGCAACGGCGCCTTTCTCAGGGTCGCCTCCCGCGTTGCCCAGGTCAGGGCCTGTAGCGAGGGCGTCGAGCCGTCGACGCCGACGATGATGGGTGCTGTCATGGTGACCGCCCTCGGTGCGTTCAGGGGCCGATGCTCTGATCCCGGTGGCCGGGCCCGAGATCCGGCGGGTTCTCGCGTGTGCCGCTGGCTTGTCTCATTCTTCGTGGCTCCGTCGTTCGCCGGGTAGGGACGAAGGTCCCCAGGGTTTCCTCGGGGCCGCCTCGTCGTCCGGCCAGGTGACGGTGGGGTGGAGGATCATGGCTCGTCGCCCGGGTTTCGCGGGTGGGTGCCGTGCGGTGAGCAGGGCGGAAGGTCCCACCACGGTGGGACCTTCCGCCCTGCTCTTCGGCGGGTGTCCTGGTGAGCATGGAGAGGGAGGTGAGGGCGATGAGCGATATTCGTGAGGTTGTCGTCGGCTATGACGGCTCTGACTTCTCCATGCAGGCCCTGGAGTGGGCGATGGACGAGGCCGAGCTCGGGGGGTTGCCGCTGAAGGTGGTTCACACGTGGCGGTGGCCGTATGGGGAGGCCGATGAGGATGCCAGGCTTCATCTGCGCAACGCCGCCGAGCATGTGCTGTATCACGGGGCCGACTGCGCTCGCGCGTGTAGCACGCTGACCGATGTCGCGACGGATCTGTATGAGGGCGCGGCCGCCGAACGGCTGGTCGAGCTGTCGGAGCGCGCGGCGATGATCGTCGTGGGTTCTCGGGGCATGGGCACCCTGGCCAGGACCATTCTGGGGTCGGTCGCCGGGTATGTGGCGGCTCATGCGGGGTGTCCGGTGATCGTGGTGCGCGGGCCCGGGCCGATCCCGGTGCCGAGGGAGCGCGGTGCCGTGGTTCTGGGGATGAGCGGCGACACCCCTGACGGGGTGATCGAGTTCGCTTTTCGTGAGGCCGCCCTCAGGCGGTTGAAGCTGACGGCGGTGCATGCCGGGCGCCTGCAGCCGTTGGTGCACGACACGCGGGTCGCGATGCACGCGGCGGAGGACGGCATGCTGGAGCGGCTGGGGCCATGGCGGATCGCCTACCCCGGGGTGTCGGTCCGTGCCTGTTTCGCCGCGACGTCCGCGAAGGACCTGCTGGAGGACGTGTCCAGGGAGGCGAGTCTGGTGGTGGTCGGCGGGGCACGTGATCACGGCAGGCTCGGCTCGACCTCCAGGTCGGTTCTTCAGCACGGCTTCTGCCCCGTGGCGGTCGTTCCCGCGGGCTGGGAGAGTCCGCCGCGGAGTGAGCCCGCTCGGGCGGGCTTCGACACCTCCGGTGACCTCTGAGGTCTCTTCGGGCATTCGGCGGGGCCGATGGGGTGAAGGGCCTCGGGTCTTCGAAGCCGCCTGGATCACGGTCGAGGGGCTGAAGAACCCGGGGGAGGTGAATTCTTTACCTTCGGTGTCTTGTCCGGGCTGGGACGTCGTCGACGTCCCACTTCAGGTTGTCGATCACGTCGACGACTCCGTTCACCCGCTGGGTTATCCGTACCGCGAGCCGGGCGTCCTCGCGCCGGTGCATGTGGCCGCTCAGGGTGACGACGCCGTGTGCGACGGTGGCGGTGGCGGTGTTGGGGGCGGCCCACAGGGAGTGTCCGAGAATGTTCTCCTCCACCTCGCGGGCGATGTCGGCGTCACCGCGGACGAAGATCTTGAGCAGGTCGTGGCGGCTGACGATGCCCTGGAGCGATCCGTCGGCATCCACCACCGGCAGTCTTTTGACGCCGTGTTCGATCATGAGGCGTATGGCGGACACGACGGAGGCGTGCTGCTGGACCGTGATCGCGGGGGCGGTCATCAGGTCGGCGGCGGTGTCGCCACGGGCTTTGACGCGGCCGTCACCGCCCTTCTGGCCCAGGCGGTGCAGTAGCCGGATGCGTAGCGGTGGATGGTAGTCCTCGCGGTAGTAGCGCTCTTTGAAGCCTTCCTTGTGGAGGAGGTCCTCTTCGGAGACGATGCCGATGACGTGTCCTTCGTCGTCGACGACGGGGAGCGCGCTCACCGTGTGGGTGATGAGCGCCTCGGCGACGTCCTTGAACGGGGCGTCGCCCCTGACCGACGTCACCTTCGTGGTCATGACGTCTTTGACCGTGGCGTACATCGGCGACCTCCTTCTGGACGCGGGTCCTTCGTGGTGTGGCGGCCCCGCACGGATCGAGGGTGGCTCGCCGCTGCCCGCCGGGTTCCCGGATCTCCATCTCACTGCCGGCGGGGGCGTCCCGGCAGAGGCCACAGGTCCTCGATGTGGAGGTCTTTCGGCCACCGGGTGGCAGGGCTCCCCGAGCCGGTCGGCGAGGTCGTGTCTCGTCGGTCAGGTGTTCGTCATCGGGGGGGGGGTGAGAGCTGCTCTCGAATGAGTGTCCATGAGTGTCCTTTAGGTATTACGAGTGATGTATGATCTCACGCATGAACCTGACGGAATGGGCGCGGGCGCAGGGGATCGCCCCGCGTACTGCGTACCGCTGGTTCCGTGAGGGTACGTTGCCGGTCCCTGCGGAACGGGTGGGGCCACGCACGATCCTGGTCAACATCGACGCGAACACCTCACCCTCCGCGACCGGTGGCGTGGGCCTGTATGCCCGGGTCTCCTCACACGATCAGAAAGCCGACCTGGAGCGGCAGACCGCACGACTGTCGCAGTGGGCCGCGAAGTGCGGGCACCGCGTGGTGCGGATCGAGTCGGAGATCGCCTCCGGGATGAACGGCGGGCGAACCAAGGCCCGTCGACTGCTGGCCGACCCCGCTGTGACCACGGTGGTCGTGGAACACAAGGACCGACTCGGCCGGATGAACGTCGAACTGGTCGAGGCCGCACTGTCGGCCACCGGGCGCCGCCTGGTGGCGCTGGATGACGCCGAGGTCGACGACGACCTGGTGCGCGACATGGTGGAGGTACTGACCTCGTTCTGCGCCCGCCTGTATGGGCGCCGGTCGGCGAAGAACCGCGCCCGCAAGGCCCTTGAAGCGGCCGAGCGTGGCTGAGACGAGCAAGAAGCAACTCCGGCCGATCGACGACCCGTTCGTTGCCCTGGGCCCGTCCGGCGTCGCGATACGCGACCGTCTCAAAGGTCTCACCGCGCAGGACGACACGGTGTTGCGCCTGATCGGCGAGCACCTGGGACGGCTGGCATCGCAGGACCTCAAGGCGCGCTGTCGCGATGGCCTGGAACACAACAACGACACGTGGGCGGCCCGTAAGCAGGCTCTGACCGCACGGTCGTCTTCTCGCTGGGCCGGGTCGATCACGAAGGCCACCCACGATCAGTGGGCACTCTCGCGGCGCTGCCAAGCCGTGCACATCCACAACCTTGAGGCCAATGTGCGGACGCTGATGCACCGGCTGTCGCAGCCGATCGGCGAGAAGGGCACCAAGCGGGCGCCGGGCGGCTACCGCTCCAAGGGCGAGTGGTTCCACAAGTCCCGGCGCCTGGCAACCCTGGAGCATCGTCTCAAGGTCGCTCGCGCCGAGCGTGAGGACGGTGTCGTGCACGTCGTGCGCGGCGGCCGCAAGCTCCTCAACAACCGGCACAACCTTCCAGCCGCACAGCTCACCGAACAGCAGTGGCGTGACCGGTGGGAAGCCGAGCGCTGGTTCCTCGCCGCTGACGGCGAGTCGGGCAAGCGGCTGGGCAACGAGACCATCCGCGTCACCTCCGACGGCGAGGTGTCCATCAAGCTGCCTGCTCCGCTCGCTCACCTGGCCAACAGCAAGCACGGCCGCTACGCCCTCGCCTCCACGGTGGCCTTCCGGCATCGCGGCGCCGAGTGGCGCGACCGCATCGAGGCGAACCGGGCTGTGGCGTACCGCATGCACCTCGACGTGGCACGCGGACGCTGGTACCTGACAGCCTCCTGGAGTCGCCCGGTGGTCAAGACCGTGCCGCTGGAGGCGGCACGCGCCCGTGGCATGGTCGGCGTGGACACCAACGCCGACCACTTCGCCGCCTACCGGCTTGATGCCTGCGGCAACCCGGTGGGCGAACCCAAGCGGTTCTTCTACGACCTGTCCGGCACCGCCGATCATCGTGACGCGCAGGTCCGGCACGCCATCACCGGCCTGGTGCACTGGGCCAAGCGGGTCGGCGTGGCCGCAATCGGCATCGAGAACCTGGACTTCGCGCAGGACAAGACCCGCGAGAAGCACGGCCGCAGGAAGCGGTTTCGGCAGTTGATCTCCGGCATGCCCACCGGCAAACTCCGCGCCCGGCTGGTGTCGATGGCTGCGGAGCACGGCCTCGCCATCGTCGCCGTAGACCCGGCATACACCTCGATGTGGGGCGACGAGCACTGGCGCAAGCCCCTCACCAGCAAGATCCGCACAATGACCCGTCATGATGCCGCGAGCATCGCGATCGGGCGACGCGCCCTCGGGCACCCGATCCGGCGACGGACGGCACCGCCCCATGACGACCAGAGCGATCGTCGTGGGCATCGGACCGTCCAGGCCGGACCAGGCGCACGGGGGCGTGAGGGAACCCGCCCACCCGTCACGGAGCGTGCACACGATGCGCGTGGCCGGACGGGCACTCAGCGAACGCGGGGGACCAGCGCACCCAAAACCGTTCGGGATGCGCGCAGTTCCGGGACGTGGGTACAAAGCTCACTCCTGGACACTGTTTAGGAACGGTAAACGATGGCCGGAAGAGTGGATACGGCCTCCTTGGCGGGGGGTGTCCGGGTGCCCGGGTGCGAAACTTGGGGTATGGCGAAGATCGAGCCGGGTGCGTTGATCACGCACATGCGGCTGGACGAGCTGCTGTCGGAGTTGCGGGTGCGGCTGGAGGCGGTGCTGGCGACCCGTGACCGGGTGCACGCGCTGCTCGAGGCGGTGGTCGCGGTGGGTGGCGATCTGGATCTGGAGACGGTGCTGCGCAGGATCGTGGAGGCCGCCACCGCGCTGGTGGACGCCACCTATGGGGCGTTGGGGGTGGCCGGTGAGCACAGCACGCTCGTCCAGTTCGTTCCGGTGGGGTTGAGTGAGGAGGAGATCGCGCGGATCGAGCACTGGCCGCACGGGCTGGGCCTGCTCGGGTTGCTGATCAAGGAGCCGCAGATCCTGCGGCTGGCCCACATCTCCGACCACCCCGCCTCCTGTGGGTTTCCGCCCGGTCATCCGCCGATGGGGTCGTTTCTGGGGGTGCCGGTGCGGGTCCGTGAGGAGGTGTTCGGCAATCTTTATCTGACCGAGAAGCGTGGTGGGGGGGAGTTCGACGAGGAGGACGAGGCGATCGTGACGGCGTTGGCGACCGCCGCGGGGGTGGCGATCGAGAACGCTCGTCTGTATGAGGAGACGCGGCGCCGGGAGATGTGGTTGCAGGCGTCGGCGGAGGTGACCACCAGTCTGCTGTCGGGGGCGGAGCCGCGCGAGGTGCTCGGACTGATCGCGCGGCGGGCGCGGGAGATGGCGGGGGCCGATGTCGTGGCCGTTCTGCTGCCTGATGAGAGTGGTCGGGTTCTGCGTACGTTGATCGCCGAGGGGGAGGCCTGTGAGCAGGTGGCCCATGCCGAGGCGTTGGTCGCCGATTCTCTGGCCGGTCGTGCTTTCGTCACGGGTGAGCCGCTCATGGTGACCGATCCGGGTGAGGTGAAGATCCCGATCGTGATCGCCGAATACATCTCGCTCGGCCCGGTGGCCGCGGTGCCGATCGGAGCGTCGGGAGGTGTGCGGGGGGTGTTGTCGCTGGGTAAGCGTTCGGGGCGCCTCCCGTTCAGCAGGGATGAGCTGCGCACCCTGCACTCTTTCGCGGGGCAGGCCGCGATCGCCCTGAAGCTGGCCGAGAGCCGGATGGACGCCGAGCGGCTGAGTCTGCTGGAGGATCGCGACCGGATCGCCAAGGACCTGCACGATGTGGTGATCCAGCGGTTGTTCGCCGTGGCCCTGACCTTGATGAGCACGGTGCCGTTGATCGAGCGGCCGGAGATCTCGTCGCGGCTGCGCGGCTCCATCGACGAGCTCGACGGCACGATTCGGCAGATCCGTTCCACCATTTTCGCCTTGCGTGCCTTCCCTCAGGAGGGCGCTTCCGGGTTGCGTGCGGGGATCGTGGCCCTGGTGGAGGGGGTGCGCGGTCAACTGGGTTTCATGCCGGGCCTGGAGATGGGGGGGAGGCTGGACGTTGCGGTGCCGGAGCCGGTGGCCGAGGACCTGCTGGCCGCGTTGCGTGAGGCGTTGTCCGATGTGGTGCGTCATGCCGAGGCCTCGAAGGTCGACATATCGGTGGACGCCGGTCAGGAGCGGCTCGTCCTGACCGTGGTCGACAACGGGGTCGCCGTGTCCGCGGACGGCGGGCACGATGGGCTGCGTGATCTGCGGGAGCGGGCCGAGCGGCTGGGCGGGTCCTTCGTCGTCGGCTGCTCGCCGGAGGGTGGCACCCGGCTGGTGTGGAGCGTTCCATTAGGTTAGGTGCGGGCGGGTCGTGAGGGCGGGTTTCACAGCCGTTCCCCGGTGCGGGTGTTGTCCCGGTCCCAGGTGAGTTCGTCGATCACGTCGATGACTCCGTCGATCTGGCGGGTCATGTCCAGGGCGATCCTGGTGTCCCCGCGCAGGGTCATTCGTCCGCTCAGTGTCACCACGCCGTCCTTGACGATGACCCGGACGAGGGAGGTGTCCATCCACAATGAGCGTGTCAGGACGTCCAGGCGGACCTCGCGTTCGATGTCGTGGTCGGAGCGGATGAACGCCCTCAGCAGGTCGCATCGGCTGACGATGCCCGCCAGGCGGCCTTGTCCGTCGATCACCGGGAGCCGTTTGACGTCGTTCTCCCTCATGAGCCGGCCGGCGTCCGCCACCGGGGCGTCCTTCGAGATCGTGATCGCGGGGACGCGCATCAGTTCTCTGGCGACCTCGCCTCCGGTGCGGTTCGCGTAGGTCTGCCGTTTGGGCGGAGTGGGCTCGCCGGAGAGTGTGTCCTGGGGTTCCTTGCTGCGGAGCAGATCGGCTTCGGAGACGATCCCCACCACGCGGCCGTCGTCGTCCACCACCGGCAGGGCGCTCACCGTGTGGGTGAGAAGCGTTTGCGCGATGTCCTTGAAACCGGTGTTCTCACCGACCGAGATCACCTTCCGGGTCATCACGTCCTTGACGGTGAGGTGGTGCATCTCGCCTCCGAACAGGTGGTGACATGGGCCGGCCTGGTCACTTCCGCGCTCACCGGCCGTGACTCGTCCATACGGGCAGCATCGGCCGTACTCGCGGCGTTTTCCAGGGTCCAAGGACTCTATGAGCCGGGACCGTCGGCTCTAAGGGGGTGCGGGGCGCTTGAGCGATCAGGGGGCGGTTTCAGTCGTAGTTCGGCCAGGTCGGTGACGACCAGGTCGGCTCCGGCGGCGCGCAGGGCGTGTCCTCGGGTGTGCCGATCGACGCCGATGACGAGTTTGAAGCGGCCTCGCCTGCCGGCTCGCACACCGGCCAGGGAGTCCTCCACGACGGCTGCCCGGCTCGGGGCCACCCCCAGTCGCCGGGCCGCGTACAGGAACAGTGCAGGATCGGGTTTGCTCGCGAGTCCGAGCCGGGCGGCGGTCACGCCGTCGACCAGGACGTCGAACAGGCCGGTGGCGTGCGCGGCGTCGAGCACCCGTGCGCAGTTGCGGCTCGCGGAGACGGCTGCGGTGAGTACTTTTCTGCGTCGCAGTTCGCGAACGAGTGCAAGGGTCGAGCGGAAGGGGGCCACGCCGTGGGTGTCGAGTTCGGCCAGGAAGAAGGCGTCCTTTGAGGCGGCGAGATCCGCCGCCGTGTCGGGATCGATGGTGATGTTTCGGGAGTGCAGAAAGTCGTTCACCCCGTCCAGCCGGGATTTGCCGTCGACGTGGGACAGATAGTCCTCGTCGGCGTCGAACGGCCGGAACGGCTCGCCGGACCGTCTGGCGTGCTCGCCCAGGAAGGCGTCGAAGACCTGTTTCCACGCGGCGGCGTGCACGGTGGCCGTGTCGGTGACGACCCCGTCGGTGTCGAAGATCATCGCGGCGATCTCTTCGAGGTCCACCACTGCGGGAGGCGTCATGGAGCGCTTCCTTCCTTGCCGGGCACGACGGCTGCCCGATCTCGCCGTCAGGACTGATCGGCCCTGCCGCTTCCGCAGGCCGGTGATCTTCCCCCGGAAGCGCGGACGACCGTCCGGGCGGCCACACCGGTGTGGATCACGGGCCGTGCAGGATACGGCGGCCGGTGATCTCGGAAGGAGTGATCTTGACGTAGAGCTCGCGGTCGCCGCCGGCCCAGGGGTGGACGCCCAGGGTCATCACGGCCGCCTGCTCCTCGGCGGTGGAGACATGATGGACACCGCCTCGGATGAGGACGCTCCAGCCCTCGCGGTTGGCGTCGTCGATCCGATCGACCTCGAAGGCGACTTTGAACTCGACCCCCTTCACGCCGGTCCTCAGGCTCTCGTCGAGCGGGCCGCCGAAGGCGGTACGGAAGATCACGCAGCCTTCGTGCAGGACGTAGTTGACCGGCAGGATCATCGGGCCGCCGAGGTCGTCGAAGGCCAGCCGGCCGACCCCGCCGGGGGAGATGAGCCGCAGGCACTCCTTCGCGTCCAGGCGCTTCAGCTCAGGGTGAAGTGCGGCTCGTCCCTGCCCGGGGGGCTGGTCGACGGTCCCTCCCAGGAGTTCGGCGGTGCTGGTGTCCAGGGCGGAGGCCAGGCGCTCGATGGTCTCGATGGCGGGGGCGGCCGCCCTCTGCTCCACGTAGGCGAGGTAGGAGGGGTTGATGTCGGCGCGCTTCGCCAGTTCTTCCCGGTCGAGGCCGAGGCTTTCACGTCGTCGGGTGATCCGGCGGCCGAGGTCACCGGGAGCGGCGAGGCGTTCAGCCATGGGGTTTTCCCCTTTCAAGGTGGGTGTCGTCCGCGGAGACGGGCTTTTCATGCCGTCGCGGTGTTTTTCGAACCTCCCCCCGTAGGACGGCCACGTCGGATGCGACGCCGGGCTCTGGCGGCCGGCCTTCGGGGAATCTCTTCACTGGGAACGCTATGGCGCGGGCAGGGGCGGTAACAGGGCCGAAAGTCCCGTGCGCCACGGCCAGGTGACCTTGCCGGTAGTGTGCCGGTCGTCTGCTGATCGCGTGCCGGTTCTCAGCGGAGCCGGCGGCGCAGAGGGGAGGGGACGGGTGAGGCCGGGGCCAGCCGGATCCGCACGTCCACCACGACGGCGTCGGCGGGACCGACGACGATCGGGTTCAGGTCCAGCTCGGCGATCTGGGGAAGATCTTCTGCGAGTTTCGCCACCCTGACGATGTGATCCTCCAAGGTGACGGTGTCGGCCACCGGACGCCCCCGGTAGCCGAACAGAAGGGGGGCGCAGTGCAGCTCCCGGATCATTTCCGCGGCGTCCTGGCCGCTCAGCGGGGGACTGCGGAAGGCGCGGTCGGTGAGCAGTTCGGCGCTCACGCCTCCCAAGCCGACCATGACCAGAGGACCGAAGGAGGGGTGGCGGACCGCGCCGACGATGATCTCCACGCCGTCGGGGGCCATCGGCTGGACGATCGCGCCGGTCATCTCCCGGCCGACCGTGTCCTTCATCGCCCGGTAGGCGCCGCGAACCTCCGCCGAGGTGCGCAGCCCGAGCCGGACGCCGCCGACGTCGCTCTTGTGCACCGGTCCCGTCGCCTTCAGCGCGACGGGGAATCCGAGGTGGGCGGCGGCGAGGGCGGCCTCTTGCGGAGAGTCCGCCCTGATGAACTCCGCCACGGCGACCCCGTAGCAGCCGAGAAGCCGGGCGGCCGTCACCGGGTCGAGCCAGCGGCCCTGAGGATGGTGCGACAGGTCTTCCTCGACGAGTCCCTGTGCCGCCTGGATATCCGTCCCCGCAGGAGGGACGAAGGGCAGGACCGGACGTGAGCGCCACCGCGCGTAGGCCACGGCCCGGCTCACCGCCTGCACGGCCTGCTCGGGAAAGGCGTACACGGGCACCGGGCCGGTCGTCCCGTCACGGCCGACCACGCAGGCGACGACGGTCTTGTTCGCCGAACTCGCTACCCGTGCGATCGCCTCACAGGTGCGTTCGGTACCCGAACCGAACGGCGGGGTGTAGACGATCAGCACGGTGTCGACCTCCGGGTCTTCCAGCGCGGCCAAGGCGGCGAACTCCAGCTCCTCGGCCTGCCCGTCGGCCGTCAGGTCGACCGGGTTGGCGACGGCGGCGGCCGGGCGCAACCCGGAGCGCATCCGTCGCTGGGTGCCGGGCGACAGTTCCGGGACGAGAAGGCCGTGACGTTCACAGGCGTCGGCGGCGAGCGCCTGTGGCCCGCCGGAGTTGCCGACGATCGCCACCCGGTCTCCGGCGGGCAGCGGCTGGGTGGCCAGCAGCCGTGCGGTGTCCAGCAACTCCTGCATGCCGTCGACGCGAATGACTCCGGCGGCGCGCAACAGGGCGTCGACGGCGACGTCCGGGGTCGCGGCGGCGGCGGTGTGCGAGCGTACGGCCCGGTCCCCCGAGGTGCTGCGGCCGCTCTTGATCGCGACGATCGGCTTGTGCCGTCCCACCCGGCGGGCGATCCTGCCGAACTTCCGCGGGTTGCCGAAGGACTCCAGGTACAGGGCGATGACCGTGGTCTGGGGGTCGTCCTCCCAGTACTCCAGCAGGTCGTTGCCGCTGACGTCGGCCTTGTTGCCGACCGAGACGAAGGAGGAGATCCCGATGTCGAGCGTGGTGGCCCGGGCGACGAGCCCGGCGGCCACCGCTCCGGACTGCGACATCAGCGCGACGGCGCCCGGCAGCGGAGGATGGGGCAGGAAACTGGCGTTGAGGGCGGCGCCGGTGCTCACGATTCCGAGGCAGTTGGGGCCGATCAGCCGCATCCCTCCGGTACGGCAGATGCGCAGCAGTTCGGCCTGGCGCTCCGCTCCCTGCGGGCCGGTCTCCGCGAAGCCGGCGCTGACCACGACGAGCCCGGCCACGCCGTGGCCGGCGCACTGGCGTGCGACGTCCAGGACCGCGTTCGCGGGCGTGGCCACGACGACCAGGTCGACCGGCTCGCCGATCGAGGACAGGTCGGGATGGGCGGGGAGGCCGAGGATGTGAGTCGCCTTCGGATTCACCGGGTAGACCGGGCCGGGAAATCCGCCGTCGAGCAGGTTTCCCAGCAGCCGATGCCCCACCCGGTCCGGCTCGCGGCTCGCTCCCACGACGGCGATCGAGCGGGGAGACAGCACTCGCCTCAGCGAGGCGCGCTCCGCCTCGTGGTCGCGCCGCTCGATCGCGGCCGTGAGCGCGTCCGTGGGGCGCAGGTCGATCCGGACGCGTATCTCGTCGCCGGTGAACTCGCGTGTCGTGGTGAGACCGAGGTCGGAGAGAACCTTCAGCATCGTCCCGTTTCCGGTGAGCACGTCGGCCACCAGTTCGCCCACCCCCCGGGCCGCGGCGTCGAGCGCGAGGCGTTCCAGCAGAAGGGTACCCAGACCACGGCCGTGGACGTGGTCGTCGATGAGGACGGCCACGTCGGCGCTGTGCCGTCTCTCGTCGGGGATGTACTCCGCGACCGCGACGAGCCGCCCGGAAAGGAGGGCGACCTGGGCGTGCCCGCGGTAGCCGGGGCCGGTCAGCCGGTCCATGTACAGGTGGGCCGTGGCGCGACCTCCGGCGAAGAACCGCAGGTAGGCCGACTTCTCCGAGGTGTGGTCCACCAGGGCGTGCAGGGCCGTGCGGTCCGTGTCGCGCAGCGGTCTGATGTGGGCGATCTCCCCGGTTCGAAGGAGTGCGTCACATTCGTCCAGGATCGACATGAAGCAAGCCTTTCCCGGTGCTCCGCCGCCTGTCAGGGGTCCTTCGGCCCCATCGCCCGGCCGAAGGTCACCCGCGGAGTCACCGGCGAAATCACTGTCGAAATCACCGTCACCGGGCTCCGGGACGGTGCCCGGTGACGGGTACCGATCATTCGGGTCCCTTCTTCTACGGCTCTTTTACGGCGTCCTCAGCCGGGTTCCATCTGGGGGCGCCGGAACCGCCGGGCGACGACGGCCGAGGGAGGATGGATCGCTGTCAGGGCCCGTTCAAGTGCCTGTTCCACGGTCGTGCCGGTGTCGATCTCGGTCGCCTCCGGCCAGGGCGCCGTCCTCGTCGCCATGGTCGCGGCGATCGCCTGATCGGCGTCGGACACCCCGCCGGTTCGCCGGGCGAGCCGCTCGGCGGTGATCCGTGGAGGGGCGGTGCAGCGTAGCGCCACGAGGTCGCTGAAGGTGCGCCGGGCGAGGTGCTCGGCCGCCGTCCGGTGCTCGGCGTCGATCCAGGAGGCGTCGAGGATGACCGGCTCGCCCCGCTGGAGCAGCTTCTCGGCTCGAAACAGCAACTCGTCATAGGTGCGCTCGGTGCGCCGGCGATCGTAGATGCCCTCGCCGAAGGGGGCCGCCGCCGGTTGTTCCGGCGCGATGCCGGCGAGTTCCTTGCGAACGCGGTCGCTGTTCAGCAGCGTGTGTCCGAGGCGGTCGGCGAGGGCGGCGGCCAGGGTCGACTTGCCGGTTCCCGGACCTCCGCCGACGAGGACCAGGGAGATCGCCCCCGCTCGCAGGTGGCGAAGTGTGAGCTCGGCGAGTTGCCGGGCCTCTCGCGCCGGGCCGGAGTCCTCCTGCCGTTGCCGCAGGCAGGCGACCTTGGCGCGGACGAAGGCTCGGTAGGCGACGTAGTGGTGCCAGAGCGAGGGCGGGGCGGGATCGGCGGTGAACTCGATGTAGTGGTGCAGGAAGGTCTCGGCCAGGCGAGGTGCCCCGAGCCGCTCCAGGTCCATGGCGAGGAAGGCCACGTCGTCAAGGCCGTCGAGAAAGCGGAGCCGTTCGTCGAACTCCAGGCAGTCCAGGATCCTCGGCCCGTCGTGCAGGCAGAAGATGTCTTCCGCGAGCAGGTCGCCGTGGCCGTCCACGATGCGGCCCTCCTCGACTCGGGCGGTGAGCAGGGGGTCGCGGCCGTCGAGGAAACGCAGCGTGAGCCGTTCGATCTCCGTGACGGTCTCGGGGTCGAGAACCGCGTCGGGAAGCGCGCGGATCTGGTCGAAGCTCGCGTTCCAGCGGGACCGCAGTGCCTGTCTCTCCCCGCTCCGGTCGATGCGCGGGCTGTGGGGGGATCGGGCGTGCATGCTCGCGATCATCCGCGCGATGCTTCGCAGGGGCTCCTCTACCGGTTGGCCCAGGCGGACCATGACGGCGAGACGGCGTTCCTCGGGCATGCGCCGCATCACGACGAGATGATCGCAGACCTCTCCGTCCGGGCCCAGTACGTCGGCGACCCCCTCGTAGACGTCCGGGGCGAGCCGGCGGTTGAGTTCCACCTCCCGCAGGCAGGCGGCCCGCCGGGCCTCACGGGTGGTGAAGTCCAGGAAGCCGAGGTCCACCGGCTTCTTGAGCTTGAAAACACGATCTCCGAGCAGGAGCACGACGGCGATGTGCGTCTCCTTGATCTGCGCCCACGATCCCATCGGCAACGCCTTCCACGCTCAGCTCCACCCCTCGGATGACCGAAACCCCGGTTGAACGGCCGGATCCGCCGTTGAGGTGATCTCGGGCGGGTGGGCGGACTCCCCATCTCCCAGTCCTTCCCCTGGTCGCGACCTGTGACGCGGCCGCCGACGATCGGTCAGGGCGGCACAGGGAGGCAGCAAAGGCCATCAAAGAGCACCAAAGTGCACAGAGGGGGCAGAGGTGCGAGGGGGCGTGGGGAAACACGGTGTGGGCGGGACGGATGTGTCTGCCGCTCGCCTTGCTCGCGGCCTACCCAAAAAGGATTTATGTCCTGATTTCGGGTCTTTAGACCCTGCACGATCCCTGCCGGGTGGCTGAAAACTGGCAGGTGAGGGGCATATCTGGGAGGCCAGGTGGTGATCACGCGAATCCGGCCGCATGGCCGGCACAGTCGGCACATGACCGGTAAGGCGAAGCCCGGGCCGCCGAACGAGCCGCCGCCGACGCCCCCTTCGTCGTCTCCGCCACCCACCGGCTGGCGGCGCTGGCTGCCGACGATCGGCATGCTGATCGTCGCGCTGTGGCTGCTGGTGCCCCTGCTGTTCACCGGGCCGTCGAGCGCGTCGTACCCCTACAGCGATTTCGTCGCCAAGGTGAGCACGGGACAGGTCAAGGCGGTGACGATCGACGATCAGGGCGCGGTGTCGGGCACGCTGAACAACGGCGCCACCTTCACCAGCCAGATCCCCACCGCGCTCAACGCCACCCGGCTGGAGGACCAGCTTCGCTCCAATCACGTCCAGATCACCGCGACGCGGGCGGAGAACTCCCTGATCTCGCTCCTGGTCGGCTTTCTGCCGCTGGTGCTGCTCATCGCCCTGTTCGGCTGGATGGGAAGAAAGGCGCAGCAGTCCATGGCCGGTGGGATGGGAGGTTTCGGCCGGTCGAAGGCGAAGATCATCGAGGCCCAGCGGCCGGCGACCCGGTTCGGCGACATCGCCGGCTACGACGGCGTCAAGCAGGAGATCAGCGAGATGGTGGAATTCCTGCGCGCCCCCGATCGGTACGCGGCCGCGGGCGCGAAACCACCCCGGGGAGTGATCATGGTCGGTCCTCCGGGAACGGGCAAGACGCTCATCGCCCGGGCGGTGGCCGGAGAGGCGGCCGTGCCGTTCCTGTCGGTCACCGGCTCGGCGTTCGTGGAGATGTTCGTCGGCGTGGGCGCCTCACGAGTCCGCGACCTCTTCGACGAGGCGCGTAAACGCGCCCCCTCGATCGTCTTCATCGACGAGATCGACGCCATCGGCGGTCGGCGTGGCAGGGCGATCGCCGGCAACGACGAACGCGAGCAGACGCTCAACCAGCTGCTGGCGGAGATGGACGGCTTCGACCAGAGCAGCGGGATCGTCGTCCTGGCCGCGACGAACCGGCCGGAGACCCTTGACCCCGCTCTGCTGCGTCCCGGCCGTTTCGACCGGCAGGTCACCGTCCCGCTGCCCAACCAGGTCGAACGCGCGGCGATACTGGCCGTTCACGCGGCCGGCAAGCATCTGGCCCCGGACGTCGACCTCGGCGTGATCGCCCGTGCCACTCCGGGATTCTCCGGCGCCGACCTGGCCAACCTCGTCAACGAGGCCGCGATCAACGCGGTCAGGGCCGGCCGCACGACCATCAACGCCAGGGACCTCGACGCGGCACGCGAGCGGGTGCTGCTGGGACGGCGGGAGACGACCAACGCGCTGCTTCCCCAGGAACGCCACTCGGTGGCCGTGCACGAGTCCGGGCACGCCCTGCTCGCCACGCTGTGCGAGCAGGCCGACCCGGTCGCGAAGGTGACCATCCTGCCCGCCGGCCTGACACTCGGCGTCACCGAGCAACTGCCCGAGGCCGAACGGCATCTCTACAGCGAGACCTACCTCACCGACCTGCTCACCGTGCGGCTGGGCGGCCGGGCCGCGGAACTGGTCGTCTTCGGTGAGGGCTCCACCGGCGCCGCCAACGATCTCGCGGCCGCCACGCAGATCGCCACCCGCATGGTGCGCGACTTCGGCCTGTCACCCGCGCTCGGTCCGGTCGGCTACTCTCCCGCGGGCCCTCAGTTCCTCGGCGAGGACGGTGAGGAGCTCCAGCGCAGGCCGTACTCGGAGCGGACGCAGCAGGTCATCGACGAGGAGGTCGCCCGCCTGATCCGCGAGGCCGAGAAACGCGCGGTCGACCTGCTGAGAGTGCACCGTGGCGCCCTGGACAGGCTCGCCACGATCCTGGTCGAGAAGGAGACGGTCGACGGTGACGTCGTCGGCGGCGTGCTGCGCGACGAGCGGCAGGCGCATCCGGACCTGAACGCCGCCGACGACGTCACTGTCTGAGAGGGGGACGTTTCCCGCATACGGGGAGGTGAATCGGGACCTTCAGCCCTACCGCCGACGTGATTTTTCCATCGACGCCGGTGAACGGGGGCGTGGTGTCGCAGATTGCGAGGTGGACGGGGTGTTCGTCGATCGCCATGAGGCGGGGATGCGGCTGGCCGAGCGACTGCGCGGGCTCGTCGAGGCCGGGAACGCCGGGAACGCCGGGAACACAGTCGTCATGGGGTTGCCCAGAGGGGGAGTGCCGGTGGCGTTCGAGGTGGCCAAAGCCCTCGGCGCTCCACTGGATGTGATCATCGTCCGCAAGCTCGGGGTGCCGTTCCAGCCGGAGGTCGGGTTCGGTGCCCTCGGGGAGGGCGGGGTACGCGTCGTCGATCGCGACATCGTGTGGCGCGCGAACCTGACCGAGGAGGAGATGGCCGCGGTGGAGGAGCGGGAGCGCGAGGAGCTCCTGCGCCGCGGGCGCCACCTGCGCGGTGAGCGCGCCCCGGTGGATCTGACGGGCCGTACGGTGATCGTGGTGGACGACGGTGTCGCCACCGGCGGAACGGCTCGTGCCGCCTGCCAGGTGGCTCGGGCGCGCGGGGCCTCCCGAGTGGTGCTGGCTGTTCCGGTCGGAGCGCCGGGAACGATCGAGAGCCTGCGTGAGGTCGCCGACGAGGTGGTCTGCCTGCGAACACCGCACGCCTTCTACGCGATCGGTGCCTGGTACCTCGATTTCACCCAGGGCAGCGACGAGGAGGTGATCGAATTGCTGCGGCGGGCCGAAGCCTGGGGCGGCAGGGGTGAGGAGCACGCGCGGGGAGACGATCCTCCCGGTCCCGCCGAGGAGGTCTGGGTGGACGCCGGCCGGGTCCGGCTGCCCGGCAGACTCGTCGTTCCCGAGAGCTGCGCGGGGGTGGTCGTGTTCGTGCACGGCAGCGGCAGCAGCCGCCACAGCCCGCGCAACCGGTACGTGGCCTCGACGTTCAACCGGGCGGGTCTGGCGACGCTGCTGTTCGACCTGCTCACCCCCGAGGAGGAGTTCGACCGGGGCAACGTGTTCGACATCGGGTTGCTGGCGGAAAGACTCGTCCGGGTCACCGGCTGGCTGGGGGATCGGCCTGAGGTGGCGGGCGTCCCGATCGGTTATTTCGGGGCGAGCACCGGAGCCGCGGCCGCGCTGTGGGCGGCGGCGGAGCCGGGCTGCGAGGTCGCCGCCGTCGTCTCCCGGGGTGGGCGGCCCGATCTGGCCGGTCCGCGACTTCCGGCGGTGCGGGCGGCGACCCTGCTGATCGTGGGAGGCCGCGACAAGGCGGTGATCGACCTCAACAGGGCGGCACAGGAACGGCTGCGTTGCGAGAACCTGCTCCGGATCGTCCCCGGCGCCGGTCACCTGTTCGAAGAGCCAGGAACGCTGGAGAGCGTCGCGGCTCTCGCGCAGGAGTGGTTCGCCCGCCACTTCGGGCCACCGGTGAGCTGAGAGCCGTCACAGCCGGCTCGCCGGGGCGAGCCGTGCCGCTCGGCGTGTCCGGCCCGGATGTCTGAGGGACCTTGACCTCTAGTACTACAACGATTGGTTAATTTGGCGGTATGCCGAGTGCGGTGACCGCTGAGGACCTTCAGGCGTGGAGGGCGGGCTTGGCGGAGATGTTCGCGCGGGTGGCGGGCCGCTTCGGGCGGGCCGAGCCGCGTCAACGGGCGCGGGCTTGCCTGCTCGGCCTCCTGGCGCCGGTTGAACGTAGGAACGGCTGGCAATTGGCCGAGGCGGCAGGCGATGACGGCCCGCAGGGAATGCAGCGGCTGTTGAACTCCTCGGCCTGGGACGCCGACGCGGTCCGCGACGACCTGCGAGCGTATGTGGTGGAGTACCTCGGTGACACCAACGGGGGGGGGTGATCGTCGATGAGACCGGGTTCCTCACAGGTCCCAGGCGACCAGGACGACGATGAACGTCGCGGCGATGCAGAGGTTGGCCAGGACGAGGCGGCGGGCCCGGCGGGCCAAGGCGATGACGGCCGGGACGGTGGTCAGGTCGTCGCGGGTCACAACCGCGTCGGCGGTGTCCAGGGCCAGGTCGCACGCCGAGCATCAAGCACGTCGACGTTCAGACGTCGACAGGTGACGGTGAGGCGCTGCCTGCTTGAGCGTTGAGCGAGTGAGCCACCGCTTCTTACCCGGAGCCGCTGAACGCCGGTTGTGATCGTCCGGCTCCGGGTGCACACCCGTTTCCTTTCCTCGGGTCGCCAGGCTCGCACGCCGACCGGAGGTGGAGGTCGGACGTGGAGGGGGTGGGGCGCGTGGGCCAGCACGGGGCCGTACGGGTCGGTGCGCACCGTCGCGGCGTTCAAGCGGGGCAACTCGTGGATCAGGCGGTGCTCGGCGCCGACCGCGATCTCGAGGGGCCGTCACATACGACGGTCGCCGGCCGCTGGAAGGACCTCGGTCGTTCCCGCTCAGCCCGGAGTTCAGGGTTTCAGGAGTCGGCTCAGGGGGCTGCCGGCGTCTGACGTGAGGGTGTCCCACGTGCCTTCTTCCACCACCTGGCCGTTGTCGAGGACGGCGATCTGGGGGGCGCGGCGGATGGTGGCAGGACGGTGTGCGATGACGATCGTGGTGATGTCACATCCGGCGAGCAGTCGAGCGAGCTCGGCATCGCCGACAGTGTCCACGTGGGCGGTCGCTTCGTCGAGGATCAGCACTCTGGGATTGGTCAGCAGGGCACGGGCGAGCGCGACACGGGCTCGTTGACCGCCGGAAAGCGTGGCGCCGCGTTCTCCCACGACGCTGTCCAGGCCCTTGGGCAGGGTGGCGGCGATCCGGTCGATGCCGCATTGCCCGATGACGCGGTCCAGCAGGGCGCCATCTGCGTCGGGTGCGGCCAGGAGGAGGTTGTCCCGGAGGGTGCCGTGGAAGAGGGAGGCGTCCTGGCCGACCAGCGCGACCGCGCTGCGCAGGTCATCGTCGGTGAGGTCGCGCAGGTCGACGGGGCCCTCGGCGGTGGTGAGCTCCACGGTGCCTTCCGTGGGGTCCCAGAAGCGGGCCAGGAGGTGGGCGATGGTGGTCTTCCCCGCTCCGGACGCTCCGACCAGGGCGACGGTGTGGTGCGGGGAAATGGTGAGATCCACCCCGCGCAGCACGGGGGCGTCGCCGTAGGAGAAGTGGAGGTCGCGCAGCCGTACGCCGACCGGACCGTCGGGAAGTGCAGCCGGGCGGGCCGCGGGCGGGGCGGTCGGCGGGGCGTCGATCGCGGCTCTCACCCGCGCGGCGGCGGCGCGCAGGCTGCCTGCCTGGCGCAGGGCGTCGGCGCCGGCGGCCACCGGTGCCAGGACCGAGACGGCCAGAGCCAGCGCGGCGGGAGCCCACGCCCCATGCGGACCGCCGCCCGCGGTCCCGAGGGCGGTGACCACACCGATCAGGGCCGCCACCACGAGGATGTCCTGAACGGAGAGGAAGGCGCCGTCGTGGCGCGCCTCGGCGCGCTGTGCCGACGCCAGTCGGCGGCCGGCGTCGGCGAGTTGCCGGCGTCGGCGGTCCAGGGCGTTGTGGGCGAGGAGTTCCCGGATGCCGTCCACGGTGTCGACGGCATCGGCCGAGAGCCGCGCCGTGGCGGTGCGGACGCGTTCCCCTCGGAGGGTGCGGCCCCGGTCGCCGAGCAGGGGATGTGCCATCAGCGCGGCGGCTGCGGGCAGGACGGCGAGTGCCAGCCAGGGATCGACCAGGCCGAGCACCGCCGTACCGGAGACGAAGACCGCTCCGGAGGCGAGCAGTTGAGCGATGGTGTGGGCGTAGAAGAACTCGAGCGTCTCGATGTCGTTCATCGCGGTCGCCGCCAGGTCGCCGCTACGGCGACCGGCGATGCGAGCGGGGGCGCTGCGCGCCAGACCGTCGTAGATGCGTACCCGCAGCTCGGCGAGCACCCGGTAGGCCAGGTCGTGCGACAGGTCCATCTGCCGCCAGGTCGCCACGGCCCGGAGCAGCACCAGCCCGCCGAGACCGCAGACGGTGCCGGGACCAGGCGCGGCGTGCTCGATGACGGCCCGTCCGGCGGTGTGGGCCAGCCAGGTGACCAGGACGACGAGGGCGACCTGGTCGACCAGGCAGGAGATGATGGTACGGGCGACCATCCGGCGGTGCGGCCGTAGCGCGGGGAGCAGGCCGCGCAGGACGCGCCGGGTGGGCGGTCGGCAATTCATGGCACTCCTCGGCGGGTCAGTTGTGCAGGTCCGCGGTCGCCAGGGCGGCGTAGGTGCCACCCGCGACGGCCAGCGTCCGGTGGTCGCCGACGGCGTCGACCCGACCATGGTCGAGGACCACGATCCGGTCGGCGTCCCGGACGGCGGCCAGCCGGTGGGCGATGATCAGGCAGGTCCGGCCGTGCGCGGCGCGGCGTAACGCCTGGGTGATCTGATGTTCGCGGTGTTCGTCCACCGCGCTGGTGGCCTCGTCCAGTACCAGGACGGGGGCGTCGCAGAGCAGGGCGCGGGCGAGGGCCAGGCGCTGCCGCTGCCCGCCGGAGAGGGTCGCGCCGCGTTCTCCCAGTACGGTCGCGTACCCGTCGGGGAGCGCGGTGATCTCGTCGTGGATGCCCGCGTCCCTGCAGGCGGCGATGAGCTGCCCGTCGGTGGCGTCGGGATCCGCCAGGCGCAGATTGTCGGCGATGGAGGCGGCGAAGAGATAGGTCTCCTGGGAGACCACGGCCACGGTACGGCGTAGCGCGGCCAGGGACAGGTCGCGGATGTCGATCCCGCCGAGCGTCACCGCCCCCGCACCGGGGTCGTGATGGCGTTGCAGGAGCGCCAGCAGCGTGGACTTGCCCGCGCCCGACGGGCCTACCAGTGCGGTCGTACGGCCTGCCGGGCAGTCGAACCCCACCCCGGCGAGGGCGGGACGGCCGGCGCCCGGATAGGCGAAACGGACGTCGGCGAACGCCAGCGTCGGCGCGCTGGGCCACGACGGCGCGAGCGTACCGGTATCGGGTACGGCGGGCCGGGCGGTGCGCAGTGCGGCGATGCCGTCGGCGGCGGAGAGACCCACGTATCCGGCGTGCCATTCCCTGGACAGGTCGCGCAACGGCCGGAAGCACTCGGAGGCGAGCATGAGCAGCAGATAGGACTCGGCGCCGGTGGCGCGGCCGGTGGCCGCCGCGAAGCAGGCCAGCAGGACCGCGCCGAGCGTGCCCGCCTGGATGGCGAGGTCAGTCAGGGCGGTGTCGACCAGAGAGACCCGGAGCTTGGCGACGATGGCCCGGTGCAGCCGGCGCGACCGGTCCTCCAATGCCTGACGCCTACGGTGAACGGCTCCGGTGGCGCGCAGGGTGGGCATCTGTTGCAGCGCTTCCAGATAGTCGGCTGCCACGTCCTCGTAGCTGTCCCAGTGCTCCTTGCCGCGCTTGGCCAGCGCGCGGTCCCACAGCCGGGGGATGAGGAGTGCCGCGGCCACAGCGGCGGCAAGGACGGCGGCGGCCCACGCGTGGATGGTGGCGATCCAGGTCAGAAGCGCGGGCGTGACCAGGCACACCACGGCGAACTGCGGCAGGTAGCGCGACAGGTAGGTGTTGACCCCTTCGACGCCGTCGACCACGGTCGCGCGCAGCGCCCCGGCGCGGGCGGCGGTGCTGTGGGCCGGGCCGAGACGCCCGAGCTGGACGAGCAGTTCGTCACGCAGTTCCAATCGGATCCGCGCGCCGGCGTCGGCGGCGGCCAGCCGCTGCCATCTGATCAGGCCCGCGCGCAGCAACAGCACGGCGCCTACCAAGGCGAGCAGTACGGGTAGCCGGTCGGTGCGGCCACGGGCGATGTCGGCGAGGGTGGCGGCGAGCAGCGCCGCCTGGGTGATGTGAGCGGCGGTGACCGCGGCGAGCAACGCGGTGGCTCGCGACAGCGCCGCCGGCGCGGTACGGGCGGCGCGCAGCAGCTCCGGGTGCAGCATCATCGGCGATCGCTCCGGGAGTGAGGGGACGGCGGGCGGGGGGAAGCCAGCGCGAGACCGTGGACGACCCGTCGCTGCCCGCCCGGGCCGCCGAGTGCGGCTCCCAGGTCGGCGGCCTGCCAGGAGCCGATCGGCCGGGTGCGCAGACCGGCGGCGGTCGCGGTGAGTTCGGCGCAGGCGGTGGCGTAACCCGCGGTCAGATGCTCCACGCGTATCTGCTCGGTGGAAGCCGAATCCGGTGCGCCCACCGCCAGGAGTACGGCTCCGGCGTGCGCGAGCCAGCCTTGCCCGGCAGCCCACCCGGCCAGCGTGGGCCGCGCCTCTCCACTGGCGATGGGGCGGAGCGCTCCGGGCTCCGAGGCGTTGGCGGTCACCAGGCCCGGGGGCGTGCCGACGGCAGCACACCAGGACAGGTCGTACGCGCGGGCGCGGCCGGCCGTGGACAGCACGGCGGCGAGGGCGCCGGAATCCGGTTGTCCGGTCAGGGGCGGTGGCGCGCTGCGGCGGTCGGCGATGGCCTGTCTCAATGACGGGTTCTCGCAGGGAAAGGGGCGTTCGGCGGCCCGCCATGTGGTCGGGGAGGTGGTGCGGCACAGGGCGGCCAGCACGGCTCCGGCCCGATGTCCGGCCGGGCTCGGTGCGGGGCCGGCTGCCGGCGGCGTCCCCGGCGGCTCGGCGGCCCAGGCGGTGAGCGGGCACGGGGCGGCGTGGCCGGACTCACCGTCTGATGCGCGGACTGCGATGTGGACGGCGGCCAGCGGATGTTCCGGTGTGGTGTCCACCCAGGCGGCGTGCCACCGGTCGGGCGCGGGCAGCCCGGCGGCCGCAGCCAACAGGGTCATGTCGGCGTTCAACGTCAACCGGGCACGGTGCCCGTGGGCGAGGGCGGCCATGGCGAGGGCGGCCACTGCGTGTCCGGTGTCCAGGAGCAGCAGCGGCCAAGCTCGGTGGCCGTAATAGGAGACGGTTCGCTGGACGGTGACCGTGAGCACGAAGACGATCCCATGCGGTGCCGCCGGGGCGGGGCCGCGCCGGCGAGCCCGATGTTTCAGCGGGTCGTAGGCGTAGCGCCCTGGCGGCAACGAACACCCCTTGCCGACCAGCAGATGGACGTTGACCGGGTGCAGCCCGCCTGCGGAAGCCACGGGTCGCAGCCGCGCCGCGGTCACGCCGTCGTGGTCGCCGCCGGGCTTGAGCGGCTCTGCCCGGAGTCCGGCCGGTCCGGCTGCCAAGGAGTACATCAGCAGGCGCCCCAGGTGAATGTCGCCCACGCCGGCCCCGGCATCGGTCGGCTCACCGGTCCAGCGCCCTCTGGTGGGGCCCGCGGGGGTGTGCGGGCCGACCGGCCGGGTGGAACGAGCCTCGGCGATCGCCTCGGCGACCAGCCGGTCGGTGGAGGTGGCGTTCATGTTCGACCACCCCTCACATGTGTGGGGGCGGGGCGAGGGTGAAGTCGCCGGGGCCGGTCGGAGCGGTGGCACGCCACTCCCGGGCGAGTGCCGCTTGCGAGAAACGCGGGCAGCCGTAGTAGGCGAACGCGGCGGGGGCGTTGGGAACCAGGCCGGTGACCAGGACACGGGCCACGCGCAGCGGCGTCTCGGCCACATCGGGCGTGGTCAGGTCGAAGGTGACGACGCGGTGGCCGCCGGCGGCGAGACATGCGCGGAGCCGCTCCGGCGAACCCGCGACGACCTGGTCGATCGGCACCGTCCGTACAGGGTGGGTGAAACGCCGCGCCAGCGGGGCCAGTCGGTCGTCCAGCCAGACCTGGACGTGGGCGCCCAGGTCGCGCACGCGGGCGAAGTTCTCCCCGGCGTCGTCGAGGTAACGGCGATCCGCCCGGTGGTCCAGATACAGGCCCTTCGCGAGCATCCCGGCGTCGATGGCCTGGAACACCCATCCGCCGGCGTGGGTGAGGCCCTGAGTGAAGACCCACGTGTGCACCGCCTCCAGGACGGCCTTCCGGGCGGCCTCGGCCGGGTCGTACCGGCAGGCGAACCCGGCCGCATACAGCTCGCGATCGGCGTCGTACACCAGGGCGGCCATGGCGGGGGCGAACTCGTTCGGCATCTCCACCACCCAGGTGCGCAGCGGCGACCCCGCGAGGTCGGCCGGTAGTCCGGGGATGCTGTCCACGTCGATACCTCGGGTGGGGCCGTCCAGGTGCCACCACAGTTCCAGGGCGTCGCGTTCGACGGTTTCCAGCAGCGCGCGTTCGACGGCGTCGGCGAGACCGGCGCCGGTCGCGATACCCGCGTAGTTCAGGTGGTGGGTGCGAGGCAGGGCTGTCAGCTCGCCCTGCCGCCAGTTGAGATGGGTCAGCGCTACGGGGGCCAGGCAGTCACGTTCGCCGCCGTCGGGTGACTGCTCGGTGCCCAGCGCCCACAGCGCCTCGGTGGCCTCGGTGAACCGCCGGTACGGAAAGCCTGGCCGGTCGTACTGCCAGTCGGCGTAGGCGGGTAGTTCGGCCGGGGCGAGATGGTTCCGCCCGGAGAGGTCGGCCGCGGTGGCCCGCAGCGGAGCGTCCGGTTCGCCGGGGGGCGGGAGCCGGTTGCCGCAGTATCGCTCCACCGCCTCGGCGATAGCGGCGATGCGGGCTCCTTCTGGATCGCCGAAGGTGGTGCCCAGGGCGACACGGTCGGCCGGCCATGCTCCGAACCTGCGGGCGTCGCTGACATCGGCGGTCATCGCCACGTAGCGGGCCGGGGTCTCCGGGGGGTACGCGACGGGAGCCACCGACCGGATCAGCCCGCAGACCGGGTCGACCAGCGCGTCCACCGGAAGAGGATGCGCGGGCGTGGCGCCGGTGCGGTGCACGGGAGCGGTGGTGGTCTCGGTGGGTGCGGTCACCTGGTGATCTCCTCGGCTGGGTCGACGGATCGGATGATGGCGGCCTGGGCGAGGACGGGCAGCAGCAGGTGGCTGCCGCCCGGGACGATGGTGCGCCGGGAGGGCTGCAGGACGGTCGTGCGCAGCGGGTCGCGTCCGGTGTGGGGGTTGCGGACATGGGCGGGGAAGTGGTGGCCCGCCACCTCCAGCCGCAGCCGGGCTCCCGCCGGCAGCCGGCGGAACAGCGGGCCGAGCGGGATCTCGACCACGGCCCGGGCCCCGACCGGTGCCTGTCTGCGCGTGATCCCGGTGGCCAGTGGCTCGGCGGTGCCCTCGGGACTGATGAGGACCAGGCGAGCGGCCCAGTCGGCGGTGAAGGTGTCCGCCGTGGCCAGGATCCGGACCTCGGCCTCCCCGGCCAGGTCGAGCATGCCGGGCAGCGGCTCGCCAGCGGCCAGGAACCGGTCAGGAGGCCCGCACGTGGGGACGTCGAGGCGGTCCGACCGCACCGGACGTTCCGGATCCGCGACGAACTCCGTCCCCCGCAGTACTCGCAGACCCGTCCCCCCGCCGTCCATGCACACGCGGGTGGACGTGTGGTCCAGCTCTTGGGCGGACAGCCATTGGCCGGTGCCCTCCAGGGCGACGGCGCCGCGGCGCCCGGTCAGCGTGCCGTCCAGTGCGGCCTGCGCGAACCTCACGTACAGCGGTCCCAGTGCCAGCCGGTGGCCCTGGCCAGAGATCCGGCCGGGGGAAGCGGTGAGAGTGTGACCCCAGGGACCGAGGAGCAGCCGGGCGGCCCCCAAGCCTCGGCGGCCCCAAGCCCGCCACAGCGCCATCGTTTCGGTGACGAACGGGTCGTGACCGCCGCCCACGGCGAGCAGTGGCATCGTTCCCGACTCGGCCCGCGCTCCGTTGTCGCCCGCTCCCGTACCACTGCCGACGGTTCCGGCGGGGTCGCCCGAGCGCCGCGCGTCCCAGAGCCGTTTCCAGGAGGGGAGCGGGCGTCCGAGCCGCCGGGGCAGATCCAGCACCGGCAGGTGGTCGAGCAGGGCGGGGTCGGTGGCCAGGGCCCGGTCCAGCTCGGACGGGTCGCTGTCCGGACGGTCACCGTGGGCGGCCCACCACCCCGCTCTCGCCAGCAGCCGTTCGGCACCGCCCGCCTCGCGCGCGGTCTCCGCCAGACCGAGCGCCGGTACGGCGACGATCGCGGCGTCGGGCCGGACCGCGGGGTCGGCGTGCAGTGCAATGGCCAGTACGCAGTGGGCGGCGTAGGAGGCGCCACAGGCGACGATCACGCCGTTGCTCCATGGCTGCCGGCGCAGTGCCCGCACGGTGGCCGCGCCGTCCTCGGCTTCGTTGAGGTAGGGGTGCCACTCGCCGCCGGAACCGTGTCGACCGCGTACGTCCTGGGCCACCGCGACGAAACCCCGTCGTGCCCAGGAGCGCAGCTCCGCGGCGTGCGAGCGCCGGTCGTACGGGGTGCGGATCAGGACGCAGGAAAACGGTCCGGGCCCATCCGGCAGGCAGAAGTCTGCTGCCAGGGTCGCGTCGTCGCCGGTGGCGACCGCCATGCCGGAAGAGGGAGTCATGTGCGGCGTGGCCCGATCGGGGCGACGCGTGGGACGGGCAGCACGCAGTGCTCGGTGGCCTGCAGATCCCGCAGGTCGACCTTGCGCAGGCGCCGTCGATCGGGCAGGCGCTCTCCTCGGGCCCATCTGGCGAGGTCGGTGGCGACGAGAGCGGCGACGGTGGCCGCAGCCGCGGTTCCGGTGACCGGGTGCGGGCCGCCGACGGAGTCGCCTGCCCAGTAGGCGGCCAGTTCGTGATGGGCCGGGGTGGCGGCAAGGCGGCGCGCGGCCACGTGGGCGGCGAGCACGTCGCCCGGGGCGGCGGCGATCGGTTCGATCCAGGCTTGCCAGCCTTCACGATGGCAGCGAGCCCAGGCGATGCCCTGCGCGGGTAGCCGGTCGGCGTCCTCCCACAGTCCCGGAGGAGCGGGACGGTCAAGGCACCAGACCACTGCGACGACGTCGGATGTGGCGGATGCCGATGCTCCGGCGAGTGCCGTGACGTCTCGTGGGGTAGCGGGACGGGGCCGAGCCCCCTCTGCCGACAGGAACTCGGTGAGCGGGGATGTCAGCCGTTCGTCGCCAAGTACGAGGACGTCGGCGCGGTCTGCAGGCCACGACGGCGGCGCGTCGAGATAGCCGGCGTCGGTGAAGGCGCCCAGCAGTCGTTCGACCTCCTGCCTCGCGGGCCGGTCCGAGCTGCCGCCGGTCGCCGCGGTGGCCGGGCCGAGCAGTCGCAGCAGCTCCGCCGTGGCCTCGGGAGAGGCGTTGAGGCGCAGGAACTCTCCGTCGGGAGCCCGGACCGCAGGTGGCTGCCCGCTGGTGATGACGATCTCGACGCCGGGGGCGAGTTGGGGCCTTGACACGTTTCCTCCTCATGCGCCGGGGCTGCTTGGGGACAGGGACGGGCCCGCCCGAAAGCATCTCCGGACGGGCCCGCCGGTGCTGTTTACTCCTGGTCGTCGTCGAAGGGGTTCTCGACGAGGGCGTTGGAGTGGGTCGCGGACAGGTGTGGGAGGTGGGACTGTTCGGAGATCGGGGTGAAGACCTGCTGCTCCATGGTTCCTCCTGACTGTTGACTGCGATATCTGTCGATATCAGTACTAATGATAGTGAAAACCATTATCAATATCAACAGGGATGGATCGGTCGGGATAACAGACTGGCCATCCGCGCTCGGGATCACGGCCCACCCTGCCTTCGATACCGAAGACATCCCGCAGCAGCTCAGAGGTGACCACCCGGTCCGGCGGCCCGTCCGCCGCCACGTGTCCGTCCCGCAGCGCCACCAAGCGCTCCGCGAAGCGGGCGGCGAGATCCAGGTCGTGCAGGACCATCAGCACGGTCAACCGCCGCTCCTCGCGCAACCGGGCCACCAGTTGCAGTACTTCAAGCTGGTGCCGCAGATCGAGATAGGTGGTCGGCTCGTCCAGCAGGAGGACGGGCGTGTCCTGGGCCAGGGCCAGGGCGAACCGTACTCGCTGCCGCTCACCGCCGGACAGCGTCTCCACCGGCCGGTCCGCCCACTCCTGCACACCGACGTCCCGCATCGCGCGAACGGTCGCCGCGTCGTCGCCGACGCGGAGCATCCCCAGCGGGCCCCGCACGGCGTACCGGCCCTGCCGGACTAACTGCCGTACCGTCAGTCCCGGTACGGCGGGGGCTGACTGGTGCAGCAGGGCGACCTTACGGGCGGCGGCGCGGCGAGGAGTCCGTGCCATGTCGGCGCCGTCCACCCACACCCGTCCCGACTCGGGACGCAGCACTCCCGCCGCGAGTCGCAACAGGGTGCTCTTGCCGCAGCCGTTGAGGCCGACCAGGGTGACGAACTCGCCGGCTCCGACCCGCAGGCTGACCTGGTCGAGCACGCGCCGGCCGGGATAACCGAAGGTCACCCGATCGATGTCCAGCACGGCGGCGCCCGGATCCGCTTCCGTATTTGCTGCCGGGGTCGTCGTCGCGGTGCCGGAATCGTCGATCAGTTCGGACACGGTCTGCACTCCTTGTTCGCATGGGGACATCCCGGCGTGAGATCACGGATCGACGGCATGCCGTCGGGCGACGAACAGCAGCACCATCGCGCCCACGCAGGTGGTCACCGCGCCGACCGGGACGTTGACGTGATCGGCTCCCCAGGCGGTGACCACCCTGGACAGCCACTGGGCGGCCGCGTCGGCACCGGCGACGGCGACGGCGCCGGTGAGTGCCGCGCCCGGCAGCGTGAGCCGCAGATCGGCTCCAAGCAGGGCAAGCGCCGCGTGCGGCACGACCAGTCCGACGAACCCGAGCGCTCCCACCGAGGCCACCGCGCCCGCGGTGAGGGCCACCGCACACAGGAGCGCGAAGCCGCGCGCCCGCGCCGGAGCCAGACCGGCCGCCTCCGCCACCTGCTCGCCGCAACGCAGCAGCGTCAGCGGGCCCGAGGTCAGGCAGGCGACGAGGCCCCAGCCCAGCGCCCACGGCCACAGCAGCACCCAGTGCTGCCACGTCCGGGCTTCCGTGGTCCCGACCATCCACTGCACGAAGCTGCCCAGTTCACTCGGCACCACCAGCAGGAGCACCGCCGTCAGCCCGCCCAAGACAGCCGAGACGAGAACGCCTTGCACCGCCGTGGCGGCGGGATCGGATCGCGCCCGGCCGGTCAGCAGCCACAGCAGGCCCGCGCCGCCGCAGCCACCGACGACCGCGGCGATCATGACCGCGGCCGGTGACGTCCAGTCGGCCAGACCCAGTCCCGTCGCCGCGACCGCGCCGAGCACCGCGCCGGGGGTGACCCCGGTGACCTCCGGCGCCGCCAGCGGGTTACGCAACGCCGCCTGCAGGATCAGCCCGGCGAGGCCGAGACTGGTCCCGGCTCCGAGCGCGACCAGCACCCTGGGCAGCCGGACCTGCCAGACCAGGTGGTCGGCGATCGGGTCGACCGTGCCGCCTGTCAGCGCCTGCCACAGTTCGACCACCGTCAGCGCGCGTCCCGCCGCCAGATCCGCCATGGCCGCCAGGGGCACGGCGAGCAGCAGCACCCCGAGGATCAGCGCGGATCGGCGCCGCCGTCCTCGGCAGGAGGGTGTCGCGCCGGGCGTGGTGAGGGCGGTGCGCGAGGACCGCTTCACGAGCGTCATCCGGCACCCGCCCTCTGCTCAGTACGGATGCCGCGCAGCAGTGCCACTCCTGCGGGCACCCCGACCAGGGCCGTCCAGGCTCCGACAGGAGTCTCCACCGGCATGAAGACCAGACGCGCGGCTTGGTCCGCCCACACCGTGATCACCGCGCCCCACACCACCGCCCAGGGCAGCCACCTCACCACGTCGGCGTCCGGACGCAGCCGCCGCGCCAGATGCGGGGCGAGGAAACCCACCCACGCGACCGGGCCGCACACCGCCACCACGGGGGCGATGAGCAACACGGAGACGGCCAGCGCCCCCAGTCGGGCATGCCGGACCCGCAGCCCCAGGGCGCCGGCGTCCTCGTCGCCGAGCCGCAGCACCGACAGCATCGGGGCGCACAGCACCACGAGCGGAATGGCCAGCAGCAGCCACGGCCAGATTCCGTGCCACGCTTCCCAGGTACGGCCGGACAGGCTCCCCAGCAGGTAGCGGAAGATCACCTGAAGATCGAGCTGGTCGGCCATCACCATCAGCACCAGCAGCGCGGACTGGAGCGCAGCCGCCACGGCGGCTCCGGTCAGCAGCACCGCCGAAGGGCTCCGGCCGAAGCCGGCGGCGACCAGCGTCGCGACCCCGCCAAGTCCGGCTCCCGCCAGCGCGAGTAGCGGATAGGACCAGCCGGGCAGGGACAGCGCGAGCACCAGCGGAGCGGCGACGCCCAGTGCCGCCCCCGAGGACACCCCGAGCATCTCGGGAACGGCCAGCGGGTTGCGCAGTGCCTCTTGCATCACGAGGCCGGCCGCCCCCAGGCAGCCGCCGGCGACCAGCGCCAGCAGCAGCCGGGGCAGTCTGACCTCTCTCACCACCAGTGCCACCAACCCGTCCGCCACCCCACCGCTCAGCACGCCGGCCAGCCGGGACGGCGAGATGGTGGGCGTGCCGAGGCAGAGCGCGCACAGCGCGGCGGCGGCCAGCAGCCCGGTCGCCAGGACGGCCGTCCGCGTCATCGCAGGTGGGCCGTGGCTTCGTCCAAGACCACGCCGAGGGATCGGGTGCCACGGCCCTTGGCCCATACCTCCGGGTCGACCTCGATCACCTTGCCGTTCTTGACCGCCGGGATCTGCGACCACAGGGGGTTGTCGGCCATCTTCTCCGACAGCTTCTCTTCTGGCGCGCCGAACGCGATGGTCTCCACGAAGAGCACGTCGACCTCGCGTGCCAGGATCTCCTCCAGGCTGTAGGTGCCCTCGATGCCGCGGTTTTCCCATGGATAGTCACAGATCCGCGGGAACATCCCGGCCGCCACGTCTCCGCCCGGCGTGGCCACGCCGAAGTTCTCGTCGCTGCCGAAGACGATCAGTGCTGTCTTGTCGCTCTTGGCTTTCTCGGCTCGGGCCAGCTTGTCTCGCAGGCGTTGCTCGGCGGCGACCGCCTCGTCTCCGCGGTGGGTGAGCGCGGCCAGGTCGCGCAGGTAGGCGACGCTGTCCTGCCACGTCGTCGGCTGCATGGCCCAGAACGTGGTGGCGCCTTGCAGCGCGGGAGCCAGTTTTCCGTGCGTGTCCTCCAGGCCGATCACCAGGTCCGGCTTGTGGGACAGGATCGCCTCCACCTCGGGGCTGATGAAACCGCCCGGGATGACGGGGATCTGCTGTGCCTTCTCCTTGCCGAGGAACTGCGGATGGGCGAGGAGCGCGGAGTTGGTAGCCGCCGGTACCAGGCCGAGCTCGGTGAGTATGTCGTCGCACAGGGCCAACAGGCAGACGACCCGTTCCGGGACGCGCTTCACGGAGACCTTCTTCCCCCGCACATCTGTGATGCTCGTGGCGTCGGCGACCGGCTGAACCGGTGGAAGCTGCGCGGCGTCGCCAAAGGCGCTTCCCGTGCCGGCCCCGGAGGCGGGACCGCTGTTCGCGTTTCCACCGCAGCCGACCAGCAGCACGGCGGCGGTGGCGAGCGCGACGGCGCGCCGTGACAGGCGACGGTAGGTGCGGGGCATGCTCATGGGTTCTCTCTCGCGAGGGGGAACGGGACGAATCGGTCGAGAGGCCGTTCGGGCAAGGGGTGCCCCTCCACACGATGTCCCGACATGATAATGGTTTTCATTACTTCTGCATACTCGACCCCCTTGGAGCATTCCGTGACATCCCTGCGACTCGTCGCGGCCGACCACGTCGCCGGCGCCGTCTACGTCATCGAGCCGCGCACCGGCCGCGTCCTGACCCGGCTCCACGGACGCCATCCGGCCGAGCACGCCGGATTCCTGCACCTGGCGGACGCAAGGGTCGCCTTCGTCGACGATCTCGCCGGCGAGCTGGTCGTCCTCGCCCCCTTCGCCGCCGGAACCGGCGATCCGACGGTGGTGGCCAGCGCGCCGGTAGCTGTTCCCGCCGAACACATGGCCGCCGATCCCGGTGGTCGCTTCGTAGTGGTGACGAGCGGCTGCGGCCGCTCCTGGGAACCGTGGAGCGACCTCCTCACCATCGTCGACCTGGACCCGCGGACGGGCGGCGGCCCGGGGGAGGCCGTCCGGCCCTGGGCGGTACGGGTGCGGACCCGCATCGGTGAACCGGGCGTCACGGTAATCCCCGGCCGCGCCGCCCCGGCGAACGCGCAAGAGCCTGCCGCTGCCGATGACCTGTTCGTCCTGCTGCGGCATCGCATGCCCGGGGCGTTACACGCCCACCGGCTCTCCCACCTCCTCGACGCGCTTCCGGGCTGCCCCAAGGTCGAACCCCTCATCCGGCTCCCTCTGCCCGACGACGGACACGGAGACGCCGCGGATCCGGCGACCGGACAGGTGTTTGCCGCGACTGGCGGTGGTGTGCACCGCGCCCGCCTCAGCGACGCCGGCCTGGTCGCCGAGCCTCCATTGCCCTGGGACGTTCCTGGACATCACGGCGGTCGGGGTTATTACCTGCGGCTGGATCCGGCACGCCGGACCCTGTGGAGCAATGTGCGCGGCGGACCGGAGGAGCCGGGGGAGTGGCCGCTGTGGACCAACGACGCGTGGTGGCACCGCCTGGACGACGAGACCACCGGCCGGGTGCCCCTCGGTCCAGGTCTGGTCTTCCGGCTGGCCTTCTGTGCCGATCGGGTCGTCTTCACCCGCATACACCCGGACGGGGACGAGCTGATCGTGGTCGGCGCCGACGACCCCGCCGTCCTCGCCCGCGTCCCGCTACCGCCGATGGACGGCGCTCCCCGCAAGGGTGGCACGCCCTGGGACGGCGTGCAACGCCGCGCCGTCGCCGCCTCTCCGACCGCTCCCCTGGTTGCGGTCACCCGCGGTGGCCACGGGCAGATCCACCTGATCGACCTGTCGGCCGGTGCGGAACTGCACACGCTCCACCTGCCCACCTCCTTCGACGAAGGCGGCCACATGGCTCTGATCGCGACCGACGACGGCTCGCCGGGGGACGCCGTCGGTCGCTGAGCGTTGCTGCCGTACGGCTTCCACTCAAGCGGCGTGACCGACCCGGTCGGGATGCGGGGCACCGGGGAGGCGTACCCGATCGGAAGAACCGTCGATCACCTCTAACCCTTGATGGACAAAAGGGTTAATGATAATGATTTTCGTATTCAATGAGCAGTGTTTCCTTCTTCGGAGGTCTCATGCGTCACCGCACTGTCGTCGCCGCGACCGCGGCCCTACTGGCACTTTCCTTGCAGGTCCAACCCGTTATGGCCGAGCAGAGTATCGAGGCCAGGCTGGTAGTCGCGGACGCGGCCGCCGGAAGCGTGCATGTCTACGCGATCCCGTCGAACAGGAAGCTGACCACCATCAGCGGCCGCAGGTTCGCCGACCACTCCGGCATGCAACCGCTGCGAGACGGACGGCTGCTGTTCGTCGACGAGGCGAACCACGAACTGGTCGCACTACAGACCCGCGGCATGCCCAGGATCGTTGGTACGGCCGAGTTGCCCGAAGGCGAGGCCACCCACCTCGCCGTGGACGAGAGCGGCCGCTACGCCGTGGTGGCGGCGGCAGGGGAACACGACCACGAGGAAGGCGAGGAGGAGCACGAGGAGGAGGCCCACGGCCTGCTGACCGTCGTCGATCTGCAGAACTACCGGTCGTCCACGATCGAGGTCGACAGCGCGCACCCCGGCATCATGGTCAGCGGCGACACGGTGGTCCACCGCGGCGACGGCGAACTGGAGACCTACCCGATCGCCGACATCATCGCCAATCCCGGAGCACATCTGGAGCCCACGAGCACGCTGCCCACCGGGGCGAACGGGCACGGCGAAGCCTCCCACGCGAACGGGCTGGTACTGGGCGCCACGGACGCCGGCCTGGAAACCGCACGGGTCGTCGACGGCGAGCTTCAGCGGGTACGGACCGTCGCCTGGCCGACGCCGGGCCGCGCCAGCTACGTCCGCGTGACCCGTGAGAAGCTGATCACCTATACCTCCGACAGGCCCGGCGACGACTGGCAGAACTGGCGGAACGACGCCCTCAGTGTGATGCCCGAGACCGGTGCGACCACGAGCGCGGCGCTCGGAAACGGCTTCATGTTCCGGCACGCCTTGTCCGACCGGTACGCGGGATACGTCCTCCACCAGCTCGCAGCCGACCAGGTGTACTTCACCAACGTGAAGACCGGCCAGGTCACCACCCAGGTGCGACTACCCTCCCTGCCGGGTGGCCCAGCGGTGGGACAGTCGCCGTGGGAGGCCCAGATGCGTCGCATCACGCTCGACCCGTTCGGCGCGCTGGCCTACGTGACCGGCGGCGGCACCGGCAAGATCTCCGTCATCTCTCCGGACCTGGGCCGGGTCGTCGGCACGATCACCACACCGACCTCGCTCAACGGTGGCGGCGCGCTCACCGTTGTTGTTCCTGGCCAGGACATTCCTGACAGGATCGGCCGGTAATCAGAAAGGCCACGGGGCAACCCGCTGCCCGCCGTCGAGCCCTTCGGCGGGGGCCGCCTGTTCCGTCTCGCGACCCACCTTGTCCGGGACCGCGCGGGTGTTGACGCCCTCGGATAAGGCGAGCCAGTGTGGCCGGCTCGGGGTATACGGTGGTGAGATCCCGCAGCAGGTCGCCACAGGACTCTTCATGGGCATCGCCGTCGGTGCCGCCCTGGGAGTCGCACTCGGCAACCTGGCCATGGGCATCGGTATCGCCGTCGGCGCCAGTCTGGGAGTGGCCTTCACGACCGGCAAGACTGCTCCCACCATCCCTGCTCGCGAGCACCCCGGACGAGGTCACCTTCGCCATCAAACCGGCCATCGCGTGCCATGCTGGAGCGCGCCCTGGTCGCCGGGGTGCCTGCTGGCTGGATCATCGCCGATGAGGCCTGCGGCGGTGACTACAGGTTCCGTACCTTCTGCGAGTGGCACGGCATGGGGTACGTGGTAGCGGTGCCGCGCAGCCAGAGCGTCGGGCTGGGGCCGGGCGGCGACCTGCGCGCCGACACCCTGGTCGCCGACGCCCCGGCTAAGCATGGAAGCGTGTTCCGGCTGGCGACGGCGCCAAGGGACCTGGGGTGTATGACTGGGCGCCGGCCACGTTGCCATGGGAGGTCGAGCCCGGGTTCGGCCGCCGGCTGCTGGTGCGCCGTAGCAACGACGACATTTAATCAACAACGAAACGTTGTTGTAGTAGCGCCGGCGGCGCGAGCGCCCAGGATCTGAACAGGACCAGGGCGCGAGGTGGAGGGAGCCGATGATGGTTGCGACGGCCCGGCTGGACGTCGCCGACGCGGCGGCGCTGCCGGCCGAAGAGGTGCTGGCCCGGCTGGGCAGCGGGCGCGAGGGACTGACGACGGAGCGGGCGCGCGATCGGCTGGCGGCGCTGGGACCCAACGCCGTGCGCTCGCACCGGGCACGGTGGCCGGCGGTGCTGGCCCGCCAGCTGCGCTCACCGCTGCTGATCCTGCTGGCGGTGACCGCGCTCGCCTCCGCCTTTCTCGGCGAGCCGAAGGACGCGCTGATCATCGGGGTGATCCTCACGGCCTCGGTCGGGCTGGGCTTCGTCAACGAGTACCGCGCGGAGAGGGCCGCCGAGGCCCTGCACTCCCAGATCGAGCATCGCTGCGTGGTCTGGCGCGACGGCCGCCCCGGCACGGTGGCGGTGACCGCCCTGGTTCCCGGCGACGTCGTCGAACTGCGGCTGGGCGAGATCGTGCCGGCCGACCTGCGACTGCTGTCGGTGAGCGACCTGGAGTGCGAGGAGTCGGCGCTGACGGGGGAGTCGCTGCCGGTGGCCAAGGCGACCGAGCCGGTCGCCGCGGGTACGGCCCTGGCGGATCTGACCTGTGGCGCGCTGATGGGCACCGTCGTGCACGGGGGCCTGGGCGTCGGCGTCGTGGTGGCCACCGGCGGCCGCGCCGAGTTCGGCAGGATCGCGCTCGCACTCGGTGAACGCCACCCCGAGACCGAGTTCCAGACCGGGCTGCGCCGCTTCTCGCTGCTGCTGGTACGCATCGCCGCCGTGCTCACCACCACGATCTTCATCGTCAACGTGATCCTGCATCGGCCGATCTTCGACGCGCTGCTGTTCTCCCTGGCCATCGCGGTGGGCATCTCCCCGCAACTGCTCCCGGCCGTCGTCTCGACCAGTCTGGCCGCCGGCAGCCGGCGGCTCGCCCGGCACAAGGTGCTCGTCAAGCGCCTGGTGTGCATCGAGGACCTGGGCAACGTCGAGGTGCTCTTCACCGACAAGACGGGAACCCTCACCGAGGGCCGCATCACCTTCACACGAGCCCTGGACGCGAACGGGCAGGCCGCGCAGGAACCGCTGGAGCTCGGCCTGCTGTGCGGCGAGGCCACCGTCGATCCGGGCGCCGGGCAGGAGCGGGCGGTGGGCGGCAACGCGCTGGACCTCGCCCTGTGGGACTCACCCCCAGCCGCCGCCCTGCACGGGCGGCTGGGCCGCTACCGGCGCCTCGCCCTGCTGCCCTTCGACCACGAGCGGCGGATGGTCTCGGTCCTGGTCGAACGTGACGACGGCCACCGCCTGATCATCAGCAAGGGCGCGCCGGAGGCCGTCCTGGCCCGGTGCGCCGACGTCCCCGCCCGGGCGTCCGCGGCCCTGGAGGCCGAGTTCGCCGCGGGTAACCGGGTGGTCGCCGTCGCCACCCGAGACGTGACCACTTCGGACGTGACCGCCTCGGAGGTCTCCGGCGCCGCCACGATCACGGCTGCCGACGAGCGCGATCTGGTCTTCCGCGGCCTGCTGGTGTTCCTCGACCCGCCCAAGGACGGCGCCCGCGAGGCGCTGCGCCGCCTGGCCGAACTCGGCGTCACCGTCAAGGTCCTCACCGGCGACAACCCCGCCGTGGCCGCGAAACTCTGCGCCGACCTCGGCCTGCCCGCGGCGCGGGTGCTCACCGGAGCCGACGTCGAGGCCGCGGACGACCCCCGGCTGGCCGAGCTGATCGGCCAGACCACCGTGTTCGCCCGCGTCAGCCCGGAACACAAGGCCCGCATCGTGCGCCTGCAGCGCGGCAGCGGCCTGGACGTGGCCTTCCTCGGCGACGGCGTCAACGACGCCGTCGCCCTGCACGCCGCCGACGTGGGCATCTCGGTCGACTCGGCCACCGACGTCGCCAAGGACGCCGCCGACGTGATCCTGCTGGAAAAGGAGCTCGCCATCCTGGCCGACGGCGTCGTGCAGGGGCGCCGGATCTTCGCCAACACCATGAAATACGTCCTGATGGGCACCTCCAGCAACTTCGGCAACATGTTCAGCGCCGCCGGCGCCTCGCTGACGCTGGGCTTCCTGCCGATGCTGCCCTCGCAGATCCTGCTCAACAACCTCCTGTACGACAGCAGCCAGCTCGCGATCCCCACCGACAACGCCGACCCTGAGCAGCTGGCCCGCCCCTCCCACTGGAACGTCCGGCTGATCCGCCGTTTCATGCTGTTCTTCGGCCCGATCAGTTCCCTGTTCGACGTCGCGACCTTCGTCATCATGCTGGGGGTCTTCCACGCCGGGCCGCCGCTGTTTCGCAGCGGCTGGTTCGTCGAGTCCCTCGCCACCCAGACCTTGGTGATCTTCGCCATCCGTACCCGCCGCGTCCCGTTCCTGCGCAGCCATCCCAGCCTGCCCCTGCTGCTGGCAGCCCTCGGCGTCGTCGGTGTCGGTGCCCTGCTGCCGTCCACCCCGTTCGCCGGCGCGCTCGGCTTCCAGCCCCTGCCCGCCCTGTTCTTCCTCGCGCTGGCCGCCATGGTGATCGTCTATCTGGTTCTCATCGAGTTCGGCAAACAGTGGTTCTACCGCACCGTGCCCGCCGCACCTCCCACCCGCCCGCGCCCTCCCGGTCACCGCGTCCACCGCCGAGCGAGCCGGTTCAGCACCCCGGAGCCCGTCGCGTCCGCCGAGTCCGTGAAACATCCGTGATCCGGTTCAACGGGGCCGTGCCGGCTCCGAGCGGACGAGCTCGCCCACCGTCTTGGCCACTGTCTCGGCGAGCTGTTCGACGGCGAGCCCGACGGCGGGCGTCACCGGGGCGCCGAGCCCGAAGTCGGCGCCCTCGACGGTGTGGAGCACGAGCTCCCGAGGCAGGCGGCCGAGGACACGGCCGAGCGCGAGCGCGTCGGCGATGCCCAGGGCGTGTGAACTGCCGTGCCGGACGGCGGGCGGCGTCCAGCGGTCGCCTTGGGCGCGGGGCGCGGAGCCGAGGAGGGCACGGCGGCCGGTCGTGCCCGGGGGCGCGCCGGAGACCACCGTGTCGATCACGATCGCGAGCCGGGCGCCGGTCCACGCCTCGATCAGTTCGGCGGGGTCGCCCGCGTTCTCCAGCACGGTGACCCGCGCCGGGAGCGTGCCGCGCAGCAGCCGGGCCGTCAACAGCCCCGCGGCGTCGTCTCCCCGGAACTCGTTGCCGATCCCGACGATGACGACATCGGCGGTGGCGGCGACGCGGTCGCGCATGGGTCCTCCCGGGTGCGGACCGGCCTCACCGGTCCAGGTGAAGGCGCAGGAAGTGGGTCGAGCAGGAGATGCACGGGTCGTGGTTGCGTACCGCGCGCTCACACAGCGCCGACAACTCCTGCTGTGGCAGGCCGAGGCGTGGCTCGATGAGATGACGCAGATCCATCTCGATGCGGGCCTGGTTCTGCGAGGTCGGAGGCACGATGTCGGCCTCGGTGATCAGCCCGGCGCCGTCGATCCGGTAGCGGTGGTAGAGCGTGCCGCGCGGGGCCTCGGAGACGCCGTTCCCGACCCCCGGACGTGGCTCGACCGCGATGGCCGGCGCGTCCGGTTCGGTGTAGTCCTCGATGATCCGCAGTGCCTCCTCGCAGGCGTGCAGGACCTCCACCGCGCGGACCACGATGCTGCGGAAAGGGTTGCGGCAGACGGGGCCGAGCCCGGCGTCGGAGGCGGCCGAGCGGGCCAGGGGGGAGAGCAGGTGGGCGTTGAGGGCGTATCGGGCCAGGGCGCCCACCAGGTAGCCGGTGTCCCCGTCGAGCCGCGCGTGCAGGGCGGTGGAGTGCGGCACCTGCTCCTCCACGACGTGGGCGGGCCAGTCGGCCGCCGCGAACTCGGTGCCGTCGCTCACCGCGACCGAGCCGGACAGGATGGCGTACTCGGCCGGATGGCGCAGGGCCAGGAAGCGGTAGTCGTGTTCCACGTCGGGAAAGTCGAAGCCGGCCACCCAGCCCACCGTCTCCAGCGCCGCGTCGCGGGCCCGGCGCAGCCGTTCGGCGAGCGGTGCGAGCTCGGCGCGGGCGGGCACCCGGTAGAAGCCGCCCACCCGCACGTTGACCGGATGGATGGCCCGGCCCCCGAGGGCGGCGACCAGTTCGTTGCCGGTCTTCTTCAGCGCGAGCCCTCGCTCCACGGCGTGGCGGTGGTCGGCCGCCATCGCCACCCCGCTGTCGTAGCCGAGGAAGTCGGGGGCGTGCAGCAGGTAGATGTGCAGGGTGTGCGACTCGATCCACTCTCCGTAGTACATCAGCAGCCGCAGGTCCCGCAGCGGCCCGGCCACCTCCGCCCCGCAGGCCGCCTCGATCGCCTGGCAGGCGCTCATCTGGTAGGCCACCGGGCAGATGCCGCAGATGCGGGCGGTGATGTCGGGAGGTTCGGTGTGCGCCCTTCCGCGCAGCAGGGCCTCGAAGAAGCGGGGCGGCTCGTAGATGTTCAGCTCCACGTCGGTGACGCGGCCGTCGCGGGCGCGCACCAGCAGCGAGCCCTCGCCTTCCACCCGGGCCAGCCCGCTGATCCTGAGCGACCTATGCGTCATCGACGGCCTCCTCGGCTGCCTGGAGGAACGGTTCCTCGGTGGCGTTGAACGTCCGGTAGACGCGCACCAGCTCGGGGGTGCTCATACCGAGCTCTCGCAGCCGCGCGTTGAGCGCCCGGGCGTTGGGGCTCTCCATCGGGCCGAAGCAGCCGTAACAGCCCCGGTTGAACGCAGGGCAGAGCGCTCCGCACCCGGCCTGGGTGACCGGGCCCAGGCAGGGGGTGCCGTGGGCGACCAGGACGCAGACGTTGCCCCGGGCCTTGCACTCGACGCAGACGCTGTGGCCGGGCACGAAGGGGCGGCGCTCGGCCAGGAACGCCGAGATGACCTCCAGCAGCTGCCGCTTGTCGATGGGGCAGCCGCGCAGTTCGAAGTCCACCGGCACGTGGGCGGAGATCGCGGTGGAACGCTCCAGTGTGGCGATGTAGTCGGGCCGGGCGTAGACGACGGAGAGGAACTCCTCGACGTCGGCGAAGTCGCGCAGCGCCTGGATGCCTCCCGCCGTCGCGCAGGCGCCGATCGTCACCAGGCGCTTGGAGACGCGGCGTACGTGCCGGATCCGGCGAAGATCGTCCGGGGTGGTGATCGACCCCTCGACGAGCGACAGGTCGTACGGTCCGCGCCCCATCGCGCTCGAGGCCTCCAGGAAATAGGCGATGTCCAGCTCGGCGGCGACCGAGAGCAGCTCGTCCTCGCAGTCCAGCAAGGTGAGCTGGCAGCCGTCGCAGGAGGCGAACTTCCACACCGCCAGCCGCGGGCGCCGGGGCGCGGGCCCGGCCATCACAGCTCCGGCACCGCGAGCAGCCCGGCCGCCCGCTCGTAGCTCAGTACGGGGCCGTCCAGGCAGGTGAGCAGCGGGCCGAGCTGGCAGTGACCGCAGCGGCCGACCCCGCACTTCATGTCGCGTTCCACCGACAACGCCACCCGCCCGGCGGGCACCCCCCGCCGTACCAGCCGATCCGCGGTCTCGCGCATCATGAGTTCGGGGCCGCACACGAAGGCGAAGGTGCGGCGAGGCTCGAAGACGATCCGGTCGATCAGCCGGGTGACCAGTCCCACCGGCCCCTTCCAGGCGTGGTCGGGATGATCCACGATGATCTTGACGTCGATGTCGTGCTCGTCCCGCCAGCGGGCCAGCTCACCGGGATACATCAGGGTGGCGGGGGTGCGGGTGCCGACGATCAGGCTGACCCGCCCGTACCGGGAACCGTGGGCGGCCAGCTCGCGGATCACCGGTCTCAGCGGGGCGAGGCCGAGGCCGCCGGCCGCCACGACCACGTCCAGCCCGGCCGCCGCCGGCAGGTCCCACGACGTGCCGTACGGGCCGCGGACCCCCACGACGTCACCGGGGCGCATCCGGCACAGCGCCGCGCTGACCGCGCCCACCGCGCGGATCGTCTGCACGTATCCGCCGGAGCGGGCGCGGCCGCTGATCGAGATCGGTATCTCCCCGACCCCGGGGGCGTACAGCATGGTGAACTGGCCGGGCAGGAACGGCAGGCAGTCGCCCTGGACCGGCCTCAGCGTCAAGGTCACCGTGTCGGCCCGGTCCGGGCGGCGCGACCGGACGCGGTAGGGCACCGGCGTCATAGGATGCATCCCAGCTCCTCGGTGACGTCGATACCGGTCGGGCACCAGGTGATGCACCTGCCGCAGCCCACACAACCGGACATGCCGAACTGGTCGTACCAGGTGGAGAACTTGTGCGTCAGCCACTGCCGGTAGCGGGCCGGTCCCGAGGCGCGTACGGGGGATCCGCCGACCTCGGAGAAGTCCAGGGTGAAGCAGGAGTCCCACAGTTCCGTCCGCTCCGCGACGGTGCCGGTGAGGTCGGTGGAGTCCTCGACCGTGGTGCAGAAGCAGGTGGGGCAGGCCATCGTGCAGTTGGTGCAGGCCAGGCAGCGGGAGGCGACCTCGGCCCAGCGCGGTGAGTCGTGGGCCGCGGCCAGGCGCTGCTGGATGTCCGTGGTGTCCACCTGACGGCCCATCCGGGTGGCGGCCAGCCGTGAGACCTCCGCCGCCGCGGCGAGGTCGTCGTCGGTGCAGGGCCGGTGCGGGAGCGCCGCGGCGATCTGCGAGCCCTGCTCGCTTCCCGTCTCGACCAGGAACCGGTGCGGGCCGCTCAGCTCGGTGAGCGCCAGGTCGAACCCGCCGGTGGCCTTCGGTCCGGTGCCCATGGAGACGCAGAAACAGGTGCCGCCGGGCACCGCGCAGTTCACCGCGACCAGGAACAGCGCCTCACGACGCCTGCGGTAGGCCGGATCGGGGTGCCTGCCGCCGAGGAAGACCCGGTCCTGGACCGCTATCGCGGCCAGGTCGCAGGAGCGTACGCCCAGCAGGGCGATCCGGGGCGCCGGTTCCTCGATCTCCTCCATCGTCTCGCCGTACGTCCGAGACAGTCTCTGCCGGGGCGGCTGGGTGTAGCGTTTGGCCGAGTCGGGGCTCGCGGCGAAGCCGAACACCAGCTCGTCGTCCCGCTCGGTGAGCCGGTAGTGGCCGGGGCGCTGCTCGTCGCCGCGCCCGGCGGGCAGCTGCGCGGCGCAGGAGAGTTCGGCGAACCGGATGGCTCCGTCCCGTGCCGTGGGACCGACCACGGTGAAGTCGCGCGAGCGCAGCTCGGCGATGAGTGCTTCCAACGAATCTGTCACAACGGTGCTCATGAGCCGTTCCCCCCGGTCCCCGCTGTTGTCATGCTGCCGTACGAGGGCTCCACGTCCTGGCGGGAATCGCCGTACGGTGAGGCGCCGGTTCGCGAACCTCGCGATCGGCGGATGGCGCGGCGGCTCAGGCCCCGCCCCAGATGATCGAGAGGGGTACGACGTCGTCCTGGCGCCAGGTGAGCTCGTCGGTCACCTTGACGACCCCGTCGAGGTTTCGTGCCTTCTGCGCGAGGGTGACGGCCTGGCTGTGCTCGTCCACCTGGCCGGAGAGCCGCACGAGGCCGCCTCGGACCTCGATCCCGACGCCCGTGGGATCCATGCCCAGCTCGTGGACGACGAGGTCCTCGCGGATGCGGCGCCCGATCTCGTCGTCGCTGCGGACGAAGACCTTGATCAGGTCCCGGCGGCTGACGATGCCGGCCAGCCTGCCGTCGGCGCGTACGACCGGCAGTCGTCTCACCCCGTGCAGGTCCATCACGCGAGCGGCGAGCAGCACGGGGGAGTCGGCGGTGATGACGACGGCGGGGCGGCTCATCAGCTCGCCGGCGGTCTCACCCGCGGCCTTCCTCCGCAGGCCGCTCTCGCCGCTCATGCGGTGACGCAGCCACGCGCGAAGCGGCGGCCGGTAGTGCTCGCAGTGGTAACGCTGTTTGAACTCCTCCTTGCGCAGCAGGTCGGCCTCGGAGACGACGCCGAGTACGCGGTCGTCCTCGTCCACCACCGGTACCCCGCCGACGTCGGTGGCGATGAGGATCTCGGCGACCTCGCGGAACGCGGTGTTCTCCCGCACCGTGATGACTCCGGTGCTCATGACATCCTGAACAGTCATTTTCATGACAAACCCCCGCATATTTCTAAATTTCCACGTTATGGAGTGCCTGGGGCTCGTGAGCAGAGCCGAAAGTCCTTCACGGCGTGGCCGGACGGCCCGAGTCACCGGCGGGACGCCTGGCCAGGGGCCTGAGACCTGAGGTCTCTCCCCAGGAAGCCCGGGGAGAGGATCGGACACCCGCCGACGGCGAGTCTTGCCGGGACGAAAGTCCTTTCCGGCCGGGGCGGAAGGCTCTGCCGCGACGGAGGGGAGCGCGAGAGCCTGTGGGGGCCGCCGTCGCCGCTCCCGGCGCCGGCGCGAGGCGATATGGGGGCCGATGGACGACCCGGACCGCCGACGGCGTGATCGTACCTTCGAGGCGGTGGCGTTCGACCGGTGCGCCACCGAGATGCCGCACGGGGCTCGCGACGGGCGGGTTCCCCGGGTGGACGACGATCCTGCGTGGACGATCCGCGAGACGGGCACCGATCCGTCGCGGCACCGGGTGACCGAGACGCTCTTCACCCTCGGCGCCGGAGGTTTCGCCACCCGGGGATCGGTGGAGGAGTCCGCTCCCGGATCGGTTCCGCTGGTGCTCGCCGAGGGGATCTACACCGGGACCGGATCGGGGCAGCACCTGCTGCCGGGTCCTCAGTGGACCGGGCTCGTCCTGCGCCCGCCTCCCGAGGAGGACCTGCGCGTGCTCGACCTGCGCGCCGGCGTGCTGGTCCGGGAGGAGATCGGCCACACCTGTCCGGTACGGACGCTGCGGTTCGCGTGCGTGAGCCGGCCGGGGGTGGTGGCGATGCGCGCCGAGGCGGGCGCCGGGCGGCTGCGGGCGGGGCCCGCCCTGCGATCGCCCTCGGAGGGCCAGGTCACCGAGGGCCGGCTCGACGGCCACACCTGGTCGCGCGTCACCGCCGACCACGCGGGTATGGCCGCCGTGGCGACGCAGCGTACGGGCCGCGACGGCGAGGTACGCACCCTGGAGCGGATCGTCGCCTACACGGCCGACCCCGCTCGCCGGCCGGTGCCGCGCGACGCCGTCGCGGCGCTGGAGGCGGCCAGAGAGCTCGGCTTCGACCGGCTGCTCGCCGAGCAGCGGGCGGCGTGGGCGGCACGCTGGGAGGCCGTGGACGTCCGCATCCCCGATGATCCCCAGGCGCAGCTCGCTGTCCGGTTCGCGCTGTTCCACCTGTGGAGCGTCGCCGGGCGCGGTGAGGAACTGGCCGTCGGCGCGCGAGGGCTGTCCGGTGGCGGCTACGCCGGTCATGTCTTCTGGGACGCCGACGTGTTCGTCCTGCCCGCCCTGGTGAGCATTCATCCGGCCGCGGCCAGGGCGATGGTCGTCTACCGGATCCGCCGCCTGGCCGCGGCGCGGGCCCGCGCCGCGGCCCTGGGCCTTTCCGGCGCGCGCTTTCCCTGGGAGTCCGCCGCCACCGGAGAGGAGGTGACCCCCGCCCGAGGGTGTCTGGGCGGCGAGCCCTTCGCCATCCTCACCGGGCGGATGGAGGAGCACATCACCGCCGACGTCGCCTGGGCCGCCGCCCACTACTCGCGCTGGAGCGGTGACGGCGCTTTCCTGACCGGACCCGCGCGCCCTCTCGTGATCGAGACCGCCCGCTACTGGGCGTCGCGCTGCCGGGTGGACGGGGAGGGGCAGGCCCACATCGGGGAGGTGATCGGGCCGGACGAGTACCACGAGGCGGTGACGGACAACGCGTTCACCAACGTGATGGCCCGGTGGAACCTGCGGCAGGCGGCCGATCTCGTCGCCCCGGGCTGCGAGGAGGGCCGCCGGTGGCGCGCGCTCGCCGACCGCCTGGTGGACGGCTACGATCCCACCTCGGGAAGATATGAGCAGTTCGCTGGATATTTCCGGCTGGAGCCGCTCACGATGGAGGGAATCGCCGTCCCGCCGGTCGCCGCCGACCTGCTGCTCGGTCACGAACGGCTCGCCGCCACCCAGATCATCAAACAGCCCGATGTCCTCATGCTCCACCACCTGGTGCCCGAGGAGGCCGAGGCGGGCTCGCTGGAGGCGAACCTCGACTTCTACGGTCCCCGTACCGCCCATGGCTCGTCGCTCTCACCGGCGATCACCGCCTGCCTGCTGGCCAGAGCGGGCCGCCCGGAGGAGGCGCTCGGCCTGCTGCGCACCGCGCTGGTCCTGGATCTGGACGACCTCACCGGGACCACGGCCACCGGCCTGCACATGGCCACGTTCGGGGGCGTGTGGCAGGCGCTGCTCACCGGCTTCGCGGGAGCGAGGGTACGCGGAGGGATCCTGTGCCTGGATCCCCGGCTTCCCGCGTCGTGGGGAAGCCTGGGCGTGCGATTTCGGTGCCTGGGCCGCCGGGTGCGGCTGGACATCACCCCGGAGGCGGTCGACATGCGGACCGACGGGGCGCTGCGGGTGCGGCTGGGCGCGGGCGACCCACGGGAGGTGATCGGCTCCGCCCGCCTGCCGCTGGGCCGATGACACCGGAAAAGGGAGAGGAGTGGACAAAGTGAACATGGCGGACGTGCTGGCCGTGGTCGACGACGGCGGCGACGAGGATGAGGCCGCGGCCGTGACCGGCGTCGCCCGGGCGGTGGCGGAAATTCTCCGCACGGGCATTCGAGAGATCCACCTCGCCCCCGGCTCCGGGGCACGGGAGACCGCGACGACGGTGCTCCGCGAACTGGAGCGGACGAGCACGCTTCTCGGCGTCCTCGCCGACGGCGCCCCGCCCGGGGTCATGTCCTGGTGGGTCGTACGCCGCTGCACCAAGCCGGTCGTCCTGCTGCCTCCCTCACCGGCGCCTGTGGTGCCTCCGACGACTCCGGTGACACCGGTGGCGCGAGGGACGCCGCTGACACCTCACCACGTCATCTCCCGGGTGCTCCTGCCGCTGGACGGATCCTTCGAGGCCGCGGCGGCCGTCATCGAGACCGCGCGGCTGTTCACCCGCACCGGCGTCGATCTGGTGGTCCTGCACGTCTTCGACGAGGTGACCGTTCCCCGCTTCTGGGATCAGGCCGCACACGCCAGGCAGGCGTGGGAGCAGGAGTTCCTGGCCCGTCACTGCGCGTGTCCCGGGGTGCGCCTGGAGCTTCGCAGCGGAGTCGCCGGAGAGCAGGTGGTGAGCGTGGCGGCGGCCGAACACGTGGATCTCATCGCGCTGGGATGGTCACAGCACCTCGACGAGGGAAGGGCGCGGACCGTACGCGAAACCCTGGCCGGCGCCCGCGTCCCGGTGATGCTGATCCCGGTGGCCCGGCACGAGGAGACCTCGTCCGGCGAAAGCGGGCCGCGAGAGCGGCCGGCCCGATGATCGGACCCGCGAGCGACGGGCCGGCGACGTTTCGCGCGGCGGGTCGGAAGTCCCTGACGGACGGGCCTTTGGCCCACTGCGCAAAACGCCGCCGGCCGGTCGAATGGAAGCAGAACCCAAGGAGGTCGACATGGCAGCGCACACAGTGGTGGGCGTGGACGGCTCATCTCCCTCGGACGTCGCGGTCGAATGGGCCGCCGACGACGCGGTCCGGCGCGGATGCGCCTTGAAGATCGTTTATGCGTGCGAGGCGTGGCCCGGCGACATCCCGCTGCAGACCCCTCCGGGTTTTCGTGACTCCGTCGCCGAGTACGGCCTCCAGACGCTGGAACGCGCGGCCGCACTCGCCCGGGAGCGCGCCCCGCACCTGGAGGTGGACACCCTGCTGGGGACGGGCCCGGTGATCGAGGTCCTGCGGCGGGAGGCCGAGGACGCCGAGCAGGTCGTGCTGGGCAGCCGAGGGCTGGGCGGATTCACCGGGCTGCTGCTCGGATCGGTCTCGCTGGCCCTGGCCGGGCATGCCGCCGCCCCCGTCGTGGTCGTCAGGGACGTCCCCGAGCGGACCTACGGCCGCATCGTCGTGGGCTTCGACGGCTCCGACCACTCGGCGGTGGCGCTGGAGTACGCCTTCGAGGAGGCCGCCCGCCGCGGCGCCGGGCTGCGGGCGATCCACACCTGGCAGATGCCCGTGGTGGGACCGGGCGCCCTCGTCTACACCCCGCTGGTCGAGGACATCCTCGCCGCCCAACAGAACCTCTGCACGGACACGCTCACCGCCTGGCGGGAGAAGTACCCTCGGGTCGAGGTCGAACAGACACTCGTCTGCGGGCATCCGGTCGGCGTCATCTGCGAGGCCTCGGCCACCGCCGACCTGGTCGTCGTCGGTTCCCGGGGACTGGGCAGGGCCGGTTCGGCCCTGCTGGGCTCGGTCAGTCACGGAGTCCTGCACCACGCCCGCTGCCCCGTCGCCGTCGTCCAGGCCCGAGGGGAGGCGTGATGGACACCGGTAACCTCACGGTGGCGCAGGTGATGAGCCGGACGCTGGTCGCCGTCGACCTCGGGGAGTCCCCGCTCATGGCCTGGGAGATCATGCAGCGAGCGGGGGTCCACCACCTGCCGGTCGTCGACGGGCACGGCCGCCTGCGCGGGATCCTGACCCGGGAGGACCTCACCGCCCACTGGTCCGGCGGCCCGATCGAACAGTCACGCGTGCCGGTTCACGCGTTGCTGGCCGACCGACGCCGGCCGCACACCACACCCGACACGCCTCTGACCGACGCCGCCGCCGCGATGATCGACGCCGGCGTCGACGCGATCGGGGTCATGGGGAGAAACCACCGGCTGGTGGGGATGATGACCGCCACCGACGTGCTGCGAGCCGTGGCCGGCCGCGTCACCGAGCAACCGGAGCCGCCGGAGCTGATGACGGGGATGTTCCGCCTGGTCCCGGTGCTGCCGTCCCAGGTCCCCGCGGGATGAGCTGGACGCCGCGCATCGGCTCCCGTCGCCGACGTCCGTCCGCGGTCCCGGAGCCCTGACCGAAGCAGACCTCCGTCCCCGGGCCGGGACGGCTACCCGCGGGAGGCGCGGATGACGAGACGCCTTGGCATGGTCGTCTTCCTCGCGGTGACCGCGTGCGGGCTCCTGGCCGGAGCCGTACTTCACCTCGCCGGCGCGGGCGCCGCCGGTGATCTGCTGTGGGCGGCGGTCACCTGCGTCGCCCTGGTGCCCGCGGCGGGATGGGTGGTGGCGGCGCTGCGTGGCGGCCGACTGGGCGTGGACGCCATCGCCGTACTCGCCCTGGCCGGAGCGCTCGCCGTGCGGGAGTATCTCGCCGGAGCCCTGATCGGCGTGATGCTCGCCACCGGCAGGGCACTGGAGGACTACGCCTCACGCCGGGCCCGCCGGGACCTGACCGCGCTGTACGAACGAGCGCCCCAATCGGCCCGGCGCTACCGGGACGGGGTGGCCGCCCTCGTGGAGGTCGATCAGGTGCGGCCCGGCGACCTGCTGCTGATCCCGCACGGTGAGACGGTCCCCGTCGACGGCGTGATCGCGAAGGACGCGGCACTGCTGGACGAGTCGGCTCTGACGGGAGAGTCGGTCCCGGTGAGGCGCGCCACGGGGGAGAGCGCGCGCAGCGGCGTCGTGAACGCCGGCCCCGCCTTCGACCTGTGGGCAAGCCGCAGCGCGGCCGAGAGCACCTACGCGGGGGTGGTGCGGCTGGCCCGGCAGGCGCAGGCCGACAGCGCCCCCGTCGTACGGCTCGCCGACCGGTTCGCCGCCTGGTTCCTGCCCCTCACGCTCCTGCTGGCGGGAGCCGCCTGGCTGCTGTCCGGCCAGCCGGTACGGGCTGTGGCCGTACTGGTCGTGGCCACCCCCTGCCCGCTGCTGCTCGCCGCACCGGCGGCCATCGCCTCAGGACTGTCGCGTACGGCGCGGCACGGCGTGGTGGTGAAGGGCGGGGCTGCGCTGGAAAGGCTGGGACAGGCCCGCACCCTCATCGTGGACAAGACCGGAACGCTCACCGCGGGACGCCCCCAGGTCGTCGACGTCGTGGCCGCGCCCGGCGTCCGCGCCGACGACGTGCTGCGCTGGGCGGCGGCGGTGGATCAGATGTCCTCCCACGTCCTGGCCGCCGCGATCGTCGAGGCCGCCCGCACCCACCGGGCCGAGCTTCCGAGGCCGACCGAGGTTCTGGAGCGGCCCGGAATCGGTACCGAAGGAGTGGTGGAGGGCCGCCGGACAGCGGTCGGCAAGGCGACGGCATCCCCTGCCGCGGACTCCCCGGGGTGGGAGCGGGCCCAGCGGGCGCGGGCCGCACTGGACGGGGCCATCACGGTCTGGGTGACCGTGGACGGCGAGACGGCGGGCGTGATCCTGCTCCGCGACGCCGTACGGGCGGACGCGGCACGGACCCTGCGGCGGCTGCGCACCGCCGGCATCGAGCGGGTGATCATGCTCACCGGGGACCGGGCCGAGGTCGCCGAGAGCGTGGGCACGGTGCTCGGCGTCGACCGGGTACTGGCCGAGCAGAGCCCCGAGGCCAAGGTGCGGGCCGTACGGCAGGAGACGGCCAGGGCGGTGAGCGTGATGGTGGGCGACGGCGTCAACGACGCCCCCGCCCTGGCCGCCGCCGACATCGGGGTCGCGATGGGCGCCCGCGGCTCGGCCGCCTCCACCCAGGCGGCCGACGTGGTGCTCACCGCCGACCGCCTGGACCGGCTCGCCGACGCCATGGACGTCGCCCGTCGCTCCCGCCGCATCGCCGTGCAGAGCGCGAGCGCGGGGATGGCCCTCTCGTTGCTGGCCATGGCCGTGGCGGCGGCCGGAGCGCTGCCACCCGCCTCCGGTGCCCTGCTCCAGGAGGTCATCGACGTGGCGGTGATCCTCAACGCGCTGCGGGCACTGCGTCCCGCCCGGGGAACCCGCACGGTGGTCGACGCAGGCACCGAGTCCCTGCTGCGCCGCTTCAAGATGGAGCACTCCTCGCTGCGGCCGCCTCTGGAACTGATCCGGGAGACCGCCGACGAGCTGGCCGGCACCTCCCCGATGGAGGCCCTCGGCCGGCTGCGGGAGGTCCACACCTTCCTCACCGAACGCCTGCTCCCACACGAACGGGCCGAGGAACGACGGCTCTACCCGGCGATGGGACGCGTTCTCGGCGGACCCGAGGCCACGATGACCATGAGCAGGGCACACGCGGAGATCGAACGGCTCGTGCGCCGGCTGGGGCGTCACCTCGCCATCGCCGAGGACGGCGGGGTGCGCCCCGAGCAACTCGACGACCTGTGCGCCTGCCTGTACGGCCTGCACGCGGTCCTCCTGCTGCACTTCGACCAGGAGGAGGAGGCCTACTTCTCCCTGGCCTCCCTGTGACGCCGATCGCGACCGAGCGCAGGCGTCCATCGTCCGGCGTCTCCGTCCGGCGGGGCGGTTCATCACTCGCTTAGTGCTGCTTTAGCAGGCGTCATTAGCGTTTCGACGAGGAAGGCCGACGTGGGATCCGCGACGCCACCTCGGGAGTACCGGACCGCCTGGCGACGACACGCGTGACGCGGACACGGCTCGATGGAGGAGCAGCATGGGGGAAAGCCCGATACGAGTTCTGTCCGTGGGGACGGCCCTTCCCGGGCCCCCCGTCGACACCGCCGCACTGGCCGAGCGCTTCGGGATGGACGACCTCTGGCGGCAGTGGGTCGACACCTTCATCGGCACACGGACCCGGCACCTCGCGATCGACCTGAAATCGGGCGAGCGCCACCACGACCTGGCCGATCTCGGCGAGCGCGCGGCGGTTCAGGCCCTCGACCGAGCGGGGATCTCCGCCGCGGAGATCGACGTGGTGGTGCTCGGTACCGCCACCCCGGACACGCTGATGCCGACCACCGTGAACGTGATCGCCGACCGGCTGCGTATCGACGGCGTGCCGACCTTCCAGCTCCAGTCGGGCTGCTCGGGGGCCGTGCAGACCTTCGACGTGGCGGCCGCGCTGCTGGGCAGCGGCCGGTACCGGACCGCGCTGGTGATCGGCGGGGACGTCATCGCCAAGCACTACGACCTCAAGGCCGACCTGGCCGCGTTGCCGCCCGACGAGGTCGTCAACTACCTGCTGTTCGGTGACGGAGCCGGAGCCGCGGTGCTCAGCACCGAGGACCACCCCCGGGCGCCGGTGGTCCGCTCTGTGCTCACCAGGCTGTCGGGCCTGGACCGCGCCCCCGGCCAGACCCTGCGGTGGTACGGCCTGGCGGACCGCGACACCGCCGAGGCGCCGGCGAGTGAGGACTACAAGGCCATCGAGAAGCTCGTGCCCGTCCTGGCCGAGGAGGTCGCCGAAGAACTCCTGGACGACCTCGGCTGGGAGCGGGACCAGGTCGACTATCTGCTGCCTCCCCAGCTGTCCGTCACCATGACCGACAAGATCGCCAAGCGGCTTGACTTCTCGTCGGCCAAGGAGATCTCCTGCGTCGGCGAGACCGGCAACAACGGCAACGCCCTGCTGTTCTTCCAGCTCGACCGCCTGCTGCCGGAGATGGCGACACCGTCGCGCGCGGTCGCGGTGGCGATCGAGTCGAGCAAGTGGATCAGAGCGGGCCTCGCGCTGGAGCGTGACCGATGACGGCCGGGATCTCGCGGGCGGAGTTCGTGGACCTGCTCCAGGACGAGATCGGGCTCGACGTCGGTGCGGAGAACCTGGGGCGGGCCTTCGACGATCTTCCCGGCTGGGATTCGGTACGGCTCCTGGCGATGCTCGTCCTGCTGGAGAAGCACCTGGGAAAGCCGTTGTCGCTCCCGGACTTCCTGGAGGCGGCGAACCTCGAATCGATCTACGAGGTGGTGAACCGTTGACCGAGCAGCCTTTCGCCGACCAGCGCCGCCACACCCTGTTCTTCCTCGACCAGATCCGTGACTTCTCGCCGGTCTTCCTCGACACCGAGATCGACGCGACGGCGATCGTCGCGGGACGCGAGCGGGCGCGGCGAGCGGGGGAGCGCCGCTCGGTGGTCTCCTACGTCGTGCACGCGGCCGCGGGCGTGCTGCGCAAGCACCCCGAGGCGAACACGGCGATCCAGGGCCGCCTGGACCCGGTCGTCGCCACGTACGACACCGTCGCCGCCAAAGTCACCCTCGACAAGACGCTGGACGGCCGCAGGGTCGTGCTGGCGACGGTGATCCCCCGCCTGGAGAACGCGAGCCTCGCCGACGTCCAGGCGCACCTGGACCGGGCGATCGAGGCCGATCCCGACACCGCAGAGGAGTTCGCCGGTATCCGGGCCCTGCGGCTGCTTCCCTGGCAGGTGGCGCTCGACCGGTTCCGGGAGGCCGCGGGACTGCTGGAGCGGCGCCCCGCCGTCACCGGGACGTTCAGCGTCACCTCGCTCGGCCACCGGGCGGTCGACGGTTTCCACTCCGTCGGCGGCACCACGATCACCCTGGGGGTCGGCCGGATCGCCGACCGCCCGGTCGTCAGGGACGGCGAGATCGTGATCGCCCCGGTCATGCGGCTCTCCATGGCGTTCGACCACCGCGTGATCGACGGAGCGGAGGGCGCCGACGTACTCACCGAGATCAAGGACGCGCTGGAGGGATACGCCGAATGAACGACCTGGCCGAGCTCAAACGGTTCGTGGTGGCGCACGCGATCTCCCAGAACCTGCCCACCGGCCACTACGCGAGCCCCCTGGAGCGGATCAGCTCCGACAGCGGTGACGAGCCGGGCTCGTGGCCGTATGAGTGGATCCGAGCGGGGGAGGAGGCGGAGGCCGCGGGTGAGACGCTGGCGGCCTGCCAGTACTACAACCTGGGACGGTTCCCGTTCGTCGACGGCCCAGGCCGCAAGCGGGCGCTCGCGCGCTGCGTCGAGGCGTTCGAACGCTGGCGGCGGGAGTGGCCGGGGATCGAAGCGGTCACCGTCGAGGTCGATGGGCTGCCCGTCAAGGTGTGGGCCACGGGCCTGTCCGCCGAGGAGCCGCGCCCGCTGCTGGTGATGACCGGCGGCATCGTGAGCCCCAAGGAGCAGTGGGCCCCGGTGCTGCCGCAGATCGCGGCCTTCGGGATGGCCGGGGTCGTGGCCGAACTCCCCGGCGTCGGCGAGAACCCCCTGCGCTACGGTCCGGACGGCTGGCGGCTGTTCACCGCGATACTGGACGCCCTGGCCGGGCGGGCGAAGGTGTCCGAGACATATCTGCTCGCGCTGAGCTTCGGCGGTCATCTGGCGCTCACCGCCGCGCTGCGCGATCGGCGGATCCGCGGCCTGGTCGGCAACGGGACGCCGATCCACGACTTCTTCACCGACACCGCCTGGCAGGCGCGGGTGCCGACGATCACCAGGGACACCCTGGCGCATCTGGTGGGTGTGCCGCCCCAGGCGGTGTTCGCGCGCATCCGGGACTGGGCGCTCGACGACGAGAGCCTGCGCGACCTGGAGGTCCCGTTCGCCACCGTGACCGCGACCAGGGACGAGATAATCCCGCCTGGCGACACCGAGCGGCTCAAACGCTCCGTGCGCGACCTGAGGCTGATCGAGCACTCCGACGTGCACGGCGCCCCGTCGCACCTGGCGGAGACCCGGGCGTGGAGCCTGCTCGCGATACAGGAGATGCGGCCCGACGCCGACCCCCGGGTCACGGCGGCGCTCGGCGCCGCCCTTGAGGCGGCCCGCGCGGGGACGGGCCGATGACCGCGACGGGAACGGCGGCGAGGAGCGACTGGCTGCGGCAGTTCGCCCCGGCCGACGCCGACGCCCCCTGCGTGGTGGTGTTCCCCCACGCCGGTGGGTCGGCCGCCTTCTTCACCCAGTTGGCCCAGGAGCTCTCACCGGCGGTGCGCGTGCTCGTCGTCCAGTACCCGGGCCGCCTGGACCGGCGCGGCGAACCGGCCGTCGAGGACCTGCGGGAACTCGCCCGCAGGATCGCCGCGGTGATCGCCGAGGAGCGGCCGGCCGCGCCCCTCGCCTTCTTCGGGCACAGCATGGGCGCCCTGGTGGCCTTCGAGGCCGCGCTACTCGGCGAAAAGGGCTTCGGTGCCGTACCCGACCTGCTCTTCGTCTCCGGCGGGCGCGCCCCGGCCCTGACCCGTGTCGACCCGCGGATCCTGCGAGACGACCGCTCCCTGATTGAGGAGGTCGTGCGCCTCGGCGGGACCTCCCGGCGGGTGCTGGAGGACGAGACCCTGCGCGACCTCGTCCTTCCCGCGCTGCGCAGCGACTACCGCGCCCTGCGGGCGTACGTTCCGGCACCGGGCGCGCGGGTCGGCTGCCCGATCGTGGCGCTGACCGGGGACCGTGACCCGCTCGCGGCCGTCGTCGAGGTGGAGCGGTGGCGCGAGAACACCTCCGGCGGGTTCCGGCTCAGGGCCTTTCCCGGGGACCACTTCTACCTGACCCCGCGGTCGCGGGACGTGGCGGAGACGGTGTGGCTGGCGCTCACCGGCCGGGACTGAGCTCGCGTACCTCCCACCACGACATCAAACCCACGACACCGCCACGACACCGGTGCGACACCGGCACGACACCGCACCCACGGCCTCGCACGGCCCTGCCGTCATGCCGTCACGAGCGAGAGTGAGGCAGCAGTTGAGCAGCAACGACCAGCGGGTGTCCCGGCCGATCGCGGTGATCGGAGCAGCGTGCCGTCTCCCCGGGGCATCGGACCCGCGCGCTTTCTGGCGGTTGCTCGACGAGGGGCGCGGTGCCGTTCGGGAGATCCCCGCTCATCGGGGCCTCTCCGCCGTCCCGGCCGAGCTCGCCCAGGACAATCCGGGCCTCCGCTACGGCGGCTACCTCGACGACATCGCCGGGTTCGATCCCGAGTTCTTCGGGGTCTCACCGCGCGAGGCCACCGCGATGGACCCGCAGCAACGGCTCGTACTGGAGCTGGCCTGGGAGGTGCTGGAGGACGCCGGGCTGGTCCCCGCCACGCTCCGCCACAGCGCGACCGGCGTGTTCGTCGGCTCCATCGCCGACGAGTACGCCGCGCTGTCACGCGCCTCGGCGATCGGGCGTCACACGCTCACGGGAACGACCCGGGGCATCATCGCCAACCGGGTGTCCTACGCCCTCGGCCTGCGGGGGCCGAGCATCGCGGTGGACACCGCCCAGTCGTCGTCGCTGGTCGCCGTGCATCTGGCCGTCGAGAGCCTGCGGCGCGGCGAGAGCCGGCTCGCGCTCGCCGGTGGCGTGAATCTCATCGTGGACCCCGCCGGCACCGCCGCGGTCGCGCGCTTCGGCGGGCTGTCCCCTGACGGGCGCTGCCACACCTTCGACCGCCGGGCCAACGGCTACGTTCGCGGTGAGGGCGCCGGGCTGGTGCTGCTCAAGCCGCTGGACGCGGCGGTCGAGGACGGCGACCGCGTCTACGCGGTGCTGCTCGGGAGCGCCGTCAACAACGACGGCACGACCGACGGGCTCACCGTGCCGAGCGCGCGGGCGCAGGCCGAGGTGATCGGGAAGGCGTGGGCGGCGGCCGGGGTGTCACCGTCCGACGTGCAGTACGTCGAGTTGCACGGCACCGGCACGCGGGTCGGGGACCCGGTGGAGGCCAGAGCCCTCGGCCTCGCCCGGGACGGCGGCCCCGTGCTGCACGTCGGCTCCGTCAAGACCAACATCGGCCATCTGGAGGGCGCGGCCGGGATCGCCGGCCTGCTGAAGACCGTTCTCAGCGTCAGCGAGCGCCGGCTGCCCGCGAGCCTCAACTACTCCGAGCCGAACCCGGACATCGATCTGGACGCCTGGCGCCTGACGGTACGCGACCAGGGCGGCGTCTGGCCCCGAGAGGACGAGAGGCTCGTCGCCGGTGTCAGCTCGTTCGGCATGGGCGGGACCAACTGCCACATCGTGGTGGCCGAGGCGCCCGAGCCGCACGGACATTCCACGCCGCACGGACATTCCACGGTGCCGGGACCTTCTCGGGAGCCGGACGTCCGCGCGCCGCGGACTCCCCTGGTGCTCAGCGCCAGGACCGAGCCCGCGCTGAGGGAGCAGGCGGCGCGGTTGCGAGACCTCGTCGCCGAACACGGTGAGATCTCTCCGGGGCTGCCGCGGAGCCTCGCCACCACACGGACCGCGTTCGAGTGGCGCGCCGCCGTCACCGGTGACGCGCCGGCCGGGCTGGAGGCGCTGGCCGACGGCCGTCCCGCGGCCGGGGTCGTGACGGGACGGGCAGGGAGCGCGCCGGTCGCGGTGCTGTTCCCCGGGCAGGGCAGCCAGCGGCTCGGCATGGGACGCCGGGCACACCGGGACTTTCGCGTCTGGCGGTCGGCGTTCGACGAGGTGGCCGCCGCTCTGGACGATCGGCTGTCACGCCCGATCAAGGACGTCGTCTGGGCAGAGCCCGGCAGTGCCGAGGCCCGGCTGCTCGACCGGACCGCCTTCACCCAGCCCGTGATCTTCGCGGTCGAGGTGGCGACCTTCCGCCTGCTCGCCTCCCTGGGGGTCGAGCCGTCCTTCGTGGCCGGTCACTCCATCGGGGAGGTGGCCGCCGCACACGTCTCGGGCATCCTCGACCTGCCCTCCGCCGCGGAACTGATCGTCGCCAGAGGCCGGCTCATGGAGTCGCTGCCCGCGGGCGGCGGCATGCTCGCCGTGAGCGCGGGGGAGGCGGACGCCGCGGAGCTGCTCGCCCTGGTCGGCGGAACCGCGGTGATCGCCGCCGTCAACGGCCCGGAGTCCGTGGTCGTCGCGGGCGGGACGCGCACGCTGGAGGAGGTCGCCGCGCTCGGTACCGCTCGGGGGTACCGCACGCGTAGGCTCCCGGTGAGCCACGCGTTCCACTCCCCGCTGATGGACCCGGTGCTCGACGACTTCCGGGAGGTGCTCGCCGGGATCTCGTTCGGCGGATCCCGCATCCCGTTCGTGTCCACCGTGACCGGTGAGCTCGTCGAGGGCACCGATCCGGAGTACTGGGTGGAGCACGCCCGCCGACCGGTGCGGTTCGCCGACGGGCTCACCCGGCTCCGCGAGCTGGGTGCCGGGATCTTCGTGGAGGCGGGACCCGGGGCGACCCTGAGCGGGCTCGGCCGGGAGGCGGAGGGCAGGAGAGCGGCATTCGTGCCGGTCCTCGGCAGGCACGACGAGGTGGAGGTCGCCGTCGGCGGGCTGTTCACCGCCGGTGTACCGATGGACTGGGACGCGGTCTTCCCGCCCGGCGGCCCCCGTCTCGCCCTGCCCACCTATCCGTTCCAGCGCGAGCACCACTGGCTGGACGCCGTTCCCGGCGGGGAACCGGCTGTCGCCGAGGTCCCGGTTTCCGGCAGGGGACCCGCCCCCGCCGCTCCCGCTCTCTCCGCCGGGAAGGCCGACGTGGGGCGCCGCGTCCTCGGTGAGGTGGCGGCGGTGCTGGGCTTCTCGGATCCGGCCCGCGTCGACCAGGAGGCCACCTTCAAGGACCTGGGCCTGGACTCGCTGGGCATGGTCGAGCTGCGCGACAGGGTCGGTGCCGCCCTCGAGGTCGACCTGCCCGCGGCCACCCTGTTCGGCTATCCCACCACCGCCGCCCTGGTCAGGCACCTGACCGCCGATACGGCCCCGGACGCGCCGGCCCCCATCGCCGGTCACCACGACGACCCGGTGGTGATCGTGGGGATGGGGTGCCGGTTTCCCGGTGGGGTGGCCTCGCCAGAGGATTTGTGGGAGCTGGTGGCGTCGGGGACGGACGCGATCGGGGAGTTTCCCGCCGATCGCGGCTGGGATCTGGAGGCCCTCTACGACCCCGACCCCGAGCGTCCCGGCACCTCCTATACCCGGCAGGGCGGTTTCCTGAGCGGTGCCGGTGAGTTCGACGCCGGGTTTTTCGGGATGAGTCCGAGGGAGGCGTTGGCGACCGATCCGCAGCAGCGTCTGTTGTTGCAGGTGGCGTGGGAGGCGTTGGAGCGGGCGGGCATCGATCCGCTGTCGTTGAAGGAGAGCGACACGGGCGTGTTCATCGGCGCGACCGCGTCGGACTACACCCCCCGCCTCCACGAGGGCGGCGGCGCGTCCGACGGCTACCTCCTCACCGGAGGCAGCATCAGTGTGGCGTCGGGTCGGATCGCGTATGTGTTGGGGTTGCGGGGGCCGGCGTTGACGGTGGATACGGCGTGTTCGTCGTCGTTGGTGGCGTTGG
>NZ_JBEZEZ010000013.1:124757-246670 GCF_040649155.1 Streptosporangium sp. NPDC049046 | reverse complement strand
GCGGAAACTACGCTGTTGCCCCCTTCGCGCAGGTCAGCTCATCAAAGCCATCTTCGCTCTCCAAGCCCGCGAATCAGGATGAAATACGTTCAGTGATCCCGAACAGCAACGACCACCTCCACCGGAGGGTCTCCGAAAGGTTTCAGTTAGTATTCGCCACATGCCAACCAAGCCGCGCGTGACGATCGCCCTCATCGCCGAGGAGGCCGGGGTCTCCGCGCCCACGGTCTCGAAAGTGATCAACGGACGGCCCGAGGTCGCGACCGAGACCAGGCAGCGGATCGAGCGCCTGCTGCACAAGCACGGCTACCAGCGCAGGACCGGTCAGGGGGACGTCCCGGTCGGCCTGGTCGACCTGGTCTTCACCGAGATCGAGAGCCCGTGGGCGATGGAGCTGGTGCGCGGTGTGGAGACCGCGGCCCGCGAGGTCGACGCCGGGGTGGTCGTCTCGGTCCTGCACAGCCACGCCGGACCGGGCAGGGACTGGGTGGAGCGGATCGCCGCCCGGCGCACCGACGGGGCCATCCTGGTCGGCTCCCGCATCAGCGTCGACCAGCACGGCCAGCTGGCCGCCAGGTCCATCCCGTTCGTGGTGGTGGATCCGGAGGGCGAGCCGCCGCCCGGGGTCGCCTCGGTCGGCGCCACCAACTGGAACGGCGGCCTGGCCGCGACCCGCCACCTCCTGGAACTGGGCCACCGCAGGATCGGGATGATCGGCGGTCCGGCCACCATGCTGTGCAGCAGGGCCCGCGTCGACGGCTACCGGGCGGCGCTGGAGACCGCGGGGATCGCGGTGGACACGCGGCTGATCAGGTACGGCGACTTCCTGGTCGGTTCCGGCCGCGACCACGGCCACGACCTGCTGGCCCTGGACGAGCCGCCCACCGCGATCTTCGCCGGCAGCGACATGCAGGCGTTCGGCGTCTTCGAGGCGGCCAGGCAGCGTGGCCTGCGGGTCCCCGACGACCTGTCCGTGGTGGGCTTCGACGACCTGCCGTTGGCACGTTCCGCGTGGCCGCCGCTGACCACCGTGCGCCAGCCGCTCCAGGAGATGGCGGAGCTCGCCACCCGGATGGTGCTCGCGCTCGACCGAGGCGGGCACGAGCCCCGGCGGGTGGAGCTGGCCACCGACCTTCTCGTCCGCGAGAGCACCGCCCCGCCGGCCGGCTGACCTCGCCCCGCCTCCGCCGCGATCGGCCTCCCCCGCCCCCGCCCGCGCCCGGCCCGGTGCGCCCTCCCCCCCGCCACCACCCCCACGGCGCCGCGTTCCGGCCGCGGGCCCTGCCGGACCTCGCCGCCCTCCTCCCCCACCGTGCCCTGACCGGCTGTTGACGGCCGCCCTCGAAACATTTACGTTACTTGCCACGAAATATCTCGGTAATCTTGGGAAAGTTTCGGAAAGCGGGTTTCCGCATGTCTCGACGCCACAGGGCACTGCTGGCACCGATCCTCACCCTCCCCCTCCTCGGAATCAGCCCATCCACCATGGAAAACGTCTCTCACGTCCGGGTGGACCACCACGGCGTTATGCAGCGGATCGACGGCTTCGGCTTCTCACAGGCGTTCCGGCGCAACGAGCTGGTCCGCGCGCTGCCCGTCGCCAAGCAGCGGGAGATCCTCGATCTGTGGCTCAGTCCCGAGAAGGGCGCAGGGCTCAGCATCCTGCGTCTGGGCATCGGCTCCTCCCCGGCGGGCAGCCCGTACGACCTGATGACCTCCATCCAGCCCGAGGATCCCGGCGGGCCGTCCGCGCCCCCGAGGTACGTCTGGGACGGCGACGACGGCGGCCAGGTCTGGCTGGCCAAGGAGGCGAGGCGCTACGGCGTGAGCCGCTTCTACGCCGACGCCTGGAGCGCCCCCGGCTACATGAAGGACAACGGCTCCGACAGCGACGGCGGGAAACTGCTGCCCGAATGGCGGCAGGCGTACGCGAACTACCTGGTCCAGTACACGAAGTTCTACGCCAGGGAGGGCATCAGGATCACCGACCTCGGGTTCACCAACGAGCCCGACCTCACCGTCTCGTACGCCTCGATGCGGTTCACCCCCGCCGAGGCCGCCGAGTTCGTCAAGGTGCTCGGCCCGGTCGCGGCCCGCACCGGGCTCAAGGTGGTCTGCTGTGACGCCGCCGGCTGGGCCCGGCAGCGCGAGTACACCGCCGCCGTCGAGGCCGACCCCGTCGCGCGGCGGTGGGTCGCCACGCACGCCGGGCACCCCTACGTCAGCCCGGTGGACGGCCCGCTGCCCACCGACCGGCCCGTGTGGATGTCGGAGTGGTCGCCCGACGGGACCACCTGGAACGAGGCGTGGGACGACGGCAGCGGCTACGACGGCTTCGCGGTCGCCCGGCAGATCCACGACTCCCTCACCCTTGGCGGGGTGAGCGGCTACGTCTTCTGGTTCGGCGCCTCGCGCGGCACCACCCGGGGACTGATCCAGATCGACGAGGCCACCGCGACCTACCGCGTCTCCAAGCGCCTGTGGGCACTGGCCGCCTACAGCCGCTTCGTCCGCCCCGGCGCGGTCCGGCTCTCCGTCGCCGCGACCGACCCGGCGCTGAAGGTCACCGCCTTCCGCAACGCCGGGGACGCCGAGGGCTCAGAGGTCGTCGAGATCCTCAACACCTCCACCGCCCCCGTCACCACCGAGATCACCACCCGGCCCGGCCGCGCCACCGCCTATCTGACCGACGGTGAGCACTCTCTCGCCGCCACCCCGCTGGCAGGGCTGCGGCCTTCCAGGAGCCTCACCCTCGCCCCGCGCTCCCTGACGACCGTCGTCGTGCGGTGACGCGCCCGTGCGAGAACACCGATCCCCGTAACGGACGAGACGGCCTCGTATCGCCTCACGGCCGGGACTGAGGGATCACGGCACCCCCGGGAAACACCGGGGACACCAGGGGGCACGAAGCGCCGGGCGGCGCGGCGGCGCGCGCCGCCCGGTTCTCCCGGCGCCCCCGACGGGAAATGTCGGTGCGATCTTCTAGGCTGGACCCATGGCACGAGCTAACGATGACGTCGCCGCCGCCCTGGAGGAATACGCCGAGCTGTTCGCGATGAACGGCGGCGACGCGTTCCGGGTCCGCAGTTACCAGAAGGCCGCCAAGGCGATCGCGGGGTTTCCCGACGACATCAGGGCCGTGCCCGTGCGGAGCGTCCCGGGGGTGGGCGAGGCGATCGCGAAGAAGGTCGAGGAATACCTGGAGCGAGGCGGCTTCCGGCAGCTCGACGACCTGCGGGAGAAGGTCCCCCAGGGGGTCAGGCGGCTGACCCGGGTGGCCTCGCTCGGGCCGAAGAAGGCCGTCTTCCTCTTCCAGGAGCTGGGCATCGACTCCCCCGAGGCGCTGGTGAAGGCCATCGGGGAGGGGCGCCTCGACGGTGTGAAGGGCTTCGGCGCCAAGACCGTGGAAAACCTCCTCAAGGGCGTCGAGCACCTCGCCGAGCACAGTGCCAGGATGCACACCGGGACGGCGATGGACCTGGCCGAGCGGGTCATCGCCTCGCTGCCGGGCGCCGAGCGGATCGCCTACGCCGGGTCGCTGCGCCGGATGAAGGACACCGTCGGCGACGTCGACATCCTCGCGGTCGGCCCCGAGTCCCTGATGGACGACTTCAAGGCGCAGCCCTATGTCGCGGAGGTCGTCGCCTCGGGCGAGAAGAAGACCTCGATCCGCACCGCCCAGGGCGTCCAGGTCGACCTGCGCCTCATCCCCGCCGAGTCGTGGGGCGCCGCGATGATGTACTTCACGGGTTCCAAGGAGCACACCGTGCACCTGCGGGAGATCGTCGTGAAGAAGGGCTGGAAGCTGTCGGAGTACGGCCTGTTCGACGGCGACCGGGTGATCGCGGCCGCCTCCGAGGAGGAGGTCTTCGGGGCGCTCGGCATGGAGTGGATCCCGCCGACCCTGCGCGAGGACAACGGCGAGATCGCCGCCGCGCTCAGGCACGAGCTGCCCAGGCTGGTCACCGTCGAGGATCTCAGGGGCGACCTGCACACCCACACCGACCTGACCGACGGGATCGCCTCCCTGGAGGACATGGTCGCCGCCGCCGCGGCCCGCGGTTACTCCTACTACGCGGTGACCGACCACGCGCCCGACCTGGCGATGCACCGGATGAAGCTGGAAAAGGCCCTTCAGCAGCGCGAGCGGCTGCGCGAGCTGCAGAAGAAGTATCCGAAGACGCGGCTGCTGCACGGCAGCGAGCTGAACATCGCGCCCGACGGCTCGGTCGACTGGCCGGCCGAGGTGCTGGAGGGCTTCGACGTGTGCGTGGCCAGTGTCCACTCGCACTTCAACCAGTCGCGTGCGGAGATGACCCGGCGCTTCGTCGCCGCCTGCGAGAACCCGGGGGTGAACATCATCGGCCACCCGACCACCCGCAGGATCGGCATCCGCCCACCGGTGGACGCCGACTGGGACGAGGTGTTCCGCGCCGCGGCCCGCACCGGCACCGCGATGGAGATCGACTCCTTCCCCGACCGCTCCGACCTCCCCGCCGACCTGGTGCGGCTGGCGCGCCACCACGGCGTGAAGTTCTCCGTCGACAGTGACGCCCACGCGGTTCCGCACCTGGGCAACCAGCGGTTCGGCATCGGCGTCGCCCAGCGCGGGTGGCTCACCACCGACGACGTGATCAACACCTGGCCCCTGGATCGGCTGCTCGCATTCCTCGGTCGCTGAGATGACGGCCGGTGTGTGCGAGGTGTGTCACCCTTCACGTATTACCTATTTCAGTGGTAGGAAATAAAGGCAAGGGGTGACACCGAACACCCATGAGCGGGTATCGCCTTCGAAAAAGATCACTGAGACCACCCCGCCCGGAAGGCGTGCCTACCATGTGAAATGGGAAGGTTACGCAGAGCGACGATCGGTGGGTCTCCGTGCCTCGTCGAGGAGACGTCCGAAAGACGCCGGAGGTCCTACGGAGGAAACGAGAGGGAAACGTGCCGAGGTGATGATGGCAACGCGTGTTCTCCCATTTTCCGCCAGGAGGCCCGACCGATGCGCCAGCTGACCGCGCTCGACGCGCAGTTCCTTCATGCCGAATCGGCGACCACGGCGGCCCACGTCGCAGGACTGGCCATCCTCGACCCCGCCTGCTCCAGGCTTGGAGCCCTCACCCGCGAGTGCCTGATCGGGCTGCTCCGCGAGCGGCTGCACCTGGCGCCGGCGCTGAGGCTGCGCCTGGCCACCGTGCCGTTCGGCCTCGACCGGCCGTACTGGACGGAAGATCCCGACTTCGACGTCGACGGCCACATCCACGAGGTGACCCTCGCGGGTCCCGGTGACGAGGCCCAGCTCGCCGAGACGGTGGCCAGGATCCACGAGCGGCATCTCGACCGGACCCGCCCGCTGTGGGAGATGCACCTCATCCACGGCCTGACCGGCGGCCGGGTCGCCCTGTACGCCAAGGTCCACCACTGCGCCATCGACGGGGTGTCGGGGGCCGAGCTGCTCGCGGCGCTGCTGGACCTGACACCCGAGCCCCGTGCCGTCGAGCCGCCGGCGCCCGGCCCGCGGACCACCGCCCCCGGCCTGGCCGGCATGCTCGCCGGGGCCGTGGCCAGGACGGTGCTCCAGCCCGCCAGGGCGCTGTACTCGCTGGGCCGGATGGCGACCGAGCTCGACACGATGCCGCTCACCTCGGCCCTGCCCGGTGCCCGCCAGGTGGCCGCCGCCACCAGGAGGATCGCGGGGAGGACGTCGGAGCCTTCCGAGGCGCCCATGCTGACCGCACCGCGCACCCCGTTCAACGGCCCGATCGGCCCCGAGCGGCGCTTCTCCTACGGGTCGATCCCGCTCGCGGACGTCAAGCGGGTGGCCAGGAGCGCGGGAGCCAGCGTCAACGACGTGGTCATGACGCTGTGCGCCTCCGCGCTGCGCGCGTGGCTGCACGAGCGCGACGCGCTGCCCGACCGGCCGCTGATCGCCGCGGTCCCGGTCGCGGTCCGCACCGCGAGCGCGCGGCAGGCGGTCGGCAACCAGATCTCCGTCATGGTCACCCCGATCCCGACCGACCTGGCCTGCCCCCGCGAGCGCCTGCGCGTCATGGCGGGCACCATGCTCGCCGCCAAGCGGCGCTTCGCCGGCGCCCCCACGGCCTGGCTGGGCGAGCTGTCGTCGCTGCTGCCCTCGGCCGTCACCGCGCTGGCGACCTCCGCGGTGTTCCGGCTGGCCTCGATCGTGCTGCCGCCGATCAACCTGATCGTCTCCAACGTGCCGGGCCCGCAGCTCCCGCTGTACCTGTGCGGCGCCAGGGTGCTCGCCTACCACCCCATGTCGGTGCTGACCGACGTGAGCGGCGGGGTCAACATCACCTGCTTCTCCTACGACGGCTCGCTCGACTTCGGCATCCTGTCCTGCCCTGACCGGGTGGCCGACGTGTGGCGGCTCATGGGCCACCTGCGGGAGGCGATGGACGAGCTGATCGCGCAGATCGATCCGCCCGCGCCGGCCGGGCGGATCGACCGGACGGAGCGGTCCCTGCCGGCCGGGGAGCCGGTCAGGGAGATGGTGCCCGCGTGAGGGCGGCGCGCGAGTGCCCAGGCCCCGCGCCCACGTGATCGGTCAAGAAATAGAGTTGGCCCATGAGCTTTTCTGAGCTGAACCTGTTTCCTCTCTGCCTCGGCGGCAACGTCTTCGGCTGGACCGCCGACCGGGACGACTCCTTCGCCGTCCTGGACGCCTACGCCGAGGCGGGCGGAAACCTCATCGACACCGCGGACTCCTACTCCGTGTGGGTCCCCGGGCACGTCGGCGGGGAGTCGGAAACCGTGATCGGCGAGTGGATGGCCTCTCGCCGCAACCGCGACCGGATCGTGGTGGCGACCAAGGTGGGGTGGCCCCAGAGCAGCCGTCCGGGGCTGTCGGCGGCCAACATCCGCGCGGCGGCCGAGGACTCGCTCCGGCGGCTGCGTACGGACTACATCGACCTGTACTGGGCCCACATCGACGACGCGGACACTCCTCTGGAGGAGACCCTCGGCGCGTTCGACGAGCTGGTCACCGAGGGCAAGGTGCGCAACATCGGCGCCTCGAACTACAGCGCCGAGCGGCTCGCGCAGGCGCTCGCGATCTCCGAGGAGGCCGGTCTGGCCCGATACGGGGTGCTGCAGCAGCACTACAACCTGCTGGAGCGCGACTACGAGGGCGCGCTGCGCGACGTGGTGGCCGAGGCAGGGCTGACCAGCACCCCCTACTACGGCCTGGCCCGCGGCTTCCTGACCGGCAAGTACCGGCCGGGGGTCACGGTGGACAGCCCGCGCGCGGGCGGGGCGGCAAAGTATCTGGAGACCGAGCGCGGCCCGCGGGTGCTCGACGCCCTGGACAAGATCGCCGCCGCCCACGACGCCGTCCCGGCCACCGTCGCGCTCGCCTGGCTGGCCGCCCAGCCCACGGTGGCCGCGCCGATCGCCAGCGCTCGTAACATCGAGCAGCTGCGGCCGCTGCTCGCCGTCGCCGACATGACGCTGTCGCAGGAGGAGCTGACCCTGCTGGACGAGGCCTCCCGCTAAGGAGCCTCTCGGCAGGAGCACGACGGTCCCGCCGGAAGGCGTGCAGGGCTTCCGGTAGGGGCGTCCGGCGGGCCACGGGGCGTCCCGTGGCCCGCCCGGGACACATGAGAAGGGGCCCGGCCGCGAAGCGGCCGGGCCCCGGGTTCCCCGTACTTCCGTACGAGCCGTACGGGGGGTCGGTACGGGGTGTCCTAGTGCGAGCTGGCCTTCTCGGCACCGATGCCGGTGAGCGAACGGACCTCGATCTCCGCGTACTTGTCCGAGTTGTACTCCTTGCTGAGGCGGGCGCCGATGAACCCGGCGAGGAAGCCGATCGGGATCGAGACGATGCCCGGGTTGCTCAGCGGGAACCAGGCGAAGTTCGCGTCGGGGAACAGCGCGGTGGCGCTGCCGGAGACGACCGGCGAGAAGATCACCAGGATCAGCGCGGAGGCCAGGCCGCCGTAGATGGCCGAGACCGCGCCCGCGGTGTTGAAGCGCTTCCAGAACAGGCTGTAGAGGATCGCGGGCAGGTTGCCCGAGGCCGCCACGGCGAAGGCGAGCGCGACCAGGAAGGCCACGTTCTGCCCCTGTGCGAGGATGCCGAGCCCGATGGAGACCGCGCCGATGACGAAGGCCGAGATCCTGGCGACCAGGACCTCCTCCTTGTCGGTGACGTTGCCGCGCTTGAACACGTGCGCGTACAGGTCGTGGGCGAAGGAGGAGCTCGACGCCAGCGTCAGGCCGGCGACGACCGCGAGGATCGTGGCGAAGGCGACCGCCGCGATGACGGCGAGCAGGATGGTGCCTCCCACCTCGCCGAAGATCGCCTGGCCGACCGCCTCGGCGAGCATCGGGGCCGCCGTGTTGCCCGCCTTGTCCTGCGCCACGATCGCCTCGCCGCCGACCAGGGCCGCCGCGCCGAAGCCGAGCACGAGGGTGAGCAGGTAGAAGGTGCCGATGATGCCGATGCCCCACAGGACCGACTTACGGGCCTCCTTCGCGGTGGGGACCGTGTAGAAGCGGATCAGGATGTGCGGCAGGCCGGCGGTGCCGAGGACCAGCGCGAGGCCCAGGCTGATCAGGTCGATCTTGCCGGCGAGGCCCTGCGCCTCGGTGCCGTACTTCAGGCCCGGCTCCAGGAAGGCCGCGCCCTTGCCGCTCTGGGCGGCGGCCTCGCCGAGCAGGCCCGAGAGGTTGAAGCCGTAGTGGCCGAGCACCAGCAGGGTGACCAGGGTCGCGCCGCCCATGAGCAGCACGGCCTTGACGATCTGCACCCAGGTGGTGCCCTTCATCCCGCCGACGACCACGTAGACGATCATCAGAACGCCGACGCCGACGATCGTGAGCGCCTTGCCCGTCGGCGAGGTGACGCCGAGCAGCAGGCCGACCAGCGCGCCGGCGCCGACCATCTGGGCGAGCAGGTAGAAGATCGACACCGTGATGGTGGAGACACCGGCCGCGGTGCGGACCGGGCGGGGGCTCATCCGGAAGGCCAGCACGTCGGCCATGGTGAACTTGCCGGAGTTGCGCATCAGCTCGGCGACGAGCAGCAGCGCCACCAGCCAGGCGACCAGGAAGCCGATCGAGTACAGGAAGCCGTCGTAGCCCGACAGGGCGATGATTCCGGCGATACCCAGGAAGCTCGCGGCCGACATGTAGTCGCCGCCGATGGCGAGACCGTTCTGCACGCCACTGAAGGAGCGGCCACCGGCGTAGTAGTCGGTGGCGTCCTTGGTGTTGCGGCTCGCCCAGAAGGTGATGCCCAGCGTTCCCGCGACGAAGAGCAGGAACAGGATGGTGGAGAGGGTCTGGTGGCTCATTCGGTCTTCCCCTCGACTCCGTGGCGGATGTCGTCGGCCAGCGGATCGAGCTTCTTCTCGGCGAAACGGGAGTAGGCCCAGGCGATGCCGAACGTCGACACGAACTGCAGCAGACCGAAGATCAGCGCCACGTTGATGTTGCCAAAGACCTTCGCGCCCATGAAGTCGCGCGCCCAGCCCGACAGGACGACGTACAGCAGGTACCACGCGAGGAACGCCGCGGTCATCGGGAACGCCCAGGCCCGGAAACGCCTCTTCAACTCCTGGAACTGGTCGCTGGCCTGAATTTCTTCGTAGACCGATGAATCATGTTGCCTGGCGGTCACGGGACCTCCCAAAATGTGATCTGGATCACGGACAACGTAGGGCTGGACGCTACCCCCGGAGGAGACCCGCATGCGATCTCTTCGCCGAGGCGCCGCCGAGTCGCGTTCAGTTGGGTGGGGCTTGCGGTGAAAGGTCTGTATCGCGCGACGAACGGTCCCCGGGGAAGCCGTCCTCACCACCGTCTCGCCCGCAGGGCGTACGCCCCCGCGCCGCAGACCGTCAGGCCGACCACCGCGAGCAGAACGCGATAGTCGACGAGCGACACCAGCACGGCGCCGGCGAGCAGGGACGACAGCTGGGCGAACCCGATGAGGGACTCGAAGGCGGTGGAGACCCGGCCGACGAGGTGGCCCGGGCTGCGGCGCTGCACCAGGGTCGTCCTGGCCACCCCCTCCAGGGTCAGCCCGGCGCCCGCGACCATCATGGCCACCAGCACGACCGCCTCCGAGGGCACCGTCCAGCAGATGACCGCCATGCCGTACAGGCCGATACCCGCGCCGATCGCGAACAGTTCGCCCCGGCGCGCGATCACCGTGGAGCTCCGCAGTCCCCCGGCGACCGCCCCCAGGCCCATCGCGGTCGAGGTGAACGCGGTGAACTCCGGCGACCTGGCCAGGCCGTGCTCGATGACCGCGAAGATCAGCGACTCGGTCGCCCCGGCCAGTGCGAACATCAGGCAGAGCGCCAGGGCCGCGCGACGCAACGGCGGGTCGGCGCGCAGGTGGCGGGCCCCGGCCCAGAACTCCTCGCGCCAGCGCCCCGGAGGTGCCGGCGAGACGGGCGTGAGAGGTCTCGGTGCGGGGAGCATCGCGAAGACCCCCGCGGCGACGAGGAAAGTGATCATGTCGAACAGCACGAGCGCGCTGATCCCGAAGCCGGTGTAGACACCCACCCCCAGCAGCGGCCCGAACAGGCGCAACCCCTGCCGGGTGGTCTGCAGGGCGCCGTTCGCCTCGGCGAGCAGGTGCTCGGGCAGGATGGCCTTGATCAGCCCGCCGAGCGCGGAGAAGATCACCGCGTACGAGCAGCCCATCGCCGCGGACACCGGGTAGACCAGCCAGACCGTGCCCTGCCCGGTGACCGCGATCAGCGGGGTGAGCGAGATTCCCGACAGCAGGCAGGTGACGACGAGGAGTTTCCTGCGGTCGACCCGGTCGATGAGGTATCCGAAGCAGGGCGAGAAGCACAGGGGGACGGTGAAGAAGAACAGGGTCAGACCCGCGGCGGCGTCGGAGCCGGTGAGGCTCTTGGCCAGGATGGCGGGCACCAGCAGCAGCGAGGCGTCGCCCAGCAGGCTGACGGCCATCCCGAAATAGACGAGCCGGAACCGGGGCCGGCGCAGGACCTCCGGTATCACCGCTGACCGGCTGACCGGCGGACCGTCCCGTTCCCGGAGAGCACGGTGAACCGATGCGGCGCGGTGAAGCGGTGCGCCGTCCCGTTCCCGCAGAGCACGGTGAACCGGTACCGCGCGGTGAAGCGGTGCGCCGTCCCGCTCACGGAGAGCCCCGCGACCGACCGGCGTCCGGCCCGGTTCCCGGGTAGCACGGCAGTGGCGTCGCCGACCTCGGCGACCGCCTCGTCACCGGAGCCGGCACATACCAAAACTAGTTAGAACGACCGATATGTCGGTTCATAATCGTCATTCCGTCACAGCTCCTCGGAGCCGTCAAGAGGACCGTGGCCGCCAGTCCCCCCGGTCCAGGTTGAGGATCTCCGGGGTGTGCAGGCGCACCATGGTGCGGGCCACGTTCGGCGGGATACGCCCGGGCGTCAGCAGCGAGACCACCACCATGACGAGAAAGGCGATCGGCACCGTCCACGCGGCGGGCTGCGCCAGCAGGGCACCGACCAGGCCGGTGTACGGCCCCCCGCCGATCGTCAGCAGGACCGCACCGCAGGCGAGACCGCCACCGGCGAGCAGCCCCGCCATCGCACCCGCGGGAGTCAGCCGCCGCCACCAGATGCCCAGCACCAGCAGCGGGCAGAAGGAGGAGGCCGCCACCGCGAACGCCAGGCCGACGACGTCGGCGACCGGCAGCGAGCGGGCGAAGACCGCCAGAACCAGCGGAACGATCACGGCCAGCACCGCCGCCGCCCGGAACGACCGCACCCCTCCCTTGAGGATGTCCTGCCCGATCACCCCGGCGACCGAGACCGTGAGCCCCGAGGAGGTCGACAGGAACGCCGCGAACGCCCCGGCCGTCACCAGCGCCGTCAGCAGGTCCCCGGCCACACCGCCGACCAGCCGCCCGGGCAACGACAGGACCACCGTGTCACTGCCCTCCAACTCCGGGACGTAGATCCGGCCCAGCGCGCCGTAGACCGCCGGCAGCATGTAGAAGGCGCCGAGCAGCGACAGGACCACCAGCGTCGTCCGCCGCGCCGCCCGGCCGTCGGGGTTGGTGTAGAAGCGGACCAGCACATGCGGAAGCCCCATGGTGCCCAGGAAGGTCGCCAGGATCAGCGAGTAGGTCGAGTAGAGGCCGTACTCCCTGCCCGCCGACAGCGGCAGCGCCCACGAGGCCGCGTCCGCCGCGCTCAGCCCCGGCGCGCCGCCGTCACGCCACGCCAGCAGCAGGAACACCAGCGGCACGGCGAGAGCGGTGAGCTTCAGCCAGTACTGGAACGCCTGCACGAACGTGATCGACCGCATGCCGCCCGACATGACGTTCACCGCGACCACAGCCGCCACCAGCAGGCCCCCCGCCCACTCGGGCGCTCCGGTGATGGCCCGCAGGACCAGGCCCGCGCTCTGGAACTGCGGCATCAGATACAGCCAGCCGATCAGCACGACCAGCACCCCGGCCATCCTCCGCACCGCCATCGACTCCAGCCGCGCCTCGGCGAAGTCGGGAAGCGTGTACGCGCCCGAGCGGCGCAACGGCGCGGAGACCAGAACGAGCAGCACCAGATAGCCGCCCGTCCAGCCGACGGGCAGCCACAGCATGTCGGCGCCGAAGGTGAGGATCAGCCCCGCGATGCCCAGGAAACTCGCCGCCGACAGATACTCCCCGCCGATGGCGGAGGCGTTCCACAGCGGGGAGACCGTGCGGGAGGCGACGTAGAAGTCGGAGGTGGTCCGCGACAGCCTGAGCCCGAACGCGCCGATCAGCACGGCCGCCAGCACCACCAGCACGACGGCCGTCACCCCGTACGCGGTACTCAACGGGCCCTGTCCACCAGCTCGGCGAAGTGGCGCTCGTTCCGCTCCGCCTGCCGGACATACAGCCAGGCCCCGATCACGAACGCCGGGTAGATCAGGCCGCCCAGCACCGCCCAGGGCAGCGGGACCCCCAGCACGTGCAGCGCGCCCAGCTCCGGCACCAGCAGGAACACCACCGGCAGGCCCACCACCACGCACCCCAGCACCGTGCAGACGAACAGGGCCAGACGGAACTGGGTACGGATCAGCGAGCGCATGTAGACCTCGCCCAGACGGGTCTGCTCGTCGATCTCGCGGGTGACCGGGTAACTGGGGTGGCGGGGAGCCGTCGTGCGAGGGCTGGTCACCACCTCGCGCCGCGGACGCTCCTCCTTGCGGGAGCGCTCGCCGTCCCTGCGCGGACGCTCGTCCTTACGCGGACGCTCGGCCTCCCCGCGCGACCGGTCGGTGTTCCGCCGGCGCGGCTCGGCCTCCTCGGGCCCGGCGTCGCCGCTCACTCCTGCCTGCCCTTGCGCGCCCTGCGGACCAGCAGGTCGCGCAGCTCGCGGGTGTGGCGGCGGCTGACCGGGATCTCGGTCTCGCCGATGCGGACCACGCAACGCCCCGAGTCGATGTGCAGCTCGTCGATGTGCTTGACCGCGACCAGGTGACTGCGGTGCACCCGTACGAACCCCGCCGAGGACCAGCGCTCCTCCAGCGTCGCCAGCGAGATCCGCACGAGATGGCTGCCACCCGCGGTGTGCAGCCGGGCGTAGTCGCCCTGGGCCTCCACGTAGCGGACCTCGGTGCTGGCCACGAACCTGGTGACGCCGCCGAGCTCCACCGGGATGGTGTCGGGGTCGGCACGGCCGGAGCCCTCGATCTCCGGCAGCTCCGCGGAGACGAACACCCTGCGGATCGCCTCGGCCAGCCGCTCCGGCCGCACCGGCTTGAGCAGGTAGTCCTCGGCCTTGATCTCGAAGGCGTCGACCGCGTGCTCCTCGTAGGCCGTCACGAAGACCACCCGGGGCGGGTTGGCGAACTGCGACAGCAGACGGCCGAGCACCACCCCGTCCAGGCCGCGCATCCGGATGTCGAGGAAGACCGCGTCGATCGGCCTCCCGTCGGCGATCGCCCGGTCCAGGACGCGCAGCGCGGCGGCCCCGTCCCTGGCCAGGGAGACCTCTCCGATACGGGGATCGTCCCGAAGGAGGTAGGCCAGGTCCTCCAGCGCGGGAAGCTCGTCGTCCACCGCAAGGACACGCAGGCCGGTCACGCTCACTCCTCCGGGTCGTTCGCGAGGGAATTTCTAGAGGGTGATGAATCAGACATCGCCTGTCAACTTCGCGGGATGAGGGGAAGATCCGGACCGGAGGCGGGCTCACCGGACGGAGACACCGGGATGGTACTTGGGCAGGCGGACGCTGACCTTCGTCCCCGCCCCCTTCGCCGTCTCCACCACCAGGCCGTACTCGTCACCGTAGACCTGGCGCAACCGCTCGTCCACGTTGACCAGCCCCACTCCCCCGGCCCCCGAACGCTCGTCGGCGGCACCGGCGAGGATGCGGCGCAGGCGGTCGGGCTCCATGCCCACGCCGTCGTCCTCCACGCTGATCCGGCACTCGGCCCCGGCGTCCTCGGCGACGATCGAGATGCGCCCGATCCCGGGCTTGCTCTCCAGGCCGTGCTGGACCGCGTTCTCCACCAGAGGCTGCAGGCACAGGAACGGCACCGCGACCGCGAGCACCTCGGGGGCGATGCGCAACGTCACCTGCAGCTGGTCGCCGAAGCGGGCCCGTTCCAGGGTGAGGTAGCGGTCGATGGAACGCAGCTCCTCGGCCAGCGTGGTGAACTCCCCGTGCCTGCGGAAGGAGTAGCGGGTGAAGTCGGCGAACTCCAGCAGCAGCTCGCGGGAGCGGTTGGGGTCGGTACGGACGAAGCTGGCGATCGTCGTCAGCGAGTTGTAGATGAAGTGCGGGGAGATCTGCGCGCGCAGCGCCCGGACCTCGGCCTCCATCAGGCGCGTTCTCGACCGGTCGAGCTCGGCCAGCTCCAGCTGCGAGTCGACCCAGTTCGCGACCTCGTGGGCGGCCCTGACCAGCCCCGCCGAGGCGTGCCCGCCGTACGCGGCGAGCGAGCCCACCACCCTGCCGTCGGTGGTGAGCGGCACCACCACGGCGAACCTGATCGGGCACTCGGGCAGGTCGCACGAGACGACCTCGGGGCCCAGGACGCGGGTCCGGCCTCCGGAAAGCGTCTTGGCGGCGTGGGCGAACGCCTCGCGGGCGTGGTGGTCGCCCTCGCCGTCGTAGACCAGCAGCCGCTCCTCGTCGGTGATCGCCAGCGCCGGGGAGCCCAGCAGCTCCCGAAGGTAGCGGGACGCCTTCTGCGCCCCCGCCTCGGTCAGCCCCGCCCGCAGCGGCGGCGCGGCCAGGGACGCGGTGTGCAGGGTCTCGAACGTGGCCCGCTCGGCGGGGCTGCTGCCCAGCTCCCTGCGGCCGCGCAGCACCCGCCACAGCACCAGGGCGGGTACGCCGATCAGCGCGGCGACCACCAACACGGCGACGAGGGGTTCCACGCTCCGGACCTTATACGTCCGGTCACGCCCGCGCCTCGTTCATGGAGATCACGGCCGTCGCCTTTACGATGTAGATTAAATTCTTCCCGCCGGGGACCGGGACCTGTCCTCGCAGGTGGTGAGGCGCGCGGGTGGTGAGGCGCCTCTCAGTCCCGCTCCCGCCCCGGGGCGGAGGTGAAGTCGGCGGCCTGATCCGGCCGGTAGACGCCTTCCGCGCCCACCTGGGCGGCGTGGACCCGCTCGTCGGGGGCGTACAGGCGAATCTGGACGCCGTCGGGGTCGACGAAGCCCAGCGCGTGGCCGGCGGACGCCTTGATGATCGGGCTGTGCGGGACGCCGAGCCTGTCCAGACGGGCGACCCAGGCCTCAAGCCCGTCAAGGGTGACCTGGAGCGCGAAGGGGTCGGCGTCGAAGAGCGCCTTGGCCAGGGAGGGGTTCTCGCGCAGCGCGATCTGGAAGGCCGCGCCGGGGACCGTGAAGCTCATACCCCTGATCACGCCGTCCTCGTCCTGGAAGCTGGTGTGGTGTTCCAGCCCCAGGACCTTCTCGTACCAGGAACGGCTCCGCTCCAGGTCACTCACCCAGATCTTGAGGTGGTGCACACCGGTCAGTACGGCGTTCAACTCGTCTCCTCAGGGGGCCTGCGTCGTCGTGACGGTCGTGGTGAAACGGTGGTCGCGGAAGGGCGGCGGCCCTCCGCGTGCCCGAGATCAGAATAGTTCGCCTTCCGGCCCGGCATCCTGGACCTGACAGGACGTCCGGCGGCGGCAAGCTCCGGGTGGGCGGAGAGGAGGGGGTCCGCCGCCCACCCGGAAACGGTCAGATTACCCCGGCAGACATGAGTTTGGCTCGCTTGTGCGCACAGGTATCGGTCCGATCTCCGCGGACCCGACGGCCCAGTCGGGCAGACCGTCGCGCCGGAACTCCCCGACGGTCCGCTTGAGGACCCCCCATCATGCCCCGCGAGGCAGTTCCGAGGGGGTTTGGGGGACGCTTCGGGGGACATGGGCGGGCCGCCCTCGCGAATCGCCGAGAGCGGCCCTTTCCGTGCTATCGGGCATCTACTTCCTCTTGCCCCGCCGCAGGACGCGCAGGACGACCAGGACGAGCGCGGCGAAGGCAGCGACCGTCACGACGGGACGCTTGCTCGCCTCGGTCGTGACCCTGCCCGCCGCGTCCTTGATCTCGGCGGGAGTCGCCTCCCTCACCCTGCCGACGACCTCGGGAGCCGCCTCCTTCACCCGGCCGACCATCTCGGGAGCGGCCACCTTCACCCGCTCCACCATCTCGGTGGCCGTGGTGGCGGTCGCCGCCCCCACCTTGCGCAGGTCGTCGCCCACCTGGGCGGCGGTCTCCTGAATACGGCCCTTGACGTCGGTCTTGTGCACCAGTGCCTCCACTGTGTCGCCCAGTTCGCGGCGGGCGTCCTCGATGTCCCGCCGCAACGTTTCCGTGTCGTTCCCGTCGTCTCCGACGATCTTTCCGATCTTCGCCGCTTCCGTCGCTCCCGCTGCCCCGACACCGGTACCGCCGGTGTTGGCGTACGGGGTGGTCGCCGCCGTCGTCTCCGGGACGACGACGGGTGCCGCGCCCTCCCGGAGCGGGGACGTGCCGTCACGCGCCGGCTCCGAAGCGCCGAGGCCCTCGCGGGATGTGCCCTCCGGCTGGTTCGGCGGGATGTTCAGCGATCCGCTCTCGTCCGGCGTGATCGGCTCGTCGACACCCTTCCTGCGAGATCCGGTGGTTCCGGCGTCCGGCTCAAGCCGGCCGGGTCCGCCCGGGTCTGTCTCGGTCATCGGTGCGCCCTCTCTTTCACCGCGTCGATGTCGTCCTTGACGCTCTCGATGGTCCGTACGGGGGTCGGCGGAGCGGCCTCGGCGACCTGGCGCTTGCCGAAGAACCCGAGGGCGCCGGCCACGACCAGCAGCACCCCGCCCACCAGCGCGGCCGCCGCCCACGGGGGCATGACCTGCGCGAGCAGCAGGATCACCGCGGCGACCAGGGCCGCGGCCCCGAAGAGGGCGACGATCCCCGCTCCGCCGAACAGCCCCACGCCGATCCCGGCGTGCCTGCCCTTCTCCGTCAACTCCGCTTTGGCCAGGCGCAGTTCGTCCCTGACGAGACGCGAGACCTGCTCCGACATCTGCCGGATCAGCTCGGACGTCGGCAGTGACTCCTTGGTGTTGGTCATGGACTGCCTCCTCCCTCACAGCAAGGGGACGTCTACCCTCCTCTCCCCCGGCAAACATGGGTCTGGCTGCGATGATCACAGAGGGCTCGGGGGCGTCACCGTGCCGTATCCCATGGCGAACCACTCCATGGCCCGCATTTGATCCGTTTTTGATTTCGAGCCGGGACACCCGCGACCCGGGCGGACATGGCGGCGATCATGACGACCCGGTCCGGGGATCCGGGATCACGGCGGTCCGCCAGGAAACCCCGGCCCCCCGGCCGGCGAGGCCGGACGCCCCGGCGGAGCGGCACCGCCACCCACGCGTCCGGTGCGGGTGGACACCTCGATCGCTCTCACCCCCGGGATGCGTCATGATCATAGGGAGGCCCGCGTGTCCGAGTGGTGGAAAAGTAGAGGTACGGGCGAAGATGAGCCTCTTGGGATAGTGCGGGGCACGATGAACACGAGCAGGAAGGCGGCACGCTAGAGATGGCACAGATCGTCGGCGGCGGAAGCCCGGTCAACGACGCCGAGCGACGGGTCATCGCACACCTGCGAGACAACGCCCCGGACGACTGGCTGCTGCTGCACAACATCGAGGTGCCCCGCGGAGACGACATCTTCGAGGTGGACGCGATCGTCCTGACCGGCCACTCGCTCTGCGTCATCGACGTCAAGGGCACCCGCGGCCGGATCGAGGTCGCCGGGACCCGCTGGTTCCCGCTGCGGCGTGAGGCGTTCGGCTCCCCCGTCGCCAAGCTGCGCGGCAACGGGCGCGCCCTGAAGGGCCTGCTCACCCAGGAGCGCCGCGAGCTGGACCGGGTCTACGTCGACAGCCTCGTGGTACTCACCGGCCCCGACGCCGAACTGGTCGACCCCGCGGGCCGCGACTCGCGGCACGTCACCGACCTCGCCGGGCTGATCGACACGCTGAGCGACGTCTCCCGCGTCAGGCGCGGCCACACCACCGACACCGCGCCGTACGGCACCGCGATCATCGAGGCGCTCAACGGGAGCGTGCGGCGCTCCACGGCGCCGCCACGCTTCGGCAGCTGGGAGGTGGAGGAGCAGCTGGGCGGCGACAACCGGGTCACCGAGTACCGCGCGATCAACGCGACGGTCCCCGGCAGCGAGACGGTCCTGCTGCGCGTCTACCGGGCGGATCCGCTGGCACAGGAGGAGCCGAGGGCGGCGGAGCGACGGCTGATCACCAACGCCTACCAGGCCCTCACCAGGATCCCCCCGCACCCGTGCGTGGTGCGCGCCCGCGACTTCTTCGCCATCGACGACGAGAGCCGGTTCGTGCTCGTCCTCGACGACGTGCACGGCCAGGCGCTGCACCTGCACCTCACCGCCTCCCCGCCCACGCTCTCCACCGCCGCCCGGCTGGACGTGGTGGAGGACATGCTTCGCGGCCTGGCCCACGTCCACGCCAACAACGTGATCCACCGGGCGCTCAGCCCCGCGTGCGTGCTGGTGACGGAGGAGGGCCGGGCCATGCTCACCGGGTTCGACTACGCCAAGCCGGGGCCCCGCGCCCACACCGTGGCCAACGAGCTGCCCAACGTCCTCGACACCCACTACGCCGCTCCCGAGTGCCAGGCCATGCCCGTGCGGGTGACGGCCGCCTCCGACGTGTACGCGGCCGGGGTGATCGCCTTCCAGCTGCTGACCGGGAGGCTCCCGCCGATCACCCCCGACGCCGAGCCCGCCTCCGCTTCCGCCTCCGGCGAGGCGTCCGTGGAGGTGATGGACCTGCTGCGGCGCATGCGCGACCACGCGACGCACAAGCGTCCCAGCGCCGCCGAGGCCCTCGCCGACCTCCGGCGGGCTCTGGCCCCCGGCGGACCCCGCCCGCCGGAGCCCGCCGGCCGGATCCCCTCCCCGCAGCAACTCGCCGTACCACCGGATCCCGCCGGATCGGACGCCCTCCCCCACGGCGTCCCGCCGCAGGACGCCCCCTCTCAGGACACCCGCCCTCAGGACGTCCGGCCACAGCCCGCCGAGCCCTCGCACGGCGGCCTCCCGCAGAGCCCGGCACCTCAAGGCCCGGACTCTTCGGGCCCGGACTCTTCGGACAACGGCGCGGCGAGCAACGCGCGACCGGAAGGGCTCGGGCAGGAAGCCCTCCCTGCCCAGGCCCGCCCCCAGGCTCCCGCGCGGTCCGAGGACGAGCGCCCCGAGAGCCCGCCCGCACCGGAGACGCTGCTCGGCAGGCTCAGGACGGGACTACGGCGCATCACCGGCAAAAAGCCGTGAAGGCGAATCGGCCACCCACCGTCGCCCGGACCTGAGCCCGGGCGGGCGGAGGTCAGCGGCGGCGGGTGGGGCCGCCGCGGAAGCGGTCGAGGAGCCCGCGCAGCCTCTGCTGGTTGCGCGGGTCGCGGGCCATGGTCTTGGCCTTCTCCATGTTCCGCCGTCCCTGCGGGGTGCTCAGGTAGCGTCGGACCCGGTCGATCAGCGATGCCATGGTGCCCTCCATCTGTCGGAGACCTTCGACTACCCGGTGACGCCGGTTCCAATCGCCGCCGGCACCGGACCGCACCGGGCTCAGGAGTCGACGAAGTCGTCGGGGACCATCACCCGCAGGCCGTTGGGGATGGTGCGGATCGTGATCGGGGTCATCAGGCGGACCTCGCCGTCGACGTCGGCGGCCATCGGCGGGTCGGTCTCCAGGTGCATCTCGCGTCCCACGACGAAGGGGCCTCCCGCCAGGCTGAGCCAGCGGCCGCTGCCGGCGCGGACCATGGTCTCCAGCAGCAGGCGCAGACGCTTGCCCGACCCGAGCTGGTACGCGACCAGGAGCCCGTTGTCGATGCTGATGTCCCTGGCGACCTGCCAGCCGCCGTGGAAACGGCCGTTGGCGATGTTGAGCTGGTGGGTGAGCAGCTCGTGGCGGCGCCCGTCCACGGTGAGGAAGGCACGGAACGGCCGGTGGCCCGGCAGGATCGTGAGGGCCGTGAGCGGGTAGGCGGCGCGGCCGAGAAGACGCTTCACCCCGTGCCTGACCTTGCCCGCCACCTCCACGGAGACCCCGAAACTGGCCAGGTTGGCGAACTCGCGGTCTCCGGCCACGCCCAGGTCGATGTCGGCGACCTTCCCCGTGCGCAGCACCCGGATCGCTCCGGCGAGGTCGAGGGGGACGCCCAGGCTTCGGACGAAGTTGTTGGTCGTGCCCAGGGGCAGCACGCCCAGGGCGACGTCGCGGTGGGCGACGTGCTTGACGGCGGCGCTGAGCGTGCCGTCGCCGCCCCCCACGACGAGCAGGTCGGGCTCGGAGGCGAGGGCCTCCTCCAGGGTGGCGCGCAGGCGCTTGGGGTCGACCACCGGCAGGAAACGGATCGAGTCGAACCCCTCGGCCCGCAGCGCGCGGACCACCGCGGCGTAGTGGCGCCGGCCTCGGCGCGAGCGCGTGTTGACGACCACGCAGACCCTGCCCTTGGTCCGGATGGCCTCGGTGTGCTCGGCCTTGCTTCGAAGCTCTCCCACGCTGCCCCTGTCCGATCGGATGGTCGCCCGTTCAAATGGTAGGGCCCCGCCGTCGATGACGGCGGGGCCCTACCGATTGTGGGATCTCGTTTACCTTGCCGGCCGGTGCCCCTACTTTTTGGGCGGGGTGACCTGCACGATCGCGCCGAGGTCGCCGGGGAGCGGGGTGATCAGCTTGAGCTTCACGCCCAGCGCCCTGCCCTCGTCACCGGGGTTGCCCGAGCCGAGGACGTGGCCGTTGCCCATGTCGGTCCCGTACAGCTCGGTGGCCGGGGTGCCGTCGGCGTTGACGATCCGGGTGCTGTAGAGCTGGTCGCCCTTGGACGGGACGACCGTGGAGGCGTCGAAGTCGCGGTAGAACAGGCTGGTGCCGCGCGCCTCGAACCCGGGGTACCAGGTCTTCGCGTCGGTGAACTCGGAGACCCCCTTCTGCGCGGCCACCTTGGTGCAGTACTCGCTGAAGGGCTCGCCCGGCCCCTCGAAGCACTCGGTGAAGGGGTAGGTCTTGGCGAAGGAGAAGGCGGCGTTCGAGCTCTGCACGCGGCCGCTCATGTTCTTGAGCGTGGTGGTGTCCTTCGCGGCCGCCGCTCCGGTCCGCCGCAGCGGGTCGAAGTGGGAGTCGACGAGGAGCAGGCTGCCCTTGGAGCCGATGCTCGGCGCCAGGTCGAGGTTGTTCGCCACCGAGTTGTTGGTGTAGTTGGAGTCGCGGAACCACACGAGCAGGCCGGGGGCGTTGTACTTGACCTTCTCCACCTTCCAGGAGCCCTCACGGGAGTAGTTGGTGGCGTAGGTGTACTGCAGGCCCTTGTCGAACCCGTCGAGGTTGCGCCACTCGGCCAGATAGAACCGGGAGACCTCGCGCTTGCCGTCGTTGACGACCCAGCCCTTGCCGGTGGTGCCGTTGAAGGTGCCGCCGTTCGCCGTCCAGCCGGCGGCGCCGCTCTCCAGGTCGTCGCTCCAGACGGTCTGGGCGCCGTTGGTGAGCGCGAAGTCGTCGACGTGCCAGCCGCGCGGGGTGTAGGCGGCGTCGGTGTTGTACGTCAGGCGCAGCTTGACGGTCGTACCGGCGAACGGGGTGAGGTCGACGTAGTCGTGCCGCCAGCCGCCGGTGTCACCGGCGAGGCCGTACTTCTTGTTGCCGAACGCGGCCAGGTTGCCGTTGGGGTCGGGGTAGTCGTCGCCGGTGGAGACCAGGGCGCCGCCCTCGGTGTAGACCTTCTGCTGGGCCCAGGTCGTGCCGCCGTCCGTGGAGACCTCGACGAAGCCGAAGTCCCAGTCCTCCTCGATCTCGTAGTTGTTCCACATCCAGAACTTCAGGTCGCTTCCCGCGGGCACCTGGACGTCACGGCCGATCTTGACGTTCGCCCACTCCTGGTCGAAGTTGGACCAGAACGTCTTGGTGCCGCTGTGCGGCTCGACCATCGTGACCGGAGGGCTGGTCAGGTTCACCCTGACGCCGTCCTGGGTGAGCTTGGGTGTGCGCGAGGCCTGGCCGATCGTCACCAGGCCGGCGCGGTCGCCCGGGTCGAAGACCTTGGGGTTGGCCCAGCCGAGGACCCACTTGCCCCAGAGGCTCATGTGGGTGGGCATCGACTGGAAGATCGGGCCGCTGTGCGAGCCGCTGGACATCAGGTCCCAGAAGTCGACGGCCGAGGAGGCCTGGCCGCTGGTGTCGTAGAGGTCGGGAAGACCCAGGTCGTGGCCGTACTCGTGGGCGAAGACGCCGACGCCGGAGTCCTCGGGCTGCACGATGTAGTTGGAGATCTTCACGTTCTGACCGGGAACCTGGTAGCCGCCGGCCACCGCGCTGGAGTGCGCCCAGATCGCGTAGGTGCCCTCGGCGCCGCCGTCGGAGGACTTGTCCTTGCCCGCGTGGACGAGGACCAGGTGGTCGATCACGCCGTCGGGCTCGGCGAAGTTCCCGTCGCCGTCGGCGTCGCCGACGTCCTCGAGGTCGTAGTCGGCCCAGGGGAAGTTCGGGTCGGAGGCGGCGAGGGTGTTGACCGCGTCGATGGCGAGCTGGCCGGCCCCGCGCGGGTTGTCCGGGTGGCCGCTCATGTCCTGCACCGGCTGGCCGCAGGCGCGCGCGCCGTAGTAGGCCTCGGAGTGCGGGACCTTGATCCACGGGCTGGCCTGGCCGGTGACCGTGTAGGCGCCCTTGGACATCTCCTCGTACATGTTCTTCATGGTGTAGCCGGAGATGTCGATGCCCTTGCGACCGTCGCGGGGGTCGGTCAGGTCGGTGCGGACGCGCTGGGTGATGCCCTGCTTGGTGTAGAGCATCTTGTTGAAGTGGTCGGGGCTGAAGTCGGGCACCCAGAAGCTGTTGTTGTCCTTGTGCGGCAGGGTGGCCGGGTTGGGGATCTTGTTGTGCAGCGGGCCGTTGAGCAGCGTGCCCGGCGGCTCGGTGACGCACTCGGCCGGGTCCTCGCTGTTCACGTCGGCCGGGCGGGAGAAGCCGGAGAAGTCGTCGTTGGCCTTGTCGTCGAACTCCACCAGCAGCGTGAGGAGCTTGGCCGTCTTGACGGTCTTCGACTTCTTGAAGATGAAGTCGGCGGGGTTGATCCCCGTCCTGATCGCCTGCGCCTCGCGGGCGGCCAGCACCCGCGCGGCCACCGGGTTGCCCTGCGAGTACTTCTCGGCGATCTTCTTGGAGGGACCGGCCTTGCGCGCCTTGGCCGACGGGACGGCGGGGTCCTTGACCTCCGGCTCGTCCCTGGGAGGCGCGTAGTTGATGTAGTAGTCGGCCGCGGTCGGCTCGTACCGTGCGACCGAGGTGTCGCTCTCGGCCGACGCACCGCTCACGGCCAATCCCGTGACGGCCAGGCCGAGCACGGGGACTATCGCGAGAAGGCGCCTGCGAGCGCTCCCGCTCCTGACTCTGCCGGACAACGTGTCCCCTTCCTGCCGCCCGGGTTCACCGGACGCGTCCACCACCGGCGCGCCGTATGAGCGCGCCGAACGGGGACGTTAGACGAGAAAGTAAAGGAAGAGTCAAGAGACCAAATGATGTTGCGAAACTGCAATAAAACGTGTTTTGTCCGGAGAAGGCATGTTGGCATAGGCCGTAAAGTCCAATATGTGACCGCAATCTCCGCACTCGCCGCCGCGCTCGCACCGGAGAAGGTGCTGACCGATCCCGACGTGACCGACTCCTACGCGCGTGACCGGACCTTCCTGGAGCCGGGCAAACCGCTCGCCGTGGTGCTCGCCCACACCAGGGACGACGTGGTCGCCGTGATGAGATGGGCCACCGAGCACCGGGTGCCCGTCGTCCCCAGGGGCGCCGGGACCGGGCTGGCGGGCGGGGCGACCGCCGTCGAGGGATGCGTCGTGCTCGCGCTGCACAGGATGGCGGCGATCAGGGAGCTCTCCCCCGCCGACGAGATGGCCGTGGTCGAGCCGGGCGTCATCACCGCCGACCTGGACCGGGCCGCCCGCGAGCACGGGCTGATGTACGCCCCCGACCCCTCCTCGTACGAGATCTCCACCATCGGCGGCAACCTCGCCACCAACGCGGGCGGGCTGCGGTGCGTGAAGTACGGCGTGACCCGCGACTCGGCGATGGGCCTGGAGGTCGTGCTCGCCGACGGGCGGGTGATCAACACCGGCAGGCGCACCGTGAAGGGCGTGACCGGGTACGACCTGACCGGGCTGTTCGTCGGCTCCGAGGGCACTCTGGGGGTCATCACCGCGGCGACGGTACGGCTGCGCAGGGCACCTTCGGTCTACCCGGCGACGATCGCGGCCGAGTTCACCTCGCTCAGGGACGCCGCGGCCGCCGTCTCGGCGATCATCGCGGCCGGATGCCAGCCGTCGCTGATGGAGATGCTCGACCGCAACACGCTCAAGGCCATCGACGACTGGCGGAACATCGGGCTTGAGGAGTCGACCAGGGCGATGCTGATCGCGCAGTCGGACGCGGCCGACGGGCCCGTCGTCTCCGAGCGGATGGCCGAGCTCTGCACCGCCAACGGAGCGGCCTTCGTCGCGGTGTCGTCGTCGGCGCAGGAGGCCGAGGAGCTGATCGGGGTCCGGCGGATGGCCTACCAGGCGAAGGAACGGCTGGGCAAGTGCCTGGTGGAGGACGTGTGCGTGCCGCGTTCCTCGCTGCCGTACATGATCGAGAAGATCGAGGCGATCGCCGTCAAGCACGACGTGCTGATCACCACGGTCGCGCACGCGGGCGACGGCAACCTCCACCCGGTCTTCATCTTCGACCACGCCCTGACCGAGCCGCCGCCGCAGGTGTGGGCGGCGGCCGACGAGCTCTTCAGGGAGACCCTGGAGATGGGGGGCACGCTCACCGGCGAGCACGGCGTCGGGCTGCTCAAACGGCGCTGGCTGGCGCTGGAGACCGGCCCGGTCACCGAGGAGATCCACCACGGGATCAAGCAGGTCTTCGACCCGCTCGGCATCCTCAACCCGGGCAAGGCGATCTGAGCGGGCCTTTGAGGGGGCCTGCCCCGGATTCCCCGCCTCCCCGGTCGTCGCGGCGCGAGATCGCGGGAGCTCCGGGGCACGGCGTCATGGGATCCCAGAGCAACCCGGGCCTCCACCCCCGAGGGGATCTCCGTCACCGTTCACGCTGGTAGCGTTCTGCCCCATCTAAACCTTTTTTGGGTTTTGTTCGGGGACATCGTGTTCGGGGGGACATCGTGACGGCGCCGCTCATCGAGGGGGATCCACCGCGACTGGGCCCGTTCGAGCTGATCGGACGGCTCGGCGAGGGCGGCCAGGGAGTCGTCTACCTCGGGCGGGGGCCCGAGGGCGAGCAGGTCGCCGTCAAGCTCCTGCACCACGGGCTGGTCGGCGACCCCGAGGCCAGGGCCCGCTTCCTGCGCGAGGTGTCGGTCGCACAGCGGGTCGCCAGGTTCTGCACCGCGGCCGTGCTCCACGCCGACCTCGCCGGCAGCCGCCCGTACATCGTGAGCGAGTACGTCCCAGGCCCGTCCCTGCGCCTGCTGGTCGACCGGGAGGGTCCCCGGCGCGGCGCGTCCCTGGAACGTCTCGCCGTCAGTACGGCCACCGCGCTGTCGGCGATCCACCGCGCGGGCATCCTGCACCGCGACTTCAAGCCCGCCAACGTGCTGATGGGGCCCGAGGGCCCGGTGGTGATCGACTTCGGCATCGCCAGGGCACTGGACGCGCCGGGGATGACGGCGACCGGGGTCGCGATGGGGACCCCCTCCTACCTCGCGCCCGAGCAGCTCGGCCCCGGCGAGGTGACACCCGCGGCCGACGTGTTCGCCTGGGGCGTCACGATGGTCTTCGCCGCGACCGGCAGCCCCGCGTTCGGCCAGGACTCCATCGCGATCGTGATCAACCGGATCCTGAACGCGCAGCCGGAACTGGGCACGCTGGAGGGACCGCTGCGCGACCTGGTCGCGGCCTGCCTGTCCAAGGACCCCGCATCGCGCCCCACCGCCGAACAGCTCGTCAGCCACCTGATGGGCGCGGCCCCCACCGGCCCCGTCCCGCACCCGGCCGCCCTCCCCCATCTCGGCCCCGCACCCGGCGCCACCGCCGCGACCGATCCCGGTTCCGCTCCCGCCGTCGGCCCCACGTCCGCGACGCCCCCGCGACCGGGCGTACAGAGCGGGTACGGCCCACCACCCCAGGCCGGGCCGCGCCAGGCCAGCCCCTGGCAGGCCGGCCCCTGGCAGAGCGGACCCTCGCAGGGCGGACCCTCACAGGGCGGACCCTCACAGGGCGGACCCTCGCAGGGCGGATCGGCGCAGGGCGGATCGGCGCCGAACGGTCCCGACGCCGGCGAAAGGAAGAGGACCCGGCCCGCGGGGCTCCTGCTCGCCGGAGTGGCGGTCGTGGCCGCGCTCGGCGCGACCACGGGGGCCGCGGTGCTCCTCCAGGACAACGGGAAGGCCGCGGCGACGCGGCCGGCGGCGACCCCCACCGCGTCGGAGGTCACGGAGCCGGAGCCCGATCCGACGCTCGTCCCCGAGGTTCCGAAGGAGTCCTCCCAGCCCTCGGAAAGGGTTTCCGAGGCGGAGGAGAGAACCGAGACGGTCCCCGCGATCACGTCCTCTCCGTCCCGGCGCACCGCGCGGCCCTCCCCCCGGCCGGACGAGGATCCGATCCCCGCCACAGAGAAGCCGACGGCGAAACCCGATAGGTCCCCCTCACAGACTCCGGGACCGACGGCCTCGCCGCAGCCGAGCGCCCCCTCCAAGCCCTCGCCGTCCCCGACACCCACGGCGAAACCGACGGCGAAACCCACCACCGAGCCACCGCGGAGGCCCAACCCCCACACGGCCACCGGCGTCTGCGGCGGCGGCTACAAGGTGATCAACTCCAGGGCGCTGGGCAACGCGGCGACCGTCTATCTCCTCTACAACGCCGCCCAGGGCAAGAACTGCGTTGTCACGATGGCCCGATACGTGACCTCCTCCAAGGTCGCGATGAACGCGATCCTCCAGGTGAAGGGCGGCTCCGCCGCTAGCGACCCCGGTAAATTCACCGCCTACGCGGGTCCCGTACGGCTTCCCGCCGGGAAGAAGTGCGTGATCTGGGGCGGTTCGTACGGATCACGGTCCTGGAAGAGCGGCTGGAGCCACTGCGGCTGAGCACGGGGGATCCCGCATGCTTCGTCGGCTTCCGTTTCATCCGGTCCGGCCGACTCCGGTCGTTTCCACCACCTCGCGCATGCATTTCGCTCGAGAGCAGTGGAAATCGGGCATTGTGGCGTTCAGCGGGAAACGACTTGCGCGTGGACTCCGGGCAGGTCGTCGAACCCGGCGGACGAATCCATCGTGATCACGGTCCTCGCGGTAGCAGCCGCCGTCGCGGCGATCAGCAGATCGTACGCTCCCCGCGCCTTCCCCGAGCGGCGCACATCAGCCAGGAGGCGAGCGTGCACCTTGGCGACGTCCACCGTGTACTCCTCGACCGGTATCAACGCCAGAACCTCGTCCACGAATGCCTGTCGCCCGGGACGGCGTGCCGCATCCGCCAGCTCCACACCGACGAGCAGCTCGGCCACGGTGATCGCGGCGATCGCCACATCGTCGGCATCCCCGATCACCGCGTCCACGGCGGCCTTGCCCCGCTCCGCCGCGATCAGTACGCCGGTATCCAGGATCAGGCGTCGGGCCACGTGCTCCTCATCTCGTCGTCGACTGCCTCCCTGGCCATCGCGACATCGGCCTCGAAGTCGGCGTCCAGCGCCTCCGCGGCCCTGGCCAGGAAGGCTTTGACCATACGCCCCGGCGCCGCGGGCGCGGGGCCGATTACCGCGATCCGTTTACCTCCGCGAGTGACCACGATCGTCTCCCCCCTCTCAGCCTCGTCCAGAACGACCGCGAAGCTCCGAGACGCCTCAGTGGCAGTCATCACCTTCATGAAATCAGACTATCTGATTTTTAGCAGGAATCGCCTCGCCTCGGCATCCAGCCAACAGGGCGGCGGCCTGGGAGTGAACACGCTAGAAAAAGCCGGATTCTCACCACATGCCCGGCAAACCAGCTTGGCCTGCCAGGAGTCATAGGAAGAGCACATATTCCCTCCCCTCGGAGCCTTCCCTTGCTCAAGAACCTGCTCGTGTCGGCGGCCCTGGTCGGCAGCGCCCTGATCGCACCGGCCGCCGTAGCCCTGCCCGCCTCGGCGGCGACCCTCCACGCCCAGGCCCCCGCCGTTTCCGCGGGCGGTCACGCCGCCTGCAAGTATCGGCAGGACAAGCAGGTCTGGCGGTGCATCACCCCGGGCGCCTTCTGCCCGAAGGCCGCACGCGGAAAGTACGGCTACGCCAAGGTCACCAACCGCAAGTACCGGTGCCTGTACAAGAACAGCGACCCGTACTGGCGCTGGCGGCGCGCCTGATCCCTGGAAGACCGGAGAGCGCCGATCCCCGCGCGAGGGATCGGCGCTCTCCGGCGTTCCGGTGCCGCGTCAGGCGCCGTCCGCCCCGTTCAGCAGCGAAAATCGGATGCGGGCGTCGCTCGTTCGCGACCATGATGAGGACCATGAGTGTGCGCATCGACGACCCCGCTCGGCTCGGGGAGAGCCGGCTCCCGGACGGACGACTGCTTGGCTGGGCTGAGTGGGGACCACCGGACGGCATGCCGGTGTTGCTGTGCCCGGGAGCGGCCACGAGCCGGCGGCTCGGCTTCGGCACGGATGTCGTCGACGCGCTAGGGGTGCGTCTGGTCTCCGTGGACCGCCCGGGACTCGGCACCTCGACACCCGCGTCCGGCCGGACGTTCGCCGACTTCGTCGACGACATCCGCCATCTCGTCGAACTACGCGGGTTGGGGTCGCCGGCGTTGATCGGCAACTCGCAAGGCGCGCCGTTCGCGCTCGCGTGCGCCGCGGAAGGCGTCGCCGCCAGGTTGGCCATCGTGTCCGCCGCGGACGAGGTCGCCGCGCCGGAGTTCGCCGGGGCACTACCTGCCGAGCTGCGCGAGCTCGTCGACAAGGTCGCCCGCGACCCGGCCGGGACGGAGAAGTTCTTCGCCGGCTTCGGCGCGGGCGCGATGTGGGACATGGTCATGGGTGGGAGCCCAGAGTCTGACCTGGCGGTATATCGGGGTTCCGAGTTCGAGTCCGCCTACCGCCGGGCCTTGAACGAAGGATTCGCCCAGGGGGCGGCCGGCTATGCCCGTGACACCGTCCTGGCCATGGGGCTATGGCCGTTCGACCTCGCGAAGATCGCCGTTCCGGTCGACGTTTGGTACGGCGAGCAGGACATCAGCCACTCGCCGGACAACGGGGTGACACTTGCTGCCCGGATTCCCGGCGCCGTCCGGCGCCTCGTGCCAGAGATCGGTGGCGCGGTGCTGTGGACCCATGCCGAGCCCATCCTCCGCTCCCTGACCGGAAGATGATCACGCGCCGTCGGCGACGGTGACCCCCTCCTGCGGTCTTTGAGGTTCCCCCGGACACCGACGGGGTGTCACCGGAAGGAGCTGTCTCCGCGCGAGTCGCGGAACGCCCGCCCGCCTCCTTGGGAGACTTACACCGGGGCGCGGCCTCCTCCGCGCACGCGCCGTACGAGCTCTTCGGCGGCCTCCGGCCAGTGGTCGTGGTCGAAGGTGAAGCCCGCTTCGAGCAGGCGGCCGGGGACGACCCGGCGGCTCTTCAGCAGGAGTTCGGTGTCCGAGCGCAGCACGAACGCACCGAGCCCTGCCATCCATTTCGTCGCGGGCAGGCCGACCCGGATTCCCCATGCCGCGCGTAGCGCGCGCATGAACGCGCGCTGCGGCAGAGGCTCTGGGGCGGCGAGGTTCACCGGCCCGGCGAGGTCGTCCCGCTCGGCCAGGAACTCGACGGCGCGGACGAAGTCGCGGTCGTGGATCCAGGACATGTACTGCGCGCCGCCCGCGATCGGGCCGCCGAGCCCGAGCCGCGTCATCCGCAGCAGGACGTCGAGGACGCCGCCGCGATCGGGACTCATCACCATCGCGGTACGCAGGGCGACCTTGCGCGTGTGCGGGGTTTCGGCCCGCTCCTGCTCCCGCTCCCAGGCTTTCGCGATCTCGACGCTGTAGGCCCAGTAGTCCGGGACACCAGGTTCGCCGCCGCCGATCACGCCGGTCGCCTCGTCGTTGGGCGCGTCGAAGCGGTGCGCGTAGACGGTGGCGGTGCTCATCTGCAACCAGACCCGGGGAGGCCGCGCGGCGGCGGCGATCGCCTCGCCCACGACCCGGGTGGAGTGCACCCGCGAGTCCATCATCGCCCTGAGGTTGGCGGCGGTGTAGCGGCAGTCGACGCTGCGCCCCGCCAGGTTGACCACGACGTCGCTGCCGTCGATCTCCCGCACCCAGGGCCCCAGCGTCTCCCCGTCCCAGCGCACGTCGTGCTCCCGCACCGGGCGCCTGGTCAGCACCACGACGTCATGTCCTGCGGCGGTCATCGCGCGATCCAGGATCACGCCTACCTGACCGCTTCCTCCGGGTATCACTATTTTCATTCGGACTCCCCAGAACGTGTGAGGCCAGCCTAGCGCGGCACACTGAACGCGTTCAAAAGAGGTCGCCCACCGGCCCGCGCGCACGCGCGGCGGCCTCACCGGCCCCGGCCGCTCGGACGAGCGGTCCTCCTCCCCCGTGCGGGTAGGCAGCGGATCCGCGGGACACGCCGGGCATGCTCGCCGAGAGTCGTGAATAACCGGAAACCACTCCTTCTCGCGCAAGCTCGTACCTACTCTGGTCTCGACGATCAGTCGTGGAGGAACGCGTTCCTATGGGCAGAGCACGCCGGAAGAAGCGCACATCGATCGGCCGCGAAACCACGGCACAGCGGCAGGAGGACGCAGAGGCGTCCGATCCCGCCCGGTCGAAAGGGCTGCTGGCGTGGCTGGCGGGGATCGCCGGCGCCGTGATCCTGGCCGCGTTCGGCGTCGTGTTCACCGAGTGGTACAACGCGCACGGCTCCGACACGGTCGAGCAGGTACGCGGCGCCGCCCCGATCATCGTCGGCCACGTGGCCGTCGACTACTCCGAGCGCGACACCGTCCTGCGCGAACCGGTGACCACCCCAGAGGACCGGACACTCATGCTCGCCGCCCACGCGGACAAACAGCGTGAGGCGATGCTGGCGCGCCACCGGATGGCCCTGATCGACAGCATGAACGTCACCGTCGCACTGACCGGGAACCGCAGCAGCCTGCGCATCGTGGACATCGAGCCGCGAGTCCTCGCCCGCAGGCCGGTGTCGGAGGGCGCCCGCCTGATCGCCATCACCGGCGGCGGCGAGGTGAGCACCGTCGAGATGGCCGCCGACCTCGACCGTCCCGCGCCTCGATTCACAACCGGCGGGGACACCCCGTACTTCCGGAAGAAGCAGATCGACCTGAAACGGGATGAGCCGGTCACGCTCAGCCTGAGCTTCACCGGCAAGAAGGCGTACTACGAGTTCGATCTGCGGGTCACGGTGCTCGCGGACGGCCGTACAGAGGAGGTCGTGGTCAAGGGACCGGACGGAGGGCCGTTCCGGTTGACCGGCGAGGCCGACCGGTACCGGTCCCACTACCGGCAGGCCTCGCAGGGAGGGTGGCAGCCGGTCTCCTGCGGGAAACGCCGGACATGCTGATCACCCGCTGCCTCCGAGTCCTGGCGGCGCTCTCGGTGGCCGCCGCGCTCGCGGTCGCCGACGACGGGCGGCCCCCGCTGGAACTCGTGGGGTGGAAGACGGTGTGGTCGGCCCCCGCCGATGAGAAGGTCTCCTTCTCCTTCCTGTCCGGCGAGAATCTGATCATGGCGGCGCCGGAGGAGGGAACGGTGACCGTGCGCGATCCCGGCACCGGCGCGATCCGGCTCACCGTTCGCACCCCGCTCCACTCCCTCGGCGACGCGTGGGCCACGGCCGACACCCTCGTCGTGGCCGGGACCCGCGAAGGATCGTCGGACCGGACCCTGTACGGCTACGACCTGGCCTCCGGCGGACCGCTGTGGCGGCACGCGCTCCCCCCGTCGAGGCCACGGGAGTACACCTTCCCGCGGATCCAGGTGTCCGAGTACGGCGTCGTCGTCTTCCACCGGGAGTCCGGGCTGTTCTCGCTCGACGTACGAACCGGCGGCGTCCGGGCGCGGGCCGCCGTGGCAATGGGCTGCGAGGCAGAGACCGATTCCACCTCCGGGGCTCTGCTGCTGCTGAGCCGCTGCGAGCAGGGCCGCGTGCGGCTCGACTCCTTCGATCCGCGCACGCTGCGGCGGAACTGGACACGTCCGGTGACCACCTGGCGCACCGCGCCGGGCGTCGGCGTCCGGCTCTGGTTCAAGGAGGCGTCGGAGGGCTTCGTCATCGCGGCGTTGGACGGCGACGATTTCCTCTTCACCCGGGACGGCACACCGCTGCCCCGCTCCCACCTGGAGCGGGCCACCGCCAAGATCCCGGCACCGGAGATCGGCCCGCACCCCGACGCCGAGGACCGCCCCGGGTTCGACTGGAACAACACGTGGCCGCTGCCCGGTTACCTCAACTCGCGAGAGCAGGACAGCGGCCCTCCCGTCCCGCTCCCCCTCGACAGGCCGCTCACCCACACCACCGTCTTCGTGGGCGCGACCTCCCACATGGCCTTCATCCACGGTGACGCCCACATCACCGCCCTGCGTCCCGTCTACGGACGTCCCGCCGGCCCCGTCGCGCTCGGCGGCGTCCCGCCGGGCGATTGGCCGGACGCCTGCTCCCTGCTCACCTCGCGCGACCTCGGCGGGGACTTCCACCACGTCCCGGGAGACAAATCCCTGGGCCGCCTCACGTTGCCCAGGCCCGTGACCTGCGACTGGGTGTCCCCCGAGGACGACCGCGGGGTCATCTCGCTCTCCGTGAGCTGGGTGTCCCCGTACGCCGGCGCCCTCTTCGCCGCCGCCGCCGAGCTGACCAGGCGCCACGAGAGCTTCGACCACGACCCCACGGTCGAGGGCGAGGGCGTCTTCTCCTACACCGCCCACGGCCCCGGAGGAACCTTCGGCGCGGCGCTGGTCAACGTGGGCCCGGTCATCGTCCATCTGACGTCGCCGTCGCGACTGATGCTGCGCCTGGCCGCGTCCCGGGTGCGTGACAACCTGATGGCCCGCTATCGGCCGGGGGAGCCCGTCCCGCCTCCGGCGCGGACGGGCGGGTGGACCCACCTCTCCGACAGAAGGATCGGCACCGACCCTGTGGTGGACGGCGGTGTGGTGTACGCCGGCGCCGACGACGGTCTGTACGCCCTGGACGCCGTCACCGGCCGGACGCGGTGGAGATCCTGGCCGGCCGCGCCCATGCTCGTGGACGGCGTGCTCTACGGCGTGAGGAGCGACGGGGTGGCGGCCATCGACACCGCCACCGGCCGGATGCGGTGGAACCGCCGGCTCAACGTCAAAGACGTCGTCATCCAGGACGGCGGCGTGTACGCGAGCGTCGGACTCACCCACGTCGTGGCGCTGGAGGCCACCACCGGCAAGCGGCGCTGGCGCTTCCGCGTCCCCGGCACCCTGGGCCGTATGGTCGTGGCCACCGGCACCGTCCACGTGAGCAGCCGGGAAGGCATGCTGTATACCCTCGACGCCAAAACGGGCACGCTTCTCCGGCGTTCCCGCGTGGGCACCGGCAACATCGACCCGGCCGGTTACCTGGCCGCGACCGGGGAGGCCGTCTTCGTGGTCACCGGCGCGAAGGTGTCCGCGCTCGACCCCGTCACCGGCAAGACCCGGTGGCGCGCCCGCGTCCACGCCGCCGTCCGGTACGACCCCGTGGTGATCGGCGGCACCGTCTACCTCGGCGACTTCGCCGGGCGCACGTACGCGCTGGACGCCGCCACCGGCCGGGAGCGATGGAGACTCGCCGCCGCCGAGGGCGACAGCGGCCGGTGGAACGTCACCGCGTCACGAGGGAAGGTCCACGTCGCAGGCCTGAGCCTGCACACCCTCGATCCCGAAACCGGAAAGGAACAGTGGAGCAGGCCGCTCGTCGTCCAGGCGTCGGTCCACGAGGACACCGTCTTCGCCCAGGACGAGGGCGGCACGCTGCACGCGCTGGACGCGGCCACCGGCGCGCCCCGCTGGCGTTTTCAGACCGGCGGCCGTTTCCAGACCCGGCCGGTCGTGGCCGGCGGCCTCGTCTACGTCGGCAGCTCGAACGGCAACCTGTACGCGCTGCGCGCCACGGACGGACTCCCCGGGCCGAACCCGGCGGAGCTCGACCGGCGCACCCGGTGAGTACGGGACGTCCGGTACGAGCCGACGGGCTCGGGTGTGGTGTCAGGCAATGACCGGGCTGCGGCGTTCGATCAGTACGACGTCACGCCAGACGCCGTGGTGGCGTCCGATCCGCTCTCGGGTGCCGATCACCCGGAACCCGGCGCGTGCGTGCAGGGCGAGACTCGCGGTGTTCTCGGGGAAGACGCCGGATTGGATCGTCCAGATTCCGGCGGCCTCCGTGGAGGCGATCAGCGCCGCGAGCAGCGCGGAGCCGACACCGCGACCTCGGGCCTCGGGGTGGACGTAGACCGAGTGCTCCACCACCCCGGCGTACGCGCACCGGTCGGAGACCGCCGTCGCCGCGACCCAGCCCAGCACCCGGTCACCGTCCCGGTCGCTGCCGGTGTCGGTGTCGACGGCGACGTGACTGTGGGCGGGCAGCTTGGCCGCCACAAAGTGTTCCCAGGTCGGGACGGCGGTTTCGAAGGTCGCCTGCCCCTCGTCGATGCCAAGTCGGTAGATGTCCAGCACCTGCGCGCCATGCCTCGCGGTCATGGCCGTGAGGCGCGGCCCCGCAGTGGTGGTCACGAACGGCCTGCGGCGGGGACCAGTTCGGCCAGCAGCGCGCGAACCCTGGCATCGATCTCGTCGCGGATGAGGCGTACCTGCTCGATGCCCTGGCCGGCCGGGTCTGTCAGCTGCCAGTCCAGGTAGCGTTTGCCGGGGAAGATCGGGCAGGCGTCGCCGCAGCCCATGGTGACGACCACGTCGGCGGCCTGGACGGCCTCGCCGGTGAGCGGTTTGGGGAACGCACGGGTCAGGTCCAGGCCGAGTTCGTCCATGACCGCGATGACGGCCGGGTTGATGGAGTCGGCGGGGGCGGATCCGGCCGATCGGACGGTGACACCTCCGGCGGCGTAATGCTCCAGCAGGGCGGCGGCCATCTGGGAGCGTCCGGCGTTGTGCACGCAGACGAACAAAACCTCGGGGACGGTGGACATGAAGGCTCCTTAAGCACGGGCGAGGCGGTGGCGCAGGGCCAGGGAGAGGTAGACCAGCGCGAGCAGGACGGGCACCTCGATCAGCGGGCCGACCACCCCGGCCAGGGCCTGGCCGGAGGTGACGCCGAAGGTGGCGATCGCGACCGCGATGGCGAGTTCGAAGTTGTTGCCCGCCGCGGTGAACGCCAGCGTCGCGGTGCGCGCGTATCCAAGACCGACCAGGTGGCCCAGGGCGAAGGCGCCGACCCACATGAGCGCGAAGTAGACCAGCAGCGGCAGCGCGATCCGCGCGACGTCGAGCGGTTTGGAGGTGATCGCGTCGCCCTGCAGGGCGAACAGGATCACGATGGTGAACAGCAGACCCCACAGCGCCACCGGGCCGATCTTCGGCAGGAAACGGGTCTCGTACCAGGTGCGGCCCTTGGTCTTCTCCCCCAGGCGGCGGGTGAGGTATCCGGCCGCCAGCGGGATTCCGAGGAAGATGAGCACGGAGCGGGCGATGTCCCAGGTGGACACGTCCAGCGCGGCGGCGGGCAGGCCGAGCCGGCCCGGCAGCGCGACCAGGTAGAACCAGCCGAGCCCGGCGAAGGCGATCACCTGGAAGGCGCTGTTGATCGCGACCAGCACGGCGGCGGCCTCCCGGTCCCCGCAGGCCAGGTCGTTCCAGATGATGACCATCGCGATGCACCGGGCCAGCCCGACGATGATCAGGCCGGTGCGGTAGTCGGGCAGGTCAGGCAGGAAGAGCCAGGCCAGGGCGAACATCAGCGCGGGGCCGGCCACCCAGTTCAGCACCAGCGAGGTGACCAGCAGCCGCCGGTCACCGGTCACCGTCTCCAGCCGGTCGTAGCGGACCTTGGCCAGCACCGGATACATCATCACCAGCAGGCCCAGCGCGATCGGCAGCGAGATGCCGTCGACCTGCACGACCTCCAGCGCGGCGCCCAGGCCGGGGACCGTTCGGCCCGCCACCAGCCCGGCGGCCATCGCGGCGGCGATCCAGACCGGCAGCCACCGGTCCAGCGTCGACAACCGCCCCGGCACCACTTCGGCCCCTGCCGGGGCGGACGGCGCCCGCGCGGCGCCGCTCACGCCATCGCCGGCAGGCGCGGTCCCAGGATCGCCGACAGCCGCGCCAGCACGCCCGGGTTGACCCAGTAGTAGACCCAGGTGCCACGCCGTTCGCAGTCGATCAGTCCGGCCTGGCGCAGCACCTTCAGGTGGTGGCTGATGGTCGGCCCGGTCAGCTCGAACGCGCTGGTCAGGTCGCATACGCACGCCTCGCCACCCTCGTGGCAGGCGATCAGCGACAGCAGTCGCAGCCGCACCGGGTCGGCGATCGCCTTGAACAACGGCGCCAACTCCTCGGCCTCGGCCGCGTTCAGCGGCTCGCACACCAGCGGCGCGCAGCATGCCTGCCCGGCCTCGTCGGTCCCGGCCAGGTCCACGATCGGCAGCGCTTGTTTCGACATAGCTCTAAGTTGACAGATCTCTAAGCAACATTGCAAGCTGGCGACATCCGCTGAATAGATATCCATCGAAACAGCGATGCGAGTGGTGACCGCCACCACCCGCCGGAACCTCCTGGAGGACCACCATGTCCCGTGTCCAGCTCGCCCTGCGCGTCTCCGACCTGGAGGGCTCGATCGCCTTCTACTCCAAGCTGTTCGGCGTGGAACCCGCCAAGCGCCGCCCCGGTTACGCCAACTTCGCCATCGCCGAGCCGCCGCTGAAGCTGGTGCTCCTGGAGGGTGAGGAAGGCCACGACACCCGCCTGGACCACCTGGGCGTCGAGGTCACCGACACCGCCCAGGTGGAGGCGGCCACCCGGCGACTGAAGGACGCCGGGCTCGCCACCTTCGAGGAGAACGACACCTCCTGCTGCTACGCCCTGCAGGACAAGGTGTGGGTGACCGGTCCCGGCGCCGAGCCGTGGGAGGTGTACGTGGTCAAGGCCGACGCCGACGTCCTGGGCAAGTCCGCGACCGCCGACCAGGACCCCGCGGCCCCGTGCGTCTGCGGCCCGACTGCGGAACAGGCCCCGGACCAGCCGGTCGGCGCCGCGGCGAGCACCGGCTGCTGCTGACGAACCACCGAGAGATCACCCTGCCTGCCACAACGCGCGACAACCCCGCCAGGAACCACACGGCCGGCCGCGGCAGAAAGCGACAACGGAAGGGATGATGTGAATCTGGGTGGGATGCCGACCCGGCGCTGATGGAGTGGTTTCTCGGCGGGCAAGCACCGCGGATGCGAAAAGACTCCGCCGCTTCTCCGGCGCAGGCCCGACGGGGGCCCGGCGGGGGCCCGGCGGGGCCCCGGCGCCTGGGGTTCGATCGTGAGAGAGAACTCAGGGCGCTGGGGTTCAACCGCCCTGAGCGTAAGGTGCTGCTCCGGCCCCCGCCCGGCCAGGTCGTCATCGCCACCGTGTGCACGATGCCCGAGGAGCGCACCCGCAGGTTCGAGCCGTCAGCGCAGGCGGCCCGCGCAGCGGCTGGCGCCCGGCCGGCGTCGGCGGGTCCACCCCCTCGCCTCTTGCCGCACCTCAGCAGAGGCATAACCGTGTGCCGAACAGGCCCGCGCGCAGGCCGGGCTCTGCGCGTCCGTAACGCGCCCTGCCACCGGCGCCACGGCAGTGAAAAGCGCCCTCCGCCCCAGAAGCTACGGCAGCACCGGCAACGACACCGCCGTTTGGGGTCTTCTCGGAGCGGGTTTGGGTCATTTCACCAGTTGCGCGGCAGGACGCAACCATGGATAGTGACTTTAAGTGATCACATGAACCGTATATGTGACCGTTGGATGTCTCCAGTACCAGTGCCAGTCCCGTCGTTGACCAGGGCGACGGCGTCGCGTCGTTTTCGATCCCGCTGCTGTTGCCCAGAGCGTCGCGTTGAGCGGCTCGACGCCGACCCACCCGAGAAAGGACCCCATGACCCCCCTGACCACCCCGGTCTCCAGCCTCACCGCGACCGAGATCGAGCAGACCGTCACCCTGGTACGCGAGGCCGGCCTGGCCGGCGAGAGCGTCCGCTTCGTCTACATCGGCCTACTCGAACCACACAAACAGCAGGTACTCGCCTTCCAGGCCGGTACCGGGCCAAGGCCCGACCGCCAGGCGCGGGTACTGCTGCTCGACACCACGACCGGCGACGCCCGAGACGTCAGCGTCGACCTCACCACCGGCGCGGTCGCCACGATCGTCGATGTCGACGGCTCTCGCGGCGCGATGCCGATCATGGCCGAAGAGTTCATGTCGGTCGAGGGAATCCTCGCCCAGGAACCGGCCTGGGTCGAGGCGCTGGCCAGGCGCGACCTGACCACCGAGCAGGTCAGATGCGCGCCGCTGTCAGCCGGCGTCTTCGGCCTGCCCGGCGAGAAGGGCAGGCGGATCATCCGGGTGCTCTGCTTCGCCACGCTCGACCCCGACGCCCACGTCTGGGCACACCCGGTGGACGGGCTGAGCGCCTACGTCGACCTGATCGAGAAGAAGGCGACCGAGGTCATCGACATCGGTATCTTCCCGCTGCCGCAGGAGCCGAGCACGTTCCACCTGCCGCAGGGGCGCCCGGCACCGTTGGAGACCCTGAAACCCATCGAGATCACCCAGCCCGACGGGCCGTCGTTCCAGGTCCAGGGCGATCGGATCACCTGGGCGAACTGGTCTTTGCACTTCGGCTTCGACGCCCGCGAAGGCCTGGTGCTCCACCATGTGGCCTACACCGACCCCGACCACGACGGCGAGCTGCGGCCGGTCATCTATCGCGCCTCCATCGCAGAGATGGTCGTGCCCTACGGCGACCCGGCGCCGGTCCGCTTCTGGCAGAACTACTTCGACGCCGGCGAATACCTCTTCGGCCGGTATGCGAACTCGCTCACTCACGGCTGCGACTGTCTCGGCGAGATCCACTACGTCGACGTCGACCTGGCCGACGAACTCGGCAACGTGCAGCAGATCCCCAACGCGATCTGCCTGCACGAGGAGGACTACGGCACGCTCTGGAAGCACACCGACATCTACACCCCCAACTCGGCCGAGGTCCGCCGCCAGCGCCGCCTGGTGATCTCCTTCTTCACCACGGTCGGCAACTACGACTACGGCTTTTTCTGGTACCTCTACCTCGACGGCAGGATCGAGTGCGAGGCCAAGCTCACCGGCATCCTGTTCACCACGGCCTACCGCGGGCTACGAGAATGGCCCTACGCCGGCGAGGTAGCGCCAGGCCTGGGCGCCCCGTTCCACCAGCACCTGTTCAGCGCCCGCCTCGACATGATGGTCGATGGCGTCTGTAACGCGGTCGACGAGGTCGACGCGGCCCGGGTACCGCTCTCGTCGGAAAACCCGTACGGCAACGCCTTCAGCTACACCCGGACCCGGATCGCCAGCGAGGCCCAGGGGGTACGCAGCGCGGACGCCTCGGTCGGGCGGACCTGGCACATCGTGAGCACCGAGCGCACCAACCGGCTCGGCCAGCCGACCGGCTACGTCCTGCGCACCGAGCAGAACCCGACCCTGCTGGCCGACCCCTCCTCCTCAATCGCCGCCCGGGCGGCGTTCACCACCCGAGAACTGTGGATCACCCGCTACGCGTCCGAAGAGCGATATCCGGCAGGCGAGTTCGTCAACCAGAACCCGGGCGGCGACGGCCTACCGGCGTATGTCGCGGGCGACCGCCCCCTGGACGGTGAAGACATCGTGCTGTGGCACACCTTCGGCGTGACCCACTTCCCGCGACCTGAGGACTGGCCGGTGATGCCGGTCGACCATGCCAGATTCTCGTTGACGCCCTATGGGTTCTTCGACCGCAACCCCACACTGAACGTGCCCGCCGACACGGCCAGGCACCACGGCGGACCCTGTCACCACGGCGCCTGAGAGGCGCAGACGGAGCAGGTGGTGGCCGGGTGCTGCTTCCGGCGGTGCTCGGGGCCCCCATGCCAATCTCCTCTCAACGAGTGGCACAAGAATCCAAGAACCCGCCTCCACAAGACCAGGGACACACCACTGTGTCCCGGCTCAATGAAGGTGGCACGGCCAAGGGCTTTCGAGCTGGACGCGTGCCACTTTCACTGAGTCAGAGCAGTCAGTAGGCGCACTGGACGACGACGTCGTCGAGTTCGGCGCGTGGGGCGAACTGGTGGTTGAAGGCCTTTGCCACGGTCAGCCGCAGCACGACATCGGAGCGCTGCGCGGTCCAGCTCACCGTGTGCAGGCGCCAGCCTGGGTCCACCGTCTGGTCCACCGGTACCGTCTTCAGGGCGATGTAGGTCCAGTCGGCCGGGTTGATGACCTCCAGGTTGAAGGTTGCCGCGGCGTTGCGCAGGTCCAGCCAGACGCCCGCGGTACAGCGGGCGCCGGGGTGGGCGGGCACCGGGGTGAGGAAGATGGTCCGGCCGATCGCGCACCATCCGCCGGTGTTGCTGACGCGCAAGCCGGCCATGCCGGTGCCGGTACGGGGCGAGGCGACACCGACACTCTGGAAGTACGGGGTGTCGCAGTCGCCCTGGTCGGTGAACGTCCAGCGGGCGGCCGGGTTCGACGCCGGTTCGAAGCCGTCGGAGAGCTGCCAGATGCCCGCGGACGCGGGCTCGGCCGGGACGAGGACCGCTGCGAGGGCGATGGCTGCCGCCATCAGCGTGCGTGGAAGTGCTGAGCGCATAACCAAGCTCCTTGTCAGAGCTGAGACGACAACGCTGTCATTTTGCGGCCATTAGGGGCTCGTCTGTAGTTTCCGGACTAAAAACAATGCTAAGACGGTGACTCATTTGGCGAGTCGGCGGTAGCAGAGTCCCGGGAAACACGCGACTGGTTCGAAAGATGAGCGACATCGAAGCCGACCTCAGCGACTGATCTCCCCCGGTCAAAGGGAGGACCAGATCCAAGGCCACCGGCCTTTTGTACGGTCCACACCCCGCGACGTGGAGGCCACCGGCTCGGAAATCCGGCGGACGCGGGCCTGTGCTTCCTCCAGATCCGCACCGTGAACGCCTACGTCTACGACCTCCTCCACGGCGACGGCACCACGACCGGCTGGGCGACCCAACGCTGGTACGGAGAGGTCATCACCGAACCCGGCTCCATGGTCGAGCCCTACCTCCGAGAAGTCGGCTGCCCCGAGTCCCCCGAAGTCGTGCGCTCCGGATCCTGGGTCGTCGAACCCGAACACCACGGACGGGTCTGCCTGGAGACCTACCTCTTCCTCACCGGACGCATGAGCGGCCGGTTCATCGACCACCAATGGCTGAGCGAGAAGAGAGCCCTCTACACCATCCCCCTGCCACCGGCGATGTAGCCGAACACGTCGCCCTCGGCGACGACCGCGGCCCGAGGTTTCCCCTGTGGTCCGGACTCCGGCGGTGGGTCATCAGGTCATTCGACGCCCAGCGCCTTCTTCACCCGGAGGGCGACTTCGTCGATGCTCCCCATCGCCTTCCACTCGCCTTCCAGGTCTTCTTGTCCGCCCACGAGCTTCGAGCCGTCGTCGAAGACCATCCCCTGGGCATCCGGGGTTGCCAGAACGGCACCGCTCGGCAGACCGTTCTCGGCCCCTTCGATCCGTAAGGCCGTTCGCCGATCCGAGAAGAGGAAGAGCATCACCCTCACACCGGCAGGTATGGCCTTTCGGAAATCATCAAGAGACCTACGGGGCTTTCCGTTGTGATACAGACCCCCCTGATCCAGGTCGACATAGACGCGACCGCCACTGACAATCCCGTTGTCCTTTACGGTGGAGTCGACGCGAACGTGCATGACCACACGCTTGTCCGGATAGGGGTCACCTTCGATGTCATATATGTCTCGCCCCTGTTCGAACCCCTCGACACTTCCGATGACGATGGCTTCATGATCTCTGGACTTAACCAGCTCCTCGGGTGAACTCTTGTGGTCGTAGTCGACAATCATCGCCCGAAGCACCGATGTGTCTATGCGGTATGTCGTTCCGGTTGTCTGCCCATTTCCCCTAGCCGGAGATTGCCGAGCGCCGCAGCCGGAGGTCATGGAGATGGACAGAGCCAGCACTATCACGAGACGAAAGCTCGTCAAATTCACGTAACACTCCATGAGCATCATCGGTAAACGGTTCGTGGTCACCGACGCGCTCGGGCCGCTGACGGCGGTGACGGTGCGCCCGGCCGAAGTGCGAGATCGCGCCGGGGCCACCCTCACCAGGGGCGAGTTGCAGGAGTCTCCTCCTGTGACCAGCTTGTTACAGGGAGGCGGGGTAACCCGTCGAGAAGATTCCGCGTCTCAACAGTCGTGATCAACCAAGCGATGGCAACAGTACTGGTGATCGGATCGCTGATGGGCGGAACCAGCGCGGCCCACGCGGGCACCACCGAGATCCCCAAAGGCTTCCTGCTGACCGAGCGCGCGGCGGCTGCGGGACCGGTCATCGCGGACGAGGAGTGGTGGGAGATCAGTAACAGCCTGTCCCGGCAGCTCGCGCTCAATCCCTGTCGCACGAAGGGGAAACCCCGTGACGGCCGGGTCGCGATGCGCACCATCACGTACTCCAACAGCGCTCCCTCCGGGGGCGGCGAACAGCTCGTGCTGTACAGGAGCACCAGGTCCACCCAGGCCGCGTTCCGTAAGCTCCGGGCGGACCTGGCCAGGTGCCCGAGGCGGGCGACGACGAAGAGCGGCAGCGGGTTCGGCTACGTCGGCAAGCCATTGCGCGTCGGAGACGAGGCCCTGTCTGTCGCGGGCCACTTCCACAAGCGAGGAAAGCGTGACCGTGAGCCTGCCGAGCTGGGGATCGTCGCCCGCCGGGGCGCCGCGCTGTTCGTCTACACCGACGTCGGCAACGGCCTGGGAGCGGGCAGGAAAATCGTCAACCAGGCAAAGAAGATGACGAAGAAGGTGTGCGGCCTGCCCAGGGTGTGCGGGTAGATCGCCCACTTCGGAAAAAGCCCTGCATATCCCCACCGATGGTGGCCGAACCACCGTCGGCGGATTGACATCCAGCCGATTCGTACGGACACTGTCCGTACAGAATCTAAGCAGTGGGGAGTGATCTCCCTACGGTCGAAGAGCGCCGCGTACTGCGGCGCCGACCGGCGTCGGCGCAACGCCGACATCCGCTGTGGAGGAGCCAGCAGCCATGACCCGTCCCGCGCCCGGCAACACCGCCTCCCCCAGGCACGACACCAGAAGCCGACTCGAAGTCCGCATCAGCACGGAAGACAAGAACCTGATCGAACAGGCCGCCCACGCCAGACGGGAGACCGTCACCGGCTTCGTTCTCCACGCCGCCCTCGACGCGGCCGAAGAGGTCATGCGCCATGAACGGATCACCGTCGTGCCTCCCGACTTCTTCGAAGCGATCATCGACTCACTTGACGCCCCCCCGCAGCGGAACGAAGCGCTGACCCGTGCCGCCCGGGAGAGCCGAGAGATTCCGAAAAGGAAGTAACGGGTGTACGACCCTCAGTCGCTCAACCAGCAGCACCGCACGGATTCGTTCGACTGCGGGAAGGAGTCGCTGAACTTCTGGTTGAGCACATCAGCCCTGCAGGCTGAAAAGAACCGCACCGCCCGTACTTTCGTGTGGACCGCAGACGGAGAGCACGACGTCGTCGCCTACTACTCCCTTGCCGGTCATCTGCTGCAGAAAGACGAGATCCCCTCCAAGGCAGGTCGTGGCGGCCCGAACCAGATTCCCGCCGTCATCCTGGCGCGACTGGCACTCCACAAAACATTGCAGGGCGGCGGCCTGGGCAGTCGTCTGCTCGTCCACGCCCTCAGCAGGGCACTGGAGTCATCTCGGAGCGTGGCGGCTCGCCTGGTCGTCGTCGACGCCCTCGACGAGGAGGCGGCGCGCTTCTATGAGAAGTACGGATTCATCCGTGTCCCGGGGAACACGCGACTGGTTCGAAAGATGAGCGACATCGAAGCCGACCTCAGCGGCTGAACATCTGACCCCTTGGTCAGAGACGAGGTGGTGGTGCCCTGCTGCCGGTACCGGACGGGGAGGGCCGCCCGGCGTGGTGGCGTCGAGTCAGCCCGGGTACCGCTCGCGGCCGCCCGGCGGGCAGGACGGGTTGCACAGCACGTCGACCCAGATGTCGGCGACCGGCGCGGTGATCTGCTCGACGGCCTCGGCCGGGATCACGTCGTCGGTGACGTCGGCCCAGATCAGACGTACCGCCGCCGCCAGCGTGACGATGTGGGTGCCGCACCCCGCACACAGGCGCACCCCGTCGGACAGATCCACGATGGGCAGCGGACCGCTCATCGAGACCTCCACTCCGCGCAGACGAACCAGACGGTCTTGCCGTCCGCCGGCCTGCCCTCCGACGCCGGTACGACGCCCCACCGGTCGGCGTAGGCCGCGACGATCGCCAGCCCACGACCGTGCTCCTCCTCCGGGCCGGCCGGGACCGGGCTCGGCCACACAGCACTGTGGTCGGTGACCTCCCCACGGACGACCCGCCCGTACCGATACAGGGCAAGGGTGATCGGCGCCTTGCCGTGCAGGATCGCGTTGCTCACCAGCTCGGACACGACCATGGTCACGTTCTCCGCCACGGAGGACATGTCCCAAGCGGCGAGGGCCTCCCGCACGAGGCCGCGCGCCTTACCGACCGCTTCGGGATCGGCAGGCAGATCCCAGTACGCCTCAAGGGCGTTTCGAGGTGTCTTCATAAGTGCTCCAGCGAGGGCGAGGCCGATAGAGGGAGTGCCGCACTTGGCGTACGCGAGCTCAGAAGCACGAGGTTGGAACCCGACTCAGGCAACAGCTGATGTCACGCAGAATCATGATCTCCTCACACAACGTGTTCGCTCGCGGCCCTATGATGTGGCCTGCACAGTCCATACTGCAACTCTCATTTTGAAACTCGACCGATATGTCTTCCCTTGTGCCAGGTGCTCTACGATCGACTTCCCTACGCCCTGGAGGTAACCGATGACATACAGTGGCCAGAGTCCAACGGTGCGCCGACGGCGCCTGGCCGCCGAACTCCGGGGTTTGCGCGAGGCCGCAGGCCTGACCATGGAGGAGGTCGCTCAGGCGCTGGACATGTCACGGGCCACGATTTCGCGTCTCGAAACAGGCAAAACGGCCCGGCCACGACCTCGCGACATCCGAGACATCCTTGATCTGTACAGGGCAGAGGACGCTCACCGGGAAGCGGTCATGGACCTCGTCCGGGGTGCTCGCGAGCGGGGATGGTGGGAGCAGTACAAAGGTGTCTTCACCGGCACCTACGTAGGACTCGAAGCCGAGGCATCCTCAATCGACACCTTCGAACCCCTCGTGATCCCTGGCTTGCTGCAAACCTCCGCGTATACAGCCGAACTGATCCGAGCCTCCCTGTCTTATGATCCTGCCGAGCTCGACAAGCGCGTGGAAGCTCGGATGCGCCGACAGGAGATTCTGCGGCGTCCGAACCCGCCCCGATACCGGGCGATCATCGATGAGGCAGCCCTGCTACGGCCGGTAGGTGACACGGAGGTCATGCGCGACCAACTTCGCAAGTTGATCAACACCCATCCGCTTGAGCACGTGACCATTCAGGTCATGCCGATGTCGGCAGGCCTGCATGTCGGCATGTCGGGCCATTTTGTTATTCTGGAATTCCCTGATTTCACTGATCAGAACGTTGTCTATATTGAAACACCGACAGACAATCTCTACCTTGAAGAGCCCAAACAGCTCGAACGCTATAACCTGATGATGCAGCGCCTCGTCGCCGACGCACTTGGAGCTGACGCCTCGATCGCATATCTGTCCGAACTCATCGACCGGTTGTGAGACACCAATGGATCTGTCTAGCGCCGAATGGCACAAGAGCACCCTCAGCCAAGGCGACAACAACAACTGCGTGGAAGTCGCCCGCAACCTTCCCGGCATCGTCGCGATACGTGATTCGAAGACCCCCGACAAACCGAGCCTGATCTTCACCACCTCGGAGTGGACCGCCTTCATCAGCGGCATCAGGAACGGCGAGTTCGGCTGACGGGCACCGGCTATACGGGCATGACCGTGACCAGTCGCCGGGCCAGGGCTTTCGCTTCGGCGAGTAGCCCGGTCGGTGGCTGGTCGAGATCGAGGGCGTGCTGGCCGACTCAAACGGCACCAGTAGCAATGAATCGCTATTCCTGGCGGACCCCACCTGATAGACCGACATGAAACCGGGTCCCGGGGTTCGGAACATCGAACCCCGGGACCCGCCGCGTTACCTGACACTGAAAGGAACAGCGTGAGCTCAACGGTTGAGACCGTCGTCTCCGGAGACTCCGAGAACACCCTCATCCGTGCTGAGTTCCCCGTGAACTACGCGCAGTTCTACCTGTTCGACGGCAACACGTATCGAACCGTGCACCCAGAGCCGAAAGCACCTGGACTGTCGAACGCGGGCATCCTGCGAACTGTACGAGGAGGAGCCCACTTCGTTACCGGCCTCTATCTGGGAAACATCGACTTGACCGTATCCCTGCACCACCACGCCCCGGAGCCGCTGCTGGAGGAATACGAGGACGTGGTCGAGGCCAGCTTCCAAACCGACCGCGACCCACTCGCGGTCATTGCCTGGGATTCCACAAAGTACATCGCCCTGCCACAGCTGCCGTCCAAGGCCGGCTGGTACCGGCTGCGCTACCACGCCCGCAACATGGACCAGGCCTTCGACCTGCGTTCCACGGTGATCATCGACTCGTTTCACCTTCAGATATGGCCCACCCCTCAGAGCGATGCCAAGGTCCTCCAAGTGGTATCGGACAGGGCCCGCCGCAAGTTGTCCCGCTGACCACAAAAATCCAACGGCGCCACCTGCCGAACCCAGGCCGCCGCGCGGCCTGTCGTCTCACAGGGCGCGAGCGGCGTCACCCGATCCGAGGGGCCATGGTTTCCCTCACGTGGCGTACGCGCTGGTTGTTCACCCCTTGCCCTCGTTGTTCTTCTTGCCGGTCGTGAAGGCCACTCCCAAACCGGCGCCGACGGCGATACCGATACCCATGCCCATGGCCAGGTTGCCGAGTGCCACTCCCAGGGCGGCACCGATGGCGACGCCGACGGCGATGCCCATGGAGAGTCCGGTGGCGGCCTTCGACGCTTCGTCTTTCTCATCCATGCGTCTGCCGCTTCCCCCGCTCCGGTGGAACATGCGCCCCATCGGGCAGACATCTTGGCGCGTCGGCCTTCCTTACTCACACGGACGCACGACGGCGGGCCCGGCCGGACGAATCCGGCCGGGCCCGCCGTGTTCCATGAGACGGATACCGGGATCAGGCGACGACGGAGCGGAGCGGAATGCCCGCGCCGTCCAGATCACGGATCAGGTCGCGGACGAACGGGTGCTCGTCGGCCGTCAGGCCGTCGGGGTTGGGGATCGTGATGTACGTCGAGCCCGCGGCGGACGCCGTCTGTGCCGTGTCGGTGTACTTCTCGATCACCGCCTGTGCCCGCGCGAGGTCGGCGTCGGCCACCTCGATGGTGATCGGCCGCCACTCCCCGCCCAGGTTGGGCAGTTCCTCCGCCTGCTCCGCGGCGCTGCGCGAGGGCTCCGCACGCAGGGTCCGCTGCTGGGCGGCGGGCGTTCCCCCCTGGTACAGCAGGGCGTTCGCGACGAGGTGGATACCGTTCTCGTTGTACGCCCTGAACAGCGGGTTGTAGGCGAAGAGGACGGCGCGTCCGGCACCGGTCGGCTCGTCGACGATGGCGGCCGTGCCCTTGAGCGCGTCGGACCCCACCGTGTAGCCGTTGGACCAGAACCTGCTGTCGGACGGGTATGTGAGGACGTTCCTGCCGGTGGTGCTCGGGTTCAGGATGGGGTCACCGTTGTTGAACTGGAAATCCTCCAGGGGACGGCCGAGCGCCACCGGGTTGTCGCTCGCCACGTCCACTCGGAAGTGCGATCCGATGACCTGGTAACCGGTCGGCTTGGGCTTCTCGGTCGTGGAGGTCAGACCCGCGGCGCGGGCGACCCGGGTGCCCTCGTTGCGCAGTCCGATGTAGGTGCCGCCCGCGGCCACCCACTGCTTGAGGTTGGCCTGGCCCGTGGCGGTCAGGCCGCCCGTGGAGCTGCTTCCGTCGGGCACGAGCACGACGGTCCGCTCGGTGAAGGCCGGGGTGTTGTCGTTGATGTCGGCCGTGGTCACCGGCTTGAGGTCCAGGCCCCAGCGGTTGCCGAGCACGTAGCGGGTCTCGCCGTACGACCCGGAGGTCGTGGTGATGCCGGTTCCGGCGAACAGGCCGACGTCCGGGGTGCGCAGCGGGCTGCCGGAGGCCGCCGCCGAACCGCCCATGACGGTGACGCCGAGCGACTTGGCGAGCTTGTCCAGCGTGTTCGGGGTGAGCGCGCCCGCGGGCAGGCTGACCACACCGCTCGTCAGGTCACGCGAGAGCGGCACGCCCGAGGCGAGCAGCTTGAAGGTGAGCTCGGAGGCCGCGGCCGAGTCCAGCGGGTAGGAGTAGGAGCCCTTCGGCGGAGCCGAGGAGGCGATCCCGCCCTCGATGTCCTTGACGAGGTCGACCTTGGGTGACAGCTCGTCCCCGGTGTAGATCGTGTCGACCCCCATCAGCAGCGGGTTGCTCCACGAGGAGACGTCGTAGAAGTACGGGAACGGGGCGTAGGGGTTCTCGCCGATGAGCGCCTGGATCCAGTGCTTCTGCGGCTGGTTCATCGGGATCCAGTAGGCGCCCTTGGGAACCGTGAGGTTGGCGGCGCTCCGGCCGCCGAGAATCTTGGCGCTGGGCACCGTGACGGGGTTCTTCAGCCGGTAGACCTCGACGTCCATGTCGCGCAGCCGCTCGACCAGCCGGCGCACGTCGCCGATCTGCCGGTCGGGCAGCAGGAAGTACGAACGGATCTTGATGTCGGGCACCGGGAACTGGACCGTGTTGGTCGGCTGGACGACCTCGTTCGGCTGAAGGGTGCCGGCCGCCCCTTCCTCGATCGCGGTCCGCCAGATCGAGTAGTAGCCGTTGAGGACCTCATTCTTGTTGTCGGCGGCCCAGCCGGTCGTGGCCCACTGGGTGTTGAACTGCTGCTGCACCCGGTCCTCCACGGCCGAGGCGCTGCCCTTCTCGTACGTCATGCCGGCGGCGCCGAAGCCCGCGGCCGGCACGGTGTCGCCGTAGCCCATGTAGAACAGGTCGTACGTCGAGTAGTTGAAGTAACACTCGGTGGTGACGCCGGGGCGGCAGGCGCCGTTGTAGCCGAAGCCCTCGCCGTTCGCCGCTCCGATACGGTTGATCCAGTTCACCGGCTGGTCGGCGATCTCGTGGTGGATCGGGTCGGCGTTGGGCGGGAAGAAGTACTGCCGGCCGCCCATCTCGTGCGCGTCGACGAAGACCTGTGGCGGGTATTTCCGCAGCATCTCGATCTTGGCGTCGGTCTCCGGCTGGGTGCGGGCGAACCAGTCCCGGTTCAGGTCGAAGCCGTAGTTGTTCTGCCGGCGGTTCGCGTCGCGGCCGTCCGGGTTCTGGGTCGGCACGATGACCGTGACGAGGTTGTCGTTGCGCTTGGCGACGTCGCAGGACAGGCCGCTCGCGAGTTCGTACAGGGTCCTGAGCGCGGCGTCCGCGCCGCTCTTCTCGCCGCCGTGCACGTTGCCCGTGATCCAGACGATGGCGGGAGAGTCTTTGGCGATCCGCGCCGCCTTGTCGGCCTTCAGCGAGCGTGGGTCGCGCAGCGAACCGACCTGATCGGCGATCTTCTTCAGCTGGCCGGGAACCATGTGGTGCTGGTCCGACACGATGGCGTAGGGCAGTTCCTGGCCGGAGACGCTGTGTGCCATCGTTCCCGTGACCACGCGCTTGGAGGCGCTTCCCACGGCCTTCAGGTAATTGTTGATCTCTTCTGTCGTGAGGACCCTGGGCTGTCCCTGGCCCAGCGGGAAGCCGAAGAACTGCTCGGGGCTCGGCACGTCGGCCGCGTGGGCGGTGGGGTCGGTGCTGCACTTGTCGCCGGCTGGACCGGCCTGCGCCGAGGAGGTCGGTGTCAGGGCGAGCACGGCCGATACGAGGACCGCTACACCTAGCACCTTCCCATAGGGGGATTTTCTGCACGTCGTCGTGCGAAACCGCATTTCAACTCCAGACAGGGGACGGGGGGTGACTCTGGGGAGAGCCCCGGCCAGGAAAGGATGAATTCACGGCGAACAGTATTAGAAAGCAGCAAACCGGACAAGAGGGAAGGAAACTTCACAACACCATGCGAATTGTCGTGATTTGCCATTTCTCCAGGTGGGGGCATTGGCGAGTGGCCGCATCAGCTATACCGGAGTGCGTTGGCCGGTCAGGATGCGGCTGAGGTGAAGGAGGCTCATGCCGAACAGCAGCACCCCCAACGGGAGGTGCAGGGTCGTCATCCCCGCGATGCCCAGCGCCACCTGCGCCAGCGTGAGTCCCAGGAACACGGCCGCGTACAGGATGGGCCTGGGTGAGCCGCCGCCCGGACGCCACAACAGGATCGCGGTGGCCAGGTGCACCACCGCCACGGTGAACACGCTGTACGCCGAAGCGCTGTGCAACGCCCGTCCGCCGGGCGAGGACAGCAACAGGCCCGCGGTGATCGGCGCGGTGAAGACGACCAGGGTTTGCAGAGCGATCACGACACGCAAGAACACGGATGACTCCTTGACCGCTGCGGGACGGAGGAAGACGGCGACGACGGCGTGCCTGCTATGCCGTCGTCCAGGGCCGGAGCTTCTCGGGGTTGCGTACGGCCCAGATCCGGGTGACCCGATCACCCGCGACCTCGAACGCCATCACCGCCTCGGTGACGCAGTCGCGCTGAGCGACCAGACCGGGCTGACCGTTGACCGTTCGCTCCAGGATCGTCATCCCGGGCGCCAGGTCGGCGATCGCCATCGCGTAGCGCGCGATCTGCTCGCCGCCCTCGATCGGGCGGAGCAGGGCGCTGACGACACCGCCCCCGTCGGAGACCATCGTCACCTTGGGGTCGAGAAGTCCGATGAGAGCGTCGATGTCCTTGGCCTCCCACGCCCGCTTGAAGTCCCTGACGACGTCGGCGCGCCGGGCCGCCGGGGTCGCGGGGACCTGTGCGGCGCGGATGCGGCGGCGGGCCGAGGAGGCCAGCTGGCGGCAGGCCGCCGGGGTACGGCCGACGATCTCGGCCACCTCGGCGAAGGAGTAACGGAAGACGTCGTGCAGGACGAACGCGACGCGTTCGGCCGGGGTCATCGATTCGAGCACGACGAGGAAGGCCATGTTGACCGACTCGTCGAGGGTGACCCGATCGGCGGGGTCGGTCAGGTCGGTCACGGCGCCGCCCGGCCGCCCGCCGAGCAGCTCCGTACGGTCCGGCAGCGGCTCGGGGATCCACTCGCCCACGTAGCGCTCCCGCCGGGCACGTGCCGAACCGAGCAGGTCGAGGCAGACGCGGCCGGCGACCGTCGTCAGCCAGGCGCCGGGCGACTCGATGGCCTCCCGCTGTCGCCGCGACATGGCGTACCAGCGGGCGTAGGTCTCCTGCACGACGTCCTCGGCGTCGGCCAGGGAGCCGAGGAGCCGGTAGGCGAGATTGATCAGCTGACGCCGCTCGCTCATGACCGCGCTCAGGCTCGGGTCGGTCAGGTCGTCTCCTGGCTCGGGCGGGACGGTCATGGTGGCGTCGGCTCCCTCGGTGTGGTTGCTGGTGTGGCTGCGCTCACCGGATCGACGAGACAGCGCGCCGAACTGTGAGGCCGGTCGCGTCGCCTCACATTCTCGGCGGTTGTGTCGTCGGAGTTCCCGGACACCGTCCAGCACGCGGGAGACCGCTAAAGAACGCTGGAGAACTCCGCACCCCGACCCGGGACGCGGGTCACCGTCGGAAGTCTCACCTCGGAAGACGGGCCGTCCTCCACGGGGTCGAGGACGGCCCACCATCGGGGCGTGAGCTTCGGAAACACCGCTGACATCGAGAGGAAGACATCGTGACGTCCACCCCCAGCAGTACCGAGCAGGACGACCTCAGGTCGCGTCTGCCCGATCCCTCCCAGTTCTTTCCCGAGGTGATGTCGATCGCCGGAGCCATGATCAAGGCCGTCCAGAACGGTGCGATTCCGCAGATCACCGTCGGCCTGGTACAGCTCCGCGCCGGGCAGATCGTCGGCAGCACCTACCACGCGATCCGACAAACCGACAATCTCCGCAAGGCCGGTGAGACGGAGGAGCGCATCACCGCCGTGGCGTCATGGCGGGACGCCCTCTACTTCACCGACGCCGAACGGGTCGCGCTGGAACTCGTGGAGGCCGTCCTCACCCCGAACCCGGCCGGGGAGCGCGTCCCCGACGAGCTGTACGCCAGAGCGTCGGCTCACTACGACGACAAGGCGCTCTGGACGCTCATCCTCGCGATCGGCCAGATCTGCTTCTTCATCCCCGTCGCCCTCATCGCCAAGCCGATCCCCGGCATGCCCCCGGGCAAGAACTACCGGGCGTAACATCCCTCGGACGTGAGCACCATCCCTGGCGGGGGCACCGGTTGTGGGCTACCTTGCTTGACGTGATCAGGGGCGCGGGTATGACGTTCGTGTCAAGCGAGGGAGCGGAGTCATGAGCCGCCTGGACACCACGGGTGACGACTACCGGGCGCGGCGTGAGGCGATGCTCGCCAAGCTGGCGGAACTCGACGCCGAGCACGCCAAGGCCGTGGCGGGCGGCGGCGAAAAGTACGTCGACCGGCATCGCGCGCGAGGCAAGCTCCTCGCCAGGGAGCGGATCGAGCTGCTCGTCGACCCCGACTCGGCGTTCCTGGAGCTCTCACCGCTCGCGGCCTGGGGCAGCGACTTCCCGGTGGGGGCGAGTGTGGTCACCGGGATCGGGGTGGTGGAGGGCGTCGAGTGCGTGATCGTCGCCAACGACCCGACCGTGCGGGGCGGCTCGTCCAACCCGTGGACGCTGCGCAAGACGCTCAGGGCGGCCGACATCGCCTTCGAGAACCGGCTGCCGCTGATCAACCTGGTGGAGTCCGGCGGTGCCGACCTGCCGACCCAGAAGGAGATCTTCATCCCCGGCGGCCGGATCTTCCGCGACCTGACCCGCCTGTCGGCGGCCGGGATTCCCACGATCGCCCTGGTCTTCGGCAACTCCACGGCCGGTGGGGCGTACGTGCCGGGGATGAGCGACCACGTGGTCATGGTCAAGGAGGGCGCGAAGGTCTTCCTCGGCGGGCCGCCGCTGGTCAAGATGGCCACCGGGGAGGAGTCCGACGACGAGTCGCTGGGCGGCGCCGAGATGCACGCCCGCGTCAGCGGCCTGGCCGACTACCTCGCCGCCGACGAGCACGACGCGTTGCGGATCGGGCGGCGAATCGTCAAAAGCCTGAACCGGCGCCGTCCCGGCCGCTCCCCCGGCGCCGTGCGTGACCCGCTGTACGACGAGGACGAACTGCTGGGCATCGTGCCGGAGGACCTGAAGATCCCGTTCGACCCGCGCGAGGTGATCGCGCGGGTGGTGGACGGCAGCGAGTTCGACGAGTTCAAGCCCCTGTACGGCGGAAGCCTGGTGACCGGGTGGGCCCGCCTGCACGGCCATCCGATCGGGATCCTGGCCAACGCCCGCGGCGTGCTGTTCAGCGAGGAGGCGCAGAAGGCGGCGCAGTTCATCCAGCTCGCCAACCAGGTCCGCGTCCCGCTGGTCTTCCTGCAGAACACCACCGGCTACATGGTCGGCAAGGACTACGAGCAGGGCGGCATCATCAAGCACGGCGCGATGATGATCAACGCGGTGTCCAACTCGTCCGTCCCGCACATCACGATCGTGATGGGCGCCTCCTACGGCGCGGGCAACTACGGGATGTGCGGCAGGGCCTACGATCCCCGCTTCCTGTTCGCCTGGCCCAGTGCCAAGTCGGCCGTGATGGGTCCCGCCCAGCTCGCCGGGGTGCTGTCCATCGTCGGCCGGGCCGCCGCGCAGGCGCGAGGACAGGTCTACGACGAGGAGGGCGACGCGGCGATGCGACAGCTGGTCGAGGCGCAGATCGAGGCCGAGTCACTGCCGTTCTTCCTGTCGGGCCGCCTCTACGACGACGGCGTGATCGACCCCCGCGACACCCGGACGGTCCTCGGCCTGTGCCTGTCCGCCATCGACAACGCCGTCGGCGACACCGGCGGCGCCGCCTTCCACGGCGCGGCGGCCGGCAACACCACCGCCCCGCGGCCCTCGGGCTTCGGCGTCTTCCGGATGTGATCGTGACCACGCCCATGCCCATGACCACGCCCATGTTCCGGATGTGACCGTGACCACGCCCATGACCGGCGCCGCGCCGATCCGCCGCCTGCTCGTCGCCAACCGCGGTGAGATCGCCCGCCGCGTCTTCCGCACCTGCCGCGACCTCGGTGTCGAGACCGTCGCGGTCTTCTCCGACGCCGACGCGGACGCGCCACACGTGGCCGAGGCCGACCATGCCGTACGGCTCGCCGGTGTCAGGCCCGCCGACACCTACCTCGCGGTGGAGAGGATCGTCGAGGCGGCCCGCCTGGCGGGGGCCGACGCGGTGCACCCCGGCTACGGCTTCCTGTCGGAGAACGCCGCCTTCGCGCGGGCCGTGACCGAGGCCGGGCTGACCTGGGTCGGTCCTCCGGCCGAGGCCGTCGCCGCGATGGGCTCCAAGATCGAGGCCAAGGCGCTGATGGCCCAGGCGGGGGTCCCGGTGCTGACGGGCTTCGTCGCGGGACCCGGTCACTCCACAGACGACTTGGAGGCCATGTTCTCCCGGATGGGTGAACCGATCTCCGAAGGGGCCTTTCCCCTGCTGGTGAAGGCGTCGGCCGGTGGCGGCGGGCGCGGGATGCGCGTCGTGCGACGCGCCGAGGACCTGCCGGAGGCGGTCGAGTCGGCGCGCGGGGAGGCCGCGTCGGCGTTCGGGGACGGCACGGTGTTCGTCGAGCCCCTGCTGGAGGGCGCCCGGCACATCGAGGTGCAGATCCTGGCCGACGGGCACGGGACGGTGTGGGCGCTGGGCGAGCGGGAGTGCTCGATCCAGCGGCGGCATCAGAAGGTGGTCGAGGAGACTCCGTCCCCGGCGATCTCCGCCGCGATGCGTGCGCGGCTCCTCGACGCGGCGGTCACCGCCGCGCGGGCCATCGGGTACGTCGGCGCCGGGACCGTCGAGTTCCTCGTCAGGGAGGAGACGGTCGCCTTCCTGGAGATGAACACCCGCCTGCAGGTGGAACACCCGGTGACCGAGTGCGTGTACGGCGTCGACCTCGTCGAGTGGCAGTTGCGGATCGCCGAGGGCGCCCGGCTCCCCGCGTCGCCGCCCGAGCCGTCCGGGCACGCCGTCGAGGTGCGTCTCTACGCCGAGGACCCGGCCCGCGACTGGCTTCCGCAGAGCGGCGTCCTGCACCGCTTCGAGGTCTTCGGGGTGGACTCCCGCTTCGCGTCCCCGCCGGGCGGGCGCCACGGCCTGCGGCTGGACTCCGGGGTCGAGGACGGTTCGGAGATCGGCGTCCACTATGACCCGATGCTCGCCAAGGTCGTCTCCTACGGTGCGAGCCGCACCGACGCGGTGCGCAGGCTCGCCGCCGCGCTGGCGGGTGCGAGGATCCACGGTCCGGTCACCAACCGGGACCTGCTGGTCGAGGTCCTGCGTCATCCGGCCTTTCTCTCCGGAGAGACCCACACCGGATTCCTGGAGGAACACGGGCTCACCGGGTCCGGCCGAGACGCCCACGGGGTCGTGCGCCTGTCCGCCCTCGCCGCCGCGCTCGCGGGGGCGGCGGCGAACCGGGCGACGGCGACCGTGCAGGCCGGACTGCCGAGCGGGTGGCGCAATGTGGTGTCGCAGCCGCAGCGCACCTCCTTCGCGGAGGCGGAGATCTCCTACCGGATCACCAGGGACGGCCTGCGCGCCGAGGGGTTTCCCGATACGGTCCTGATCGGCGCGACGCCCTCACTCGTGGTGCTGGAGACCTCGGGCGTGCGGCACCGATTCGCCGTCGCCCGCTACGACGACGTGACGCACGTGGACTCCCCCCTCGGTTCCGTACGGCTCACCCCGCTGGCCCGCCTGCCGGAACCGGTGGAACACGTGCTGCCCGGCTCCCTGGTGGCGCCCATGCCGGGTACGGTGCTGCGGGTCAACGTCGAGGTCGGCGAGACCGTCGGGGCGGGGCGGGTGGTCGTGGTGCTCGAGGCGATGAAGATGGAGCATCGGATCGCCGCGCCCGCGCCGGGTACGGTGGCGGCGGTGAACGTGGCGCCCGGCCGCCAGGTCGAGGCGGGGGCCGTGCTGGCCGTCATCGAGGAGCGGACGTGACCTTCCGGCTCTCCGACAGGCTCCGTGGAGTCCCGGGGAACGGGAGAAGGTCTTGGAGGAAAGGACCGAAATGAGGACCGACGGCGGCTGGCCGGTGGAACGCCTGGTGCACAAAGAGGTGTCCGGCGGGGTGGCGACGATCACCCTCGACTCCCCCCGCAACCGCAACGCGTTGTCGGTGCGGCTGCTCGGCGACCTGGAGGACCGGCTCAACTGGGCGCTCGCCGAGGAGAGTGTCCGGGTGATCGTGCTCACCGGGACCGGTCCCGTGTTCTGCGCGGGCGCCGACCTGAAGGAGCAGCGGGTCGCGCCGGGGGACGCGCACGAGGCGCCGGTGACCGCGTCGTTCCCGGAGATCATGAGCCTGATCTGGGAGAGCCCGAAGCCGGTCGTCTGCCGGCTGAACGGTACGGCTCGGGCCGGAGGGCTCGGCCTGGTGGCGGCCTGCGACTTCGCGATCGCCCCCGACTCGGCGTCGTTCGCGTTCAGCGAGGTGCGGCTCGGCGTGGTGCCCGCGATGATCTCGGTGACCGTGCTGCGGCGGCTCGACCCGCGCGCCGCCGCCGAGTACCTGCTCACCGGCGAGACGTTCGACGCCGCCCGCGCCGCGCAGATCGGGCTGCTCACCCGCGCCGTGCCCGAGGAGGAGCTGGACGCGACGGTCGCCCACTACACCGGCATGCTGCTGCGCGGCGGCCCCGAGGCGCTCGCCCTCACCAAGCAGCTGGTGCGGACCGTGCCCGAGCTGAGCGTCGAGGAGGGCATGCGCCAGATGGCCGAGCTGTCCGCGAAGCGTTTCACCTCCGCCGAGGGCCAGGAGGGGATCGCCGCCTTCATGGAGAAGCGGCCCGCGTCGTGGATTCCCGCGCCGGAGTCGAGCTGATGTTGCGCGTCGCCAACTGCTCCGGCTTCTACGGTGACCGGCTTTCCGCCGCCAGGGAGATGGTGGAGGGCGGTCCGATCGACGTGCTCACCGGCGACTGGCTCGCCGAGCTGACCATGCTCATCCTCGCGGGGAACCGGTCGAAGGGCCGTCCCGGCTACGCGCCGACCTTCCTGCGGCAGCTGGAGGAGGTCCTCGGGACGTGTCTGGAGCGGGGCGTCAAAATCGTCTCCAACGCGGGCGGGCTGGATCCGGCCGGGTGCGCCGAGGCCGTGCGCGAGCTGGCCGGACGCCTCGGGCTGCCGGTGCGGGTCGCCCACGTCACCGGTGACGACCTGACCGGCCGTGACCTGGGCGGCGCGCCCAACGCCGACACCGGTGAGCCGCTGCCCGCCCCCGCCCTGACCGCCAACGCCTACCTGGGGGGCCGCCCGATCGCCGCCGCCCTGTCGGCCGGGGCGGACGTGGTGGTGACCGGCCGCGTCACGGACGCCGCCCTGGTCACCGGGCCGGGGATCTGGCGGTACGGGTGGGGGCCGGACGACTTCGACGCGCTCGCCGGTTCTGTGGTCGCCGGGCACGTCATCGAGTGCGGCTGCCAGGCGACCGGCGGCAACTACGCGTTCTTCGGCGAGGTGCCCGACCTGGCGCACTGCGGGTTCCCGCTGGTGGAGCTGGAGGCCGACGGCTCCAGCGTGGTCACCAAGCACCCGGGGACCGGCGGGCTGGTCTCGGTGGGCACGGTCACCGCGCAACTGCTGTACGAGATCGCCTCACCCCGCTACCTCGGTCCCGACGTGGTCGCGCGCTTCGACACGATCCGGCTGGAGCAGGAGGGCCCCGACCGGGTCCGCGTCTTCGGGGTGCGCGGCGAGGCGCCTCCCGACTCGCTCAAGGTCGCCGTCAACTACCTGGCGGGCTACCGCAACACCATGACGCTCGTGCTGACCGGCCTGGACATCGAGGCCAAGGCCCGGCTGGCCGAGGAGGCCATCTGGTCGCGGGTGCCGAGGGAGTCGTTCGACCAGGTCCACGTGGAGCTCACCCCGCTCGCCGGGACCGCCCTGCTGCGCGTCACCGTGATGGACGCCGACCGGCGGAAGGCCGGGCGCGCCTTCTCCTCGGCCGTGGTCGAGACCGGCCTGGCGAGCTATCCGGGCTTCTACGGCCTCACCCCTCCCGGTGACGCCTCGCCGTACGGGGTCTACTGGCCCACGCTCGTCCCGGCGGAGACGGTGCGGGCCCGCGTCTGGCTCGACGGCCGCGAGCTTCCGGCCGTGCCCGGTAGGGACGACGCGTCAGGCGCGGGCGAGGCGTCCGGCACGTACGTACCCGGCACGGACGAGAAGCCCGGTGTGCCCGGATCCTCGGAGGTGACGGCCTCGCCGGCCGCGAGCGGCGGTGGAGGTGAGGCGGCGGGCTCGGTGGACGACGCCGACCTCGGACGGCACGGCGGCGAGCGCGGCGACGGTGAGACCGCCCGGGTCGCGCTGGGAACGGTCGTGGGCGCCCGCTCGGGTGACAAGGGCGGCAACGCCAACCTGGGGGTCTGGGTCGCCACGCCGGAGCGGTTCGAGTGGCTGGAGGCCCACCTCACGGTCGACCGCCTGGCGGAGCTCCTGCCGTTCACCGCCGGCCTGCGGGTCGAGCGCTTCGAGCTGCCCAACCTGCTCGCCCTCAACTTCGTCGTGCACGGCCTGCTCGGCCGGGGTGTGGCCGCGAGTCCTCGTCTCGACGCCCAGGCCAAGGCCCTCGGGGAAGAACTCCGCGCCGGGTTCGCCGACATCCCCCGGCGCCTCCTCTGATCCGCTCACCCCGCCACGGCGACCTTCCATCACGCCGGGCCGGGGAGTACGCGGTGACGGCCTGCCGCAGACTCGGCATCGTCTTGAGGGCGCCCGCGGGGGCAGGGGTCCGGCAGCCGGGGTCGTGCTCCGCGCCACCCCGTTGAACCGGTTCGCCCTCGTCCGCAGATTCATGTCACATACGGGGAGATGTTCAGCTGCCGTGCGCCGAAATAGGCGGAATACGCGCCGTCCGGCTTTGAAACCTTCATGCAACCTTCCGAAATCTAGGATTGCACGCAATTGCTCCATGAGTGTGATTCGGGGAAGGACTCAAACATGCGCCTCCGGTTTCTTGGCTCCACCTCTGAGGCGGGGGCCTGTCCCTCCCTCTACGAAACCGATCGCGGGACCATCGTGGTGCAGGGTCTCCGGGTGACCGACGCCGAGGCGATGGCCGACCTGCGCCACGTCCTGGACGGCGAAACCGCCGTCGAGGTACCCCGTGAGCTTCTCGTAGAGATCGCCCGCCGAGTACTTTCTGTAAATATTGGTCACGATTAGGAGTGCTCTATGGTTTGATCCACATGCTCGGGGCTAGCGTCGTTCCGCACCATGGGGAGGCGACGTGAGCACGCGGGAACGACGGGCGGACCACAGCCGCGGCACACGGCCCGCAGGAACGGCCGAGGAGATCGGGTGAGCGGGTTCCAGCAGGCCAGGACCGAGCTCGGCATGCGACTGCGGCACCTGCGAGAGACCGCCCACCTGTCGGGCAAGGACCTGGCCGAGCGGCTGAGGTGGCAGGCGTCCAAGGTCTCCAGGATCGAGAACGCCCGCCAGACCGTCACCGAGGACGACGTCACCCGGTGGGCGCGGGCGGTGGACGCCTCCCCCGAGGTCGTCCAGGCGTTGTTGGAGCAGGCCGCGGGCCTGCTGGACCGTCAGGACTCCTGGCGGCAGCGGCACCGCGGCGCGCTGGTCACACTCCAGGAGGACATCCGCGACGTGGAGGCGCGGACGACCCTGCTGCGGGCCTTCGAGCCCGGCGTGATCATCGGGCTGCTGCAGACCACCGAGTACGCCCGGAGCATCTTCACGCGGATCAAGCGCCTCTACCGGGAGCCCGAGGAGATCGACGCGGCCATCCGGGTGCGCATGCAGCGCCAGGACGTCCTCTACGACCAGAGCAAACGCTTCAGGTTCGTCATCCCGGAGGCGGCGCTGCGCTACCGGCTGGCCCCGCTGAACGTGATGCGCGGGCAGCTCGACCGATTACTCGCGGTGACCGCGCTGCCGAACGTGGAGTTCGGGGTGATCCCCTTCGAGACGCCCCTGCCCTCGGCGCCGCTCAACGGTTTCTGGGTGTACGACGAGGACCATGTGACGGTGCCGACCAGGACGAGAGACCTGCTTCTGCGCGACCCGGAGGACGTCGCCTTCTACATGCAGGCTTTCGAGGAACTCCGCGAGGTCGCGGCCTTTGGCGAGGGCGCCAGATCGGTGATCGTCCGAGTACTCAGCGATTTATCCGGACAATTAAAGGACTAAACCCTGCAATTGCTTGATTAGCATCCCAAGATCGTGCAATTCTCTGTCCAGACGGAGGTGACTCACGATGCTGGACACGCTGTCTTGTCTTGAGAGATTCATTGCCGCCATACGGCTGCACGGCGACCTTTCCGTGCAGCGGATCTCGTTCGGCGACCCCGCGTACGTCTACGTCCGCAACCGTTTCAGCAACACCCTGGCGGAGACCGTGACCTGCGCCCAGGACGGCGGCTTCATCACCTCGTGGGGATATCGGCTCGGCACCAGCGACGACATCGACGACGCCGCGGCCCGGCTCGCCTTCCTCCTCGCCGCCATGCCCACCCCCCGGATCTGAGCGCCCCGGCACCGGGCCGGTCTCCCGTACGCCGGGTGCCGCGAAACCGCCCTCGCGCGTGGGCGCACGTGGGTCCGCCACTCAGTCCTGTCCATGCCGCCTCGACCCGTCCGACCGCGAATCCCGGTGCCGCCAATCGGACGGCAATCGGTCGTTCATCGCCTGCTCGGACACTCGTGGGGAGGCAGGCCGCCGATCCCGGCGGCCTTGCCGGCGCGTGACGCCTGTCGGGGCGATCGAGGCGGTCCGTCATCCAGCTCACACCGACGGAGAGGACTCCGATGTCCGAGCAGACGAGCACACCCACCTTCGCCGACCAGGTGCCGGAGACGGACTTCCCGGAGTGGGCCAGTGCCGTTCGAACCGACCTGCAGACCTATATCAAGACCCACGTGCCCGACTTGGCCAGCAAACGAGACCCTTTCGAGGCCATCGACAAAAAGCTGTCAAGCCTGACGTACGCCATCGCCTACTACGACAAGGCCGAGAGCACGGCTCGCGAGGAGTTCATCGCGTGGCTGGAGGAGAACGACACGGGCGCTTGGGGGACCTTCGTCGCCCATACGACCCGGATGGAGACGCTGAAGGCTCAGGAGAAGGAGAGGAAGGACAAGGACTCACTCGCCTCCAAAGCGCTGGAAGAGGCGCAGCGCCTGACCAGGAAGTACGGTGCGGGCGCGGGCAGAAAGGCGGGCACGGTGATCGCCGTCGTCAGCCATGCCGGGACGGGCAAGACCTGGTCGGGGACGAGCGGAGAATACTCCCTCTCCACGAAGCATCCGCTCATGGCGAAGGTCCTGACCGGCGTGAGCCAGGTCGAGGATTGGCCGATCACCGCGTGCGGAGAGGTCGCCGCGATGAACGCGTACCTCAACAGCACCGGTATCACCGAGATGGCCAAGATTCCCAAGGACATGCTCTACTTCCACGCCCAGACCTGGAACGCGACCGGCGGGAAGTGGCAGGCACGCTCCGCGTGCGGGAACTGCGACCAGTGGCTGAAGAAGATCGGCGCCAAACGGATCTGAGACCCGCTCGCGCCGGCCGCGCTCCGGCTCACCTTCCCCCCTGATCGAGGGCTGAGGAACAGGCGGTCCGCGCCGTCGCCCGGATGCGTGCCGAAGCCGTGCTCACCAGGATCAACCGAAGCCCCCGGGCCGACCGGTTCGGGGGGAGGGTCACCCGGGGACGTCAGCTCTCGGCCGGCACGTCGGGGAAGTCGGCGAGGCCGCGGCCGACCTCGCGGGCGGCGGCGACCCGGGCGTGATGGAGCATCCGGCTCCGCGACATGTTGCCGGCGTGCAGGGTGTATCGGACCACGAGGCCGTCGAGCATGCCGTCGATCCGCTCGGCCGAGCCCAGCGGGTCGTCGCAGGTGAACTCGCCCGAGGCGACACCGTCGGAGATCACCTGGCCGAGGATCTCGATCCAGGCGCCCTCAAGCTCCAGCAGGATCGCGCGGACGTGTTCCTCGCGCACCCCGACGGCCCAGGCGTCGACCCAGAGGATCCAGCTCTGGTCGGAACGGGAGGCGGGGATGTAGAAGCGCAGGACGCGGTCGAGACGCTGGAGCGCGGTGCCGGGACCGGCGACGATCTCCTTCAGCCGCTGGACCTCGGAGTCGCTGGTGCTGCGGAGCATCTCGGTGATGAGATCGTCCTTGGTGGCGAAGTGGTAGTGGATCAGCCCGCCGCTCACGTTCGTCGCCTTGGCGATGTCGGCGACGCGGGTGCTGGCCAGCCCGCGCTCCAGCACGACTCGCCTGGCGGCTTCAAGGAGCTCTGCTCGACGCTGGTCGGCCTGGTCGGCGCGGCTGCTGCGCGCCCCTCCTCCGCTATGCACGGCGCAAGACTACAGCAGCTCGGACCGCCGCTCACTACTCCTGATCAGCGGATCAGTCAATACCTGCACGCCTGTCTCATCGGCTGTATTCGGTCACCGTACGGGCGAAGAAGACGGTGACCGAATACGGGCGACCGCCGGGGCGTCGCAACGTCACCGCCGGCCTCAGCCGCGGCGGTGGAAGGGCTGGTCGGAGGCACAGGACGAACTCCCTCCTCTGCCCTCGGACGACGTTGAAGCCCGTGGAGAGCCCGCGAAGAGCCCGGTGCGGACGGCCAGGTCGCCGTGGCCGGTACGTCGCGGTGAGAGAGGCCTCGGCCATGGCCGGGGGCTGTGCTCAGAGGGTCATTTCGCGGCGGGGGCGGAGAACGTCATCACCCCGAGGTGGCCGTCGCCCTCCACGGTCAGCTTCATCAGCAGGCTGTCGTCGTAGATGGAGTCGGATTCGTTCCTCAGACGCTGCCCGGTGTGGTCGGCGTACGGCCGTGCCGCGTAGACCTGGTCGGAGACCGTCTCGTCGCAGAACATCTGGGTGGTCAGCACCCGGGAGTCGCCGATGTGCACCATCGCGTGGATGTGCACGCTACGTCCCTGATACCAGCCCGGGTAGATCGTGACGAACTCCACGATGCCGTCGGTGTTGGTGACCTGGGCGCCGCGCAGGTAGCGCTTCTCGTCGGTGGGCGTGGCGTCGGCCATGCCGTCGTCCGCTCCCGGCCCCTGGACGCCCTCTCCCTGGCCGCCGGGGCCGCCACTCGGCGGCGCGCCGGTCGGGCGCTCTCCCGTGGGGCCACCGCCCGCCGCCTGGGAGGCGCTCTCGAAACCGGAGTAGACGCCTCCCGCGTCGCAGTGCCAGATCTCCACCACCGCGCTGGGAATCGGTTCACAGGTGGCGGCGTCCAGCACCCGGATCGCCACCCGCAGCGTGCTCCCCTGCCTGTCCTCGCGGATGTCGCTGCGGATCTTGCCCGCGTCGAAGTGGTACGGCCCCTGGGTGGTCTCCTCGGTCAAAACGCACGTCGGCGCGTCCTCGAACAGCGCGGCCAGTCCGGTCGAGGAGGCGGTGGTCGGCTGAACGGTCGCGGTGCCTCCCGTCGTCGTCGCCACCTGCGTGGTGGTGCTGTCCGATCCGGCGCAGGCGGCCAGCAGCGTCCCGAGGCCCACGGTGCCGAGCCCTGCCAGAGCCGTTCTCCGGTCGATGTTCTTCATGGCGATGCCTTCCTCGTGTCGGCCCCTCGTGTCGGCCCCCACGCTCACCGCGCCCTCTGGACTCTCGCTGAGCGGGTCCTTAACGCTTGATGAGAAGCCTCACGGCGCCGCGGGAATGTGGGCGCGGGCCGAGGAGCCCGGCAGGCGGACCCGCGCCAGGATGCCGCCGCCCTCGGCGTTCCTCAGCTCCACCTCTCCCCCGGCGTCACGCACCGCCTTGGCGACGATGGCCAGCCCGAGCCCCGAGCCGGGCATGCTGCGGGCCGAGGAGGACCGCCAGAACCGGTCGAACACGTACGGCAGCTCCTCCTCCGGGATGCCGGGGCCGTGATCCCGCACGGTCAGCTCGCCGTCGCCGAGCCGCACCTGCACGGGTGCGGCCCGGTCGGCGGAGAACTTCACCGCGTTGTCCAGCAGGTTCACCACGGCCCGCTCCAGGGCCGCCTGGTCGCCCAGCAGGTACCAGGGGCTCAGCTCCACCTCGATCGAGGTGTCGGGGGCGCGCAGCCGCGCCCTGCGTACGGCCGCCTCGACGACGTCGTGGAAGGCGACCTCGACGTGCGGTTCGTGCTCGTCCTCCGACCGTGAGAGCTGCAGCAGGTCCCCGACGAGCGTGGACATCTCCTCGAACTGGGCTTTGAGGTTGGTCAGCAGCCTGCGTTTGGGAGCGGCGTCGAGAGGGCGCCCGGCGTTCTCGCTGCGCAGCAGCAGGTCGATGTTGGTGCGCAGGCTGGTGAGCGGGGTGCGCAGCTCGTGGCCCGCGTCGGCGATCAGCCGCCGCTGGCGCTCGCGGGAACCGGCCAGCGCGGTGGTCATCGCGTTGAAGGAGACCCCCAGTCTGGCGATCTCGTCGTTGCCCTCGACCGGGATCCTGGTGTCGAGGTCCTCGGTCCTGGCGACGTACTCGACGGCCTCGGTGAGGCGGCCGACGGGACGCAGCGCCGTACGGGAGACGAGCAGCCCGGCGGAGGCGGCGCCGAGCACGCCGAGCGCGGTGACTCCCGCGAGGATCCCGGCGAGCGTGGCGAGGGTGGTGCGGACCTCCTCCAGGGATCGGGACTCCATGACCGCGACACCGGGCCGGACGTTCCTCGTCAGTACCCGGACCTCCTCGCCGTCGTCGGTGACGCCGTTCCTGAACACCTGCCGGCCCGGGGGGCCGTGGGTCAGGGCCAGGTCCGCCGGGGTGACCTTGACGGGGGTGGAACCGGCCACGCACCTCTCGCCGTCGGCGTAGAGGAGCTGGATGGGCGCGAGGCGGGGCAGCGGCCTGCGACCGGGGGCCTCTCCGGGGTGATCGGGACCATCGGGGACCTTTCCGGGATGGTCGGGACCTCCCGGAACCCCCACCCCTCGCGGCCCTTCGTGGCAGTAGGGAGCGATCCACTCGATGCCCTGCGGCCGTCCCTCCAGCGAGCGCTCCACCTGCCGCAGCAGCTCGGCCTTCACCACGAACCAGCACAGCGCCGCGCACACCGCGATCGCGAGCGCCACGGCCGCCGCCACCAGCAGGGTGAGCCGGGAGCGCAGGGAGCGGCGCCCGTTCACGCGGAGGTCCGCAGCACGTATCCGACGCCCCGGACGGTGTGGATCAGCCGGGGGCGCCCGCCGATCTCGGTCTTGCGGCGCAGGTACATGACGTAGACGTCGAGGGAGTTGGAGGACGGCTCGAAGTCGAAGCCCCACACCTCGCCGAGGATCTGCTCCCGGGTGAGCACCTGGCGGGGGTGGATCATGAACAGTTCCAGCAGCAGGTACTCGGTGCGGGTCAGCTCCAGCGGCTCGCCCGCGCGGGTGACCTCGCGCCCCGCGGTGTCCATCCGCAGGTCGCCGAAGATGAGGACCCCGTCGTCTTGGGCCGTGGGGGCGCTCAGGGCGCCGCGCCGCAGCAGCGCCCGGACGCGGGCCAGCAGCTCGTCCAGCTCGAACGGCTTGACCAGGTAGTCGTCGGCCCCCGCGTCCAGGCCGGACACCCGGTCACCCACGGCGTCGCGGGCGGTGAGCATGAGCACCGGCAGGTGGTTGCCCGCCGCCCTGAGCCTGCGGCAGGCGGTCAGCCCGTCCATCCTGGGCATCATGACGTCGAGCAGGACCAGCTCGTACGGCTCCCGGTCGATCGCCTCCAGCGCCGCCTGGCCGTCCGGGGCGACGCCGACCCGGTAGCCCTCGAACTCCAGGCTGCTCTGCAGCGCCTCCCTGAGCGCGGGCTCGTCGTCCACGACCAGCACCCGCGCCGCCTCACCCTCAGCCATGACCTCCACGGTAGACGCACACCATGAGAGCGGGATGAACGCCTCAGGTGAGCGGCGCCATCGCTGCCATCGCGGCGTTGTGGCCGGGGATGCCGCTGACGCCACCGCCGCGCCTGGCGCCCGCGCCGCAGAGCAGGACGCGCTCGAAGGCGGTCTCCACGCCCCAGCCCCCCGGTTCCCCGTACGGCCAGGACAGGTCGCGGTGGAAGATGTGACCGCCGGGCAGGCCCGCCTCGTTCTCCAGGTCGACCGGGGTCTTGGCCTCCAGGCAGGGGCTGCCGTCGGGGGCGCGCAGCAGGCAGTCCTCGACGGGTTCGGCGAGCACCTCGTTCATCGAGGCGAGCGTGGCGCGCAGCGCCGCCTCGCGCGCCCCCGCCGGGTCCTCCCGGAACAGCCTGGCCGGCATGTGCAGGCCGAACAGCGTCATCGTGTGGGCTCCGCTCCGGCGCAGCTCCGGGCCGAGGATGGAGGGGTCGGTCAGCGAGTGGCAGTAGACCTCGGCAGGGGGCAGCGAGGGGATCCGTCCCGCCGACGCCTCCCGGTACGCGCGGGCGAGCCGGTCGCGGCCCTCGTTGATGTGGAACGTGCCGCTGAACGCGGCCGCGGGGTCCACGCCGGTGTCCCTCAGGCGCGGCAGCCGGGAGAGCACCATGTTGACCTTGAGCTGTGCCCCCTCGGGGGTGGCGGGCTCGGCGTCCCCGAGCAGCCGGGCGAGCACGGCGGGCGGCACGTTGGCCAGGATCCGCTCGCCCGTCACCGTGTGCTCCCCGAGGGTGTCGCGGAAGGAGACCTCACCGGAGGGGTCGACCGCGAGGACCTCGGCGCCGGTCAGGATCTCCGCCCCCGCGGCGCGGGCGGCGTCGGCGAGCGCGCCGGAGACCGCGCCCATGCCGCCGACGGGGACGTTCCAGTCGCCGGTACCGTCGCCGATCACGTGGTAGAGAAGGCAGCGGTTGGCGAGCAGGTCCGGGCCCGCGGGGTCGGCGAAGGTGCCGATGAGGGCGTCGGTGAGGACCACGCCGCGTACGGTGTCGTCGGCGAACCGCTCGTCCACCACCTCGCCGATCGGGCGTTCGAACAGGTCGCGCCAGGCCTCCTCACCGACGAGGTTCCGCGTCGCCGCGCGGTCGGCGAGGGGTTCCAGCAGCGTCGGCGCGATCCGCCGGGCCACCTCGGCGGTCATCCCGTAGAAGCGCCGCCACGCCTCCAGCTCACCGGTGCCTCCGGTGACCCGGGCGAAGGAGGCGGCCGTCCGCGCGGCGTCGCCGTTGTCGACGAGCAGCCCGGTGTCGCCCACCGGCGTGTACGAGGCGTACCTGCGCCGGCGCAACTCGATCTTGAGCCCCAGGTCGGTGACGATCTTCGAGGGCAGCAGGCTGACCAGGTAGGAGTAGCGCGAGAGCCTCGCGTCGACCCCGGGGAACGCCTGCGCCGAGACGGCGAGGCCGCCGACGTGACCGAGGCGTTCCAGGACGAGGACGCGTCGTCCGGCGCGGGCGAGGTAGGTGGCGGCGACCAGGCCGTTGTGGCCGCCTCCGACGATCACGGCTTCGTAGCGAGAGCGGAGCACGAGACCTCCCGATCGGTGATGGATGAGGTGGATGGGATGAGGTGAGGGAGCCGGTCCGGGGTCATCGCCGCTCGCGGGCGGCGGAGAGGGTGATGTCGAGGAGGGTGGCGGCGGGGCCGGTGAGGACGCGGCCGTGGCGCCACACCGCCCGCAGGCGGCGCGTGAGGTCGATGTCCTTCGTGGGCACCTCGACCAGGCGGCCGGTGGCCAGTTCGGCCTCCACCGCGTAGCCGCTGAGCACGGCCGGGGCGGCGCCCTCGCGGGCGGCGCCCTTGACCGCGGTGTTGGAGCCGAGTTCCAGCCTCGGGGGGGCGACCGTGTGGCCGGTGAGCGCGAGGTCCAGCGTCTCGCGGGTGCCCGACCCCCGCTCGCGGACGACGAGCGGGGTGGCGGCCAGCTCCGCGGCGAGCAGCGGGGTGCGACGACGCGCCCACGGATGCCCCGGCGCGACCACCACCACGAGCCTGTCGGTGGCCACCACCCGCGACACCAGCCCTGCCGGGACCGATGGCCCCTCCACGAACCCGAGCTCGATCTCCCCTCCGATCAGCCTCGCCACCTCGGCCGAGTTCTGCACGTCCAAGCCGACCTGGACCTGGGGCTCGCGATCCTGGAGCTCGCCCAGCCAGCGCGGCAGCAGGTATTCGGCCACCGTCATGCTGGCGGCGATGTGCAGGTGCGCGGCCCGGCCGTGCCGTACCGCCTCCGCCCCCCGCATGAGCTCCTCCGCCGCGGCCAGCACCTGCGCGGCCCAGGCCGAGACCATCACGCCCTGCGGGGTGAGGGTGGATCCGCGCGGGGTGCGTTCCAGCAGGGGCAGCCCGAGACGGCGTTCCAGCAGGGAGATGCGCTTGCTCACCGACGGCTGCGCGATGCCCGCGGCCCGGGCGGCCTGGCCGAGACTGCCCAGGCGTTCCACGTCGACGAGCAGGCGCAGGGATTCGAGGTCGGGCAGCTCACTCATAGCGCCAGGCTATGACCTGCCACAGAGGTGACGGCTACCGGCCTCCCGGCGTCACACCGACACTCGGGGCATGCCCGTCTCGCACTCCCCCCGTCCTGTCGGCTCCGCCACTCAGTCCCCGACGACGCCCGTACGCCCGGCACCAGGCTCGGCCGCGGCACCGACATCGGCACCGGGCGCGCGGCCCGGAACCCTCGGGGCGTTCGGGAGGCTCGCGCCGGGGCTCGGGGCCGCGATCGTCGCGGTGGTCCTGGCGACGGCCGCGACCGGGGTCGTTCCGGGGGTGAGCGCCGGCGTGATCGCGGTGTTCCTCGGGGTCGCGCTCACCAACCTCGGCGGCCTGCGCCGGTCGCTCGTCCCCGGGCTCGGGTTCGTCTCCCGCCGGGTGCTCCGCCTGGCGATCGTGCTGCTCGGCCTGCAGATCGCGTTGCCGGAGCTGCTGGCGCTCGGCTGGCGGGCGCTCGCGGTGGTCGCCGCGGCGACGGGCGTCACGTTCGCCGCGACGCGGTGGATCGGCGGCCGCCTCGGGGTGGGGCCGCACAGGTCCCTGCTGATCGCGACCGGCGTGTCCGTCTGCGGGGCGGCGGCGGTGGCCGCGATGCACGAGGTCGCCGACAGTGACGACGACGACGTGGCGGCCGCGGTCGGCGTGGTCGTCCTGTACGGCAGCGCCTCGATCGTCACGCTGCCCCTGCTCGCGGGGGCGTTGGGACTGACGTCGCGGCAGCTGGGACTGTGGGCGGGGGCCTCGGTCCACGAGGTCGCGCAGGTGGCGGCCATCGGCGCGGCGGCCGGAGCGGGTGTCCTGGTGAGCGCGGTCGCCGTCAAGCTGGCCCGGGTCGTCCTGCTCGCCCCGATCGTCGGGCTGACCTCCGTCTCCCTGCGCCGTGCCGCGACGGACCGCTCCAAGACCGGGGGCCCTCGGAACGCGGAGAGCGCCGCAGACGACGGGAACTCCAGGAGCACCGGGAGTGCCGGGAGCACCGACGGCACGCTGCGGCGCCCGCCGGTGGTGCCGCTGTTCGTCGCCGGGTTCGTCGCGGCCGTGGCTGCGCGGAGCCTGGGCGCGGTGCCGCCCGAGATCATCGAGGTGGTTCCCGGTCTCACGGCGGTGCTGCTCGCCGCCGCGCTCTTCGCCCTGGGTACCGGTGTGGATCTGAGAAAGCTCGCGCGGGGCGGGCGATCGCTGCTCCTGGGCGGGATCGCCACGGCCATCATCGGCGGGATCTCACTGTTCGGGGTGCTGGTCATTGGCTGATCTTTAAGTGGACGTCTCCCCGCAACCGCCGTAACGTGCTCTTTTTGGGGAAGACGGTGTCGTTTACACCGTTCCAAAAGCAAGCAATGATTACGACCTCGGACAAGGAGACAGAACCAGCTCATGCGTACCACCCGACAGGCCCTCTCCGGTGTGCTCCGCCCCTCGGACGAGGTGGCCGAAGCACTGGAGCGGGGTGCCCCGATCGTGGCACTGGAGTCCACGATCATCTCTCACGGCCTGCCTCAGCCCCGCAACCTCGAGGTCGCGGTGGAGCTGGAGCGGATCGTCCGGGAGACCGGGGCGGTGCCCGCGACGATCGCGGTGCTGGACGGCGTGGCGCGCATCGGCCTCGACAAGAGCGAGCTGGAGCGCGTCGCCGGCGAGCCGGGGCTTCGCAAGCTGGGCTTTCGCGACCTGCCCACCGCCGCCGCGCTCGGGGCGAGCGGGGCGACGACGGTCTCCGCCACCTCGTTCCTCGCCGCCAGGGCGGGCATCCGGGTCTTCGCCACCGGCGGCCTCGGCGGCGTGCACCGCGGCTGGACCGAGAGCCAGGACGAGTCGGCCGACCTCGACATGCTGAGCCGGACCCGCATCACCGTGGTCTGCGCGGGGGTGAAGTCGATCCTGGACGTTCCGGCCACCCTGCAGCGGCTGGAGACGCGCGGCGTCACGATCGCGGGGTTCCGCACCGACGAGTTCCCCGGCTTCTACCTGCACTCCTCCGGCGAGCCGATCGACTGGCGCATCGAGACCCCCGACGAGGCGGCGGGCATCATGCGGGCCCAGGACGCGCTCGGCGGCCCGGAGACCGCGCTCATCGTCGCCAACCCGGTGCCGCTGACCGAGCAGCTCGACCCCGGGCTGCACGACCGCGTCCTCGCCGGCGCCCTCGCCGAGGCGGAGGAGCGGCGGATCACCGGTCAGGCCATCACCCCGTTCCTCCTGGGCTACCTGGTGCGCGGCACCGACGGCGCCTCGCTGGAGGCGAACCTGGCCGCGGTACGGGGCAACGCGCGTGTCGCCGGGCAGATCGCGGCCTCCTGGAGCCGGGGAGACTGAGGGCACCGTGGCCGGAACGGGTCTGCTGATCATCGGCGACGTGGTGACCGACGTCGTCGCACTTCACGGCGGGTCCGCCAGGAGCGGTCTGGCCGTCGGGACGGACACCGCCGCCGACATCGTGCTGCGTCCCGGCGGCTCCGGCGCCAACACGGCCTCCTGGGCCGCCTGGCTGGGCGCCGACGCGCGGATCCTGACCCGGGCCGGCTTCGACACCGCCGACTGGCACGCCGCCGAGCTGCGGCGGTTCGGGGTGCGGCCGCACCTGCGGGTCGACCCCGACCGGCCCACCGCGGTGGTGATCGCCATGGTGGACGTGACCGGGGAGCGTTCCATGCTCACCAACCGGGGCGCGGGCGGACACATCGGCACGGGCGACTGGGACGAGACCCTGCTCGACGGTGTGGGTCATCTCCATCTGTCCGGATACACACTGTTCGCCGAGCCTGGGCTCCAACTTTCCCGGCTGGCGATGGCCGAGGCGTCCCTGCGCGGGGTCTCGATCAGCGTGGACCCGGCCTCGACCGGTTTCCTGCGCTCGTTCGGCGTCGAGCGGTTCGTCCGGGAGACCCTCCCCGCCCAGCTGGTCATTCCCAACCTGGACGAGGCGCTGCTGCTCACCGGCGAGACGACCCCCGAGGGGGCGGCCGAGAGTCTGAGCCTGCGCTACGGGGCCGCGGCGGTGAAGCTGGGATCCCGCGGCGCGCTGATGGCCAGGGAAGGAAAGTTGGCCGCCCGGGTTCCCGCGCTCACCACCGAGGTGGTTGACTCCATTGGAGCGGGGGACGCGTTCGCCGCCGGGCTGCTGACGGCCCTGCTGAGCGGGGCCGCCGACGAGGTCGCGCTGGACGCGGGACGCCGTGCCGGGGCGGAGGCCGTGACGGTTCTGGGTGGCCGTCCACGTGTCCTACCGTCTGATTTGGGTACCAGGGAGCTTTACCCTCTTAATGCCAATTGATAGCTTGCGGCGTAAGCTGCACCATTAGCCACACGCGTCACTTTGGGGAGGTTACGGTCCGCCGATGGATGCCGAGTCATCGATCTGCCTGAGTGATCTGGTCCCGGCCCTGCGCTGGAGCCGTCCCCAGCAGGTCGCCGAAGCCCTCGCCGACCCCCGGCTGCCCGCCGGCTGGTGGTCGTCGGTCACCCTGCCAAAGGCCCTCGGCGCCGCGGGGCTCGACTGGGTTTGCGACAGGCTGGCCCGGCTCTCGCTGTCACGCTGGGATCATCTGCCGTTGAGCGACGTGCTGCCCGCGCTGCACGTGCACACGGTCGATCCCACCCTGCCCGACTGGCCGGAGCCCGCACGCTCGGCCATCGCCGGCCTGGGCGGCTGGAGCCGCCTGCGCCGCCTGACCGCGGGAGACCTGAGCGCGCCCGCGACGCCCTCCCCGGAGATCGTGGTCACCGCCGTCTTCCGCGAGGTGCTCAGCCACGTCCCCGGGCTCGCCGAGCAGACCGCGCCGTCCGCGCCGGCCGCCGTCCACGCCCAGGTCCCGCTCCAGGAGCGCGACCAGGACCCGGCGCAGACACCCGCGCCGCGGATTCCGGCTCAGCCGTCGGCGCCGTCGGCGCCCCAGGTGCCGGTCCCCGAGCCCGCGGCCGCAGAACCGGCGGTCCCCGAACCGGCCGCCCCCGCGCCCCCGGTCAACCTCAACGACTATCCGCTGGTGCGCCTGGTCGACAACATGTTCCGCGACTGGAGCCCGCTGGAGCGCGCGGTCGCCGTGGAACGGCTCTTCGCGGTCGAGCCGATCAGCCTGCGCGCGCTCGCGCACAAGCTGAACGCCGACCGTGACGCGCTCTCGGCGGCCCAGCGCGCCGCCGAGGAACGCATCCTGCTCTGGCTGCGCTCCCCGGAGTCCGCCCCGCTCACCGGGCACATGTTCGGGCTGACCGAGTGGCTCGGCGCCGCCGCCACCAAGGACCAGCTCATCGGCGCCGACCCCGCGCACCCGATCGAGGTTCCGACCCTGCGGACCCCGCTGTGGAGGGTGCTCGTCACGCTCATGCCGGACCGGCGGCTCCAGGACGACTGGCTCGTCGTGGGCGATCTGGGCGGCCTGCGCGAGCGGACCCGCCAGCTCCTGTCGAACAAGCCGATCGACAGCGACTCGCTCAGGCTCATGGAGCACCAGCTCGGCATCCGTGCCCACTCGGCCCAGCCCTGGCTGGACGCCCTCGCCGCCGCGAGCACCGCGCAGGAGGCGGCCCTTCAGGAGGGTTCCTCCGAGGAGGTCAGGCAGCTGCCACGCCGCACCCCGGGGGCCAACGGCCACCACCACCGCGGCGGGCAGCCGATCCCGCAGGTGAACGCCGGCGCCATCGACCCCCGCGCGGCCCTGGCCACCCTGTCGGCCCTGGCGAGCGGAAACTCCAGACCGCACCTGATCACCAGCCAGCGGGCCCCGCTGCACTCGCCCGCGAGCCCGTCGTCCGACCCGGGCCGCTGGCAGCGCATCGAGGTGACCAGCGACCACCTGCGGGGCGGTCCGGTGGCCGTGCCCGAGGGATACGCCACCCGGCTGGGCATGCGTCCCGGCACGCTGCTGTCGGTCACCGGCCCCGGCGACAACGCGGTGGTCCTGGTCTGGCGGGACCACCCCGTCTTCGACTCGCTGCAGCCCGTCCTGATGCGTCTGAACGCCCGTCCCGGCGACCAGGTCTACGTCACCGTCGACGGCTACCGCCTGGACGCCCAGCTGCCCGCCTGAATCCCGCGCCTCCCCTGCCCCGGACTTGAGGAAAAGGGCCCCGGGGAGGTGGGTCAGGGCTTTCCTCGACCACTCCCGAACAGGTCACTCCCAGACATCATCGTCAGGGCGCGGAACCGGACGATCTTTCCCGGCCGCTCTTCTTCGGCGCTATGCTTTTGGGACTCAAGTGACTTGGCAACACCACTGTGACCCGTTTTGACGAACGGGCTCTCATTGGTGTTGTTTTCTATGACTTTTTGTCAAGAAATTGTCATCGTTTCTCCAACAGCGGGAGTCCGTATAGCTCTCTCCCTCCATTGCCTTGTGAGGTGTTCCCTAGAACGCGGACGGGGACGGCGGGCGACCAGGTCGCGCTGGGGCACCCGGGATCAGAGAGCGACTTCGAACTAGCCGATGAGAAAATTCGCCCGCGTCTGGCTGGGGATGACATTCTCGACCGTGGGGTCACGAGCCGTGAGTGTCGCCTATCCCCTCCTGGCATTGACTCTGACCGGTTCCCCGGTGCAAGCGGGCTGGACCAGTTTCGCGCTGACCTTCCCGATTCTGGTCTTCTACATTCCGGCGGGTGTCCTGGCGGACCGGGTGAACCCGCGCTCGCTCATGCTCCTCACCGAGACCCTGCGAGGACTGATCGTCTTCACCGTGTTCCTCGCGCTCGTCCTGGACCGCCCGTCCCTGACACACCTCCTGGCGGCCGCCTTCCTCGAGGGCACTCTGTGGGTGCTCTACTCGCTGGCGGAGACGGCGCTGATCTCGTCCCTCGTCCCAAAGGATCAGGTCTCCCTCGTGATGGCGAGGAGCGAGACGATCTCGCATATCGCAGTGCTGGCGGGCAGGCCGCTTGGAGGGTGGCTCTTCGGGGTCATGTACGCGATGTCCTTCGCGGTGAACGCGGCGCTGTTCTTCCTCGCCCTCCTCTCTCCCCTGAGCGTGGCCGGCGGCAGGACGGAGCACAGGACAGGTCGTCCGCGACTGCGGGTGCTCCGCGAGATAGCCGACGGGGTGCGAAGCCTGGCGGGACGGCACCTGCTGAGGGAGATATCCGATGGTTTCCGGGAACTGTCCAGGCACAGCTTCCTTCGCAGGGCGATGGCCGTGACCACGGTCACCAACCTGATGGTGAACGCGCTCATCATGATCTTCATCGCGGGGTCGGCGAACCTGCCCTCGCACCAGGTCGGCCTGGTCCTCGCCGCCGGAGGCCTGGGCGGCGTGGCGGGATCGGCCCTCGCCCCCTATCTCAGGCTCGAACCGAGGAACTTCACGCTCTTCGCCCAGCTGTGGATATGGGTGCTGGCGCTCTTCGTCGCGGCGTACGGGGAGAGGCCGCTCTTCTTCGGGCTCGCGATACTGCTGACCGGCTGCACCGGGGCGCTCAGCAACGTGGCCATCAGAACCTTCGAGGTCGGCACCGTCGACAAGGGCAAGCTCGGGCGGGTGATGAGCGTGCATCGGCTCGTCGCGCACGGTGCCGTGTGCGTCGCCGCCCCCCTCGGCGGGATCCTGGTCGCCGGGTTCGGCGTCCGCAGAGCGGCCGTCATCCTGACCGTCCTGATGTTCGCCGTCGCCATGGGGGTGACGTTCACGTCACTGCTGCGCCTCCACGCCCGGCTCGGTCTCGCGGGGACGACCAGGAAAGTGAGGGCGACCGGTGCCCACGTGGCCGCCCGGGCGCTCACGACGTGGCGAGCAGCCGATCCGCTTCGGCCGCGAGATGCGCAGGCAGACTGGGCGCTCTCGCCTCCCTCGCCCGCCGGGCCAGATCGGCCGCCGACGCGGCGTCACCGGTCAGGGCGTAGACGCGGGCGGCGTACAACAGCGCCGGACCATGATCTCCCGCCTCGGCCGGCACCGCCCTGACCTCCCGTTCCGCCTCGGAAAAGCGTCCCAGGACAGCCAGCGCGAGAGCGTGGGCGGCCCTGGTGGAGGGCCACTGCAGCGGCCGGACCCTATCGAGGTCGCGTAGCGCGGCCTCGGGCCGGCCGAGGCCGACGAGGATCTCACCGCGGGCGCGCAACGCCTCGGCGAGGTTCCCCTCCCTGCCCAGCACGTCGTCGAGGACGTCACGCGCCGCGTCGGGATGGCCGTCGTACCAGAGCGCCCAGGCGAGCTCGGTCTGGATGTTCATGTCATCGGGCAGGCGGCGTATCGCCGAGTACAGCTCCCGCACCGCGGCCGAAGGGCGTCCCTGGGCCAGTCGCAGCCTGCCGATCCCGGCGAGAAGGCCGCCGACCGCCGAGGTCGCCCCCAGCGACTCGAAGAGGACCGCGGCGGTGCGGTAGTGGGAGACGGCCTTCTCGAAGTCCTCGCGCCGGTGCGCGACGTTACCGAGGAAGGACTCGATCTCCGCCCGCGACCTGGTGTTGTCACCGCAGCGCTCCAGGGCCTCCTCCGCCTGCTTCGCGGCCAGCGCGAACTCCCCGTCGCGGAACGAGAGTTCGGCGGCGCGCAGGTAGTCGTCGGGGAACGACCCGCTCTCGGCCCGCACGACGAGATGGTCGTTCTGGAGGATGGGTTGGATGAGACGCTCGTGCGAGAGCTCACACCACCGAGTTCCGGCCTTGATGTCCTCACGCAGGATGTGGCGGTCGACCAGCGCCCTGACCAGCGCGTTCGGCATGCCGGCGGTGACGGTCTCCCCCTGGTAGACGACCTCGCGGGTGCCGAGCTCGGTGATGAAACAGCGGCGCAGCCAGCTCCTGAGCTCCGCGACGTCGTCCCCGAAGTGGTCACGGGCCACCTCGGAGATCATCCGCTCGGAGAAGTCGGTGAGCGAGCGGTCGGCGTTGGCGAACCTGCGGACGTGGTCGGAGGAGATGACCCGCACCTCCTCGGGCAGGGAGCGCCACATGGCCGAGCACACGACCTGCAGCTGGACGGGCTCGACCACCTTGGCGTCGGCGACGACCTCCTCGCCGAGCGCCCTGCCGACCCTGATCATGCGCAGGTCGTCCACCAGCCCCCGCGCCGCGCCGGGGGCGAACGAGCGGCCCGTCCCCTCGAGCGGCCCCTCGGTCGCCCGGACCGCGGCGGCCGTGTCGAGGGCGGTCAGTGAGAAGCGGCTTCTGGCCATGCCCGCCAGTTTCGGCTCGTGGGGCAGGATCGCGGCGAGGTGGTCCTCCCGGATCGAGACGAGCAGGCGCAGGTTCGGGTCGTCGTCCAGCGCCTCGACGAGCTGGCCGATGAACCACTCCCGGTACGGCTGGCGGTGGGCGAAGCCGCCGAAGAGCTCCTCGGCCTGGTCGATCGCGGCCAGGGTGAGCACCGGATCGCCGTACGGATCCTGGCGGGGCGGGCGCCGGCCCAGGAACTCGCGGATCGTCAGCCCCGCCAGCCGGGTGGGTGTCTCCAACGGGGACCACGACGACAGCAGCGCGAACACGTGCGGGTTGTGGCGTGAGAGCGCGGCGGAGGGGAAGGGCGAGCCGTGCGAGACCCGTCCTATCGGCAGGACGTCGGTCCTGCCCGCGTCCAGCAGCGGGAGCACCCCGGCCTGGATCAGCGAGGTCTTGCCCACGCCGGACGGCCCGTACAGCACGGTCAGGCGCCCGGCCTGCCACAGGTCGGAGACCTCGCGAGCCTCCCTGTCGCGGCCGAAGAACTTGGCGCGGTCCTCGCGGCGGAAGGCCCGCAGGCCGACGTACGGCTGGCCGGTCGCGTCGGACCTGTCGCGATCGGGGGTCACCTCGAAGGTCACGGCACCGGTCCCATCCGCCGGCGCAGCTCACGGCAGAACTCCTCCGCCGTCCCCCAGAAGATGGAGATCCGCCAGTCTTCGTAGTATCTGGCCAGCTGGCGCTGGACCTCCAGCACGTCCGCCTTCGTGCTGGCGAGCGAGGGGGCGAGCTGGACGCTCACGTGCCTGCGGCGGTTGATGCCGGGAACGGCTTTCAACAGCCCGTGGAAAAGCACGCGAAACGTCCAGTCCTGCAGGCTGTAGCCGATGAACAGCAGAGGTCTCCTGGTCAGCGCCGCGAGAATGGAGGTGGGCAGCATGCGCTGCCCACCCGCGACGCCGTCCACCGCGAGGTTGGTGAGAAACTCCAGATAGTCGTCCTCGGCCAGCACGATCGACGCCGGATCCTGCAGGTTGCCGTGCAGATGATAGATGAGCGGAGCCTCGGGCCTGGGGTTCCAGCCTGCCTCGCTGCTGAACAGATCTTCCGCGTAGGCAAGCCCTTTGTTCCATGGGCAAATTGCCACATTCGGCCTTTTTCCCACTGCTTCGAGCGAGCGCAGGATGAAGTCGTCGTAGTTCGTCGTCAGGTACACCGGAAGAGGGAAACTCGCCAGCAGGGCGTGCGGCTCAAGCGGGTCGAGGAAGTCGGGAGCTCCCCCGGCATCGAGTTCGTCGCAGATCCGCCTCTTCACATATACCGAATCCCCATATCTCATCACCGCGAACTGCGTCACCCTGGGGAGATCGTGGTCGTCGGCGAAGGGATAGTCCCATCGGCGCGCCATGTCGCGGCTCAGCGCCGTCCCCGTCGGCAGGGTGCCCACGCACGCCCCCGACCCCAGGAAGGGCGTGCAGTCTCCGCTGTTCAGCTGGTCGAGCAGGCGCTCCCACTCGGCCTCCCCCATGTCGTGCACGCAGGGCACCACCTCACGGACGGCAGGTCCAATCAGGTCATGGACTCGATGCCGTACGACTCTATTGGCATGGTCAATCCCCCCCGCACGGTAAGGCATCCCCTGTGTCACCGAGGCGACCGGAGTGGGCGAATGATTCACGATCACCTTTCTGCCGCAACCCGCATGAAACGGCAAGGTGATTCCTCAGATCGAACTCGTGAATCCCGCCGCGGGCTCCGCCTTCTCCAGCAGCAATGGCTCCAGCATCCTGCGCAGCCAGGCCTCGTCGACCTCCGTGAGCTTCTCCAGGGAGAGGCCCTCAAGGTCGATGAGACCTCCCGGCCTTGAATCGTCATCGCGCATGCGTGCTCCCTATGACGTCGCGTCGTCTCCGGACCGACCCGGCACCGGTTTTTAGGACGCCCCAAAAGGGGGCGTGATACCACTCCCGAAAATTTCCGAGGCCAGGTTTTTTCTCAATGTGATTCTGTAATACCCCACTCTTCGAATCAACCTTTAGGATGACCGTACGATCCCTTTGGCTAGAAAAAGGCGGTGGCCCGAGGTGGTGGAGCTTTCACACGCGGCGAACACGGTGCCCGAGCGGCAGCCCGAGATCTGGGAGAAGGTCCCACCCCGCAACAGAAACTTCACCGGGCGCGACGACATGCTCCTCAAGCTCCGCCAGGGCATCAGCACCGTCACCGCCGTCGTCCCCCAACCCCAGGCGCTGCAGGGGTGGGGTGGTGTCGGCAAGACCCACCTGGCCATCGAGTACGCCCACCGCTACCGCTCGCACTACGACCTCGTCTGGTGGATCCCCTCCGACCAGCGCGTGCTGGTGCCGTCCGCACTGGCGGCGATGGCGCCCTACCTGGGCCTGCCGCCGGCGTCGGCCACCGGCGTCGAGGAGGCCGCCGAGGCGGTGCGCAGGACGCTGCAGAGCGGCACCCCCTACCGCCGCTGGCTGCTGATCTTCGACAACGCCGAGGAGCCGGGGCAGGTTCAGGAGTTCATCCCGCGCGGGCCGGGACATGTCCTGATCACCTCACGCAACCCCAAGTGGGAGGACCACTTCGAGACCCTCCAGGTCGACGTCTTCACCCGCGAGGAGAGCATGGCGTTCCTGAGGAAGCGCCTGCGCCGGGAGGTCCCCGACGACGACGCCTCGCGGCTCGCCGAGCAGCTCGGCGACCTTCCCCTCGCCCTGGAGCAGGCCGGCGCGCTGCAGTACGAGACCGGCATGTCGGTCGACGAATACCTGGAGCAGCTCAACGAGCAGGCGAGAAGGCTACTGGGGGCCAACAGGGCACCGGGATATCCGCTCTCGATGACGGCGGCGTGGAAGGTGTCGGTGTCGCTGCTGGAGGACCGCCTCCCCGAGGCGATCACGCTCCTGCGGTCCTGCGCCTTCTTCGGCCCCGAGCCCATCCCCCGCGACGTCTTCCGCAGGGGAAACAAGGCCGTCGCACCCCGGCTCGGCGGAATCCTGTCCGACCCGATCCTGCTCGCCACGGCGCTGAGCGAGCTGAGACGCTTCGCACTGGCCAGGATCGAACCCACCACCCGCACCATCCAGGTGCACCGGCTGATCCAGGCGCTCCTGCGCGACGACCTGCCGGAGAAGGACCAGGCCGACATCCGGCACGAGGTGCACGTGCTGCTGGCCGGCAGCGCCCCCAACGATCCCGACGAGAGCGCCAGGTGGCGCCGCTTCGAGGAGCTGGTCGCCCACGTCACCCCCTCAGGCCTGGAGGAGTGCACCGATCCGGCCGTCAGACGGTTCGCCCTCAACATCACCCGTTACCTCTTCGTGTCGGGCAACTACCAGTCGGCCCGTTCCTTCCTGGAGAGCTTCGTCAAGAGGTGGACCGAGGTCAGCGGGGCGAGGCACCCGGACGTGCTCGTCGCGTACAAGCACCTGGGCAACGTGCTGCGCGGGCTCGGCCAGTACTCCGCGGCGTACGAGATCGACCGCCGGACCCTCGACGACATGCGCGAGGTCCTCGGCCACGACCACAACGAGACGCTCCTGACGACCAACGGCTACGGGGCGTCCCTGCGGGCGCGCGGCGACTTCATCGCCGCCAGGAAGCTGGACGAGGAGTCCCTGGCCGCGCACTCCGCCGGCCGTGGCCCCGGCCATCCGTCCACCCTGCGCGTGCTCAACAACCTGGCCCTCGACTACGCCCTCACCAGTGACTACACCGAGGCGCGGCGTCTGCACCAGGAGACGTATCTGGAGATGAGCGACGCGGGGGAGGGCATCGGCAGGACCGTCCTGCTGCTGTCGTGGAACGGCCTGGCCAGGGCCGTGCGGCTCTGCGGCGACTACACCGAGGCGTGCGACCTGGGCGAGGAGGCCTACGCCTACGGCGTCCAGGAGCTGACGCTCGACCATCACGCCACGCTGCTGACGGCGAAGGACCTGTCCATCGCCAAGCGACGCTCGGGCGAGGTGACCGAGGCGCTGGAGCTCGCGCGTGACACGCACACCCGCCTTCAGCGGCTCTTCGGGGACGAGCACCCCGACACGATGGCCGCGGCGATCAACCTCTCCAACGCGCTGCGGACGACCGGCGACCTCGACGAGGCGTTCGCGACGGCGGAAAGGACGGTCGCCCTCTATCCCAGGGTGTTCGGCGAGGAGCACCCCTACAGCCTCGCCTGCGCCGGCAACCTGGCGATCCTGCATCGGTTGCGCGGTGACGTCGCGACGGCGAGGCGTCTGAACGAGATGGTGAGGGAGGGCCTGATCGCCAAGGTCGGCCGGGAGCACCACTATCCGCTGACGTGCGCCATCAGCCTCCAGACCGATCTCGCGACCCTGGGGGAGACCACCCGGGCGTGCGAGCTCGGCGAGGAGACGCTCGCCCGGCTGCGAGGGCTCTTCGGCGAGAACCACTTCCTGAGCCTGTCCTGCGCCAACAACCTCGCCCTCGACCTGAGGGCCGCGGGCGAGAAGGAGCGGGCCGAGATCCTGTACGACGACACGATGCGACGCTACGAACGCCCGCTGGAGACCGGCCATCCCGACGCCCTCCTCGCGAGCGAGGGCCGTCGCATCGACTGCGACTTCGACCCCCCGCCGATCTGACCGCCGCTCCGTCCCGCTCCGGTGGAACGCCTTTGACCCCGCACTTTTTGGCCGGAACGCCGGTTTTCCGCCGCGGTCTCCCGGTCAGGGGCCGGTGTGGGGCCACCCGTTCGCCCGGAACCCGGGGTTGCGCCTTCTCCAGGCGTCGAGGTGACGCTCCGCCTCGCGCCGGGCCTGGCTCTCCGCGGCGGAGTCGACCGGTTCCGCGGCGCACTCCTCCAGCGTCTTCCTCATGCGCGCCACGAACTCCTCCCCGCGCTCGTTCAGGCCCCCGCTCGCCAGCAGCGTGCCGGTGACCGCGTAGGCGGCCCGCCTCCAGCGGGCGAGTTCCACGCGTGCCCGGAACGCCTCGGCGTCCCGCTCGAAACGGTGCTGCCTGCGCCAGAACTCCGCCACCCCGAGATAGGCGTACGAACCCTGCAGCAGGCCGTAGACGGGGCGCGGATCGTCCCGCCAGGGCGCGTAGTGGCGGGAGCCGTCGTCCGGCAGGGTGAGCGGGATCGCCTCGGTCAGCGCGGTGAGCTTCGCGTGCTGGATCTCGTGGGCGAACGTGGCCGCGAGCCCCACGCCGTGCCACGGGTCGGACATGGCGACGGTCCCGAACGTCTCGCGCGAGGTGGCGCTGTTCTGCCCCCGTTCCGGGGCCTTGACGGGGGTGAGCACCGACACGGTGAGCCTCACCTCCTCGGCCACGGTCGCGTGGTGCGCGGCGAGGATCCGCCAGGCGTCGTCCAGGTGCGTCCCCCACGCGCGAAGCCGCCCGGGGTCCAGCCGCGGCTCCGCGACCTCCTTCGCGGACCACCGGTACGGGTCGAGGTCGTCGACGACCGGCTCGAATCCCGGGGTCACCCGCAGCCCGTGAAGCGCCTGCCAGCCGGGCCGGTCGCCGCGGGGACGGACGCGGACCGTCAGGCCTGCGGCCTCGAGTTCGGCGCCGTCGGCGTCCGGTCTCACCGTGATGTCGACCGTCTCCTCCACCCCCTCGGGGAGGGTGAGACGCCCCAGTGACGGCAGCATGATCGCGCCGTCACGGACGGGCAGCCGGACCCGGCAGGCGATCCGGGCCCGCACCGCGGCCACCACGGCCGGCGCGCCCAGCTGCGCGGGATCGTCGGACGTGCCGTTCCCGCTCCGCAAGGACCGGTAGGTCCGCCACGCCCACGCCCCCACCGCCGGATAGCGCAGCACGCGCTCGACCTCCTCGCCCGCCTCCACCTCCAGATCCGCCAGGAGGCCGTAGGCGCGTGCCGCCAGGGCGGCGCCGGGGTGGCTCGCCGAGCGCGCCTCTGTCACGACCCCGCGAATCAACATCCTGTTCTTGAGGCGCTGGAACGCGCTCAGCTCGGCCACGGCGTCGGCTCCGCCCTCACCGGCCGCCAGCGCGAGAACCGTCGTGTCGGACACTCCCTGCGCACCGAGCCTCATCGACTTCCCTTCAGCCGGGCGACGTCTCTCGCGAAACCTGTACGGATGTGGGTGATCAACCGGTAGAGGTCGGGACAGTAGACCGAGGGGCCCTTGAAACCGGTGGCCTCGCTGTATCTGTGCGCGTACAGCCCTCCGCCGCAGACCGAACGCAGGTCGCAGGCCAGGCAGGCGGGGGCGAGCGCGAGCTCGCCGATCTGCCGGGCGGCCATGGCCGGATGCCTGAGCGCGTCGTCGAAGGAGTCGCGGAGCAGATGCAGCCGGGTCGCGGCCGCTCCGTGGTAACTGGACTTCAGGATGTCCGACTGCTCGATGCTGCCGTCGGTCTCCACCACGGCCATCCTGGCGGGTGAGAGCCCCACCGTCTCGCTGCGCGAGGCGCCTCCCGTCAGCAGGCGCAGGATCTCGCGGAACAGCCGGATCTCCGTCTGGTCGGCGGCCGAGCCGTACCAGCGGTCGAAGATCGGGATCAGCCAGTCGGCGTACGGTGTCACCTCGTCGTCCGGGAGGCGGTACGGCGGCGGGGCGGACCAGTTGCCGTGCGGGAGCAGGAAGTCGACGGCCGGTGGGTCGAAGGCGAGGAGCGCCTCGTAGGTCGCCAGCGGGTCGTTACGGACGTCGACGGTGCACAACAGGCCGCTGAACAGGTGGTGGAACGGGCCCGCGGTCAGCCTGCGGAGCGCGTCCGCGACGATCGCGTGGCTGCCCCGGCCGTCCGCGTAACGCCTGTGCCGGTCGTGGCCCTCGGCGTAGCCGTCCATGCTCACCCCGACGCGGATCTCCAGGCTCTCGAAGAGCCTCAGGTAGGCCTCGTCCAGGCGCAACCCGTTGGTCTGCACGCCGACGCGGACGCGGGTCCCGACATCGGCGGCGGCCCCCCTGATGGTGCGCACGGCGTAGGAGATGAGATCGGGCCCGGCCAGCAGGGGCTCTCCCCCGTGCAGGATGACCTCGACCTCGGCCAATTCGTGGGCGAGCGCGTGCTCGGCGACGCGTCTCGCCGTACAGTCGACGATCGCCTTCGACATGCGCCGCGGCTGGGCCTTCCACGACTGGTCGGCCATCTCGTAGATGTAGCAATGGCGACAGGCGAGGTCACACCTGCTGTGGATCTTCAGGATGAACTGCCGGAAAGCCGCCGGCCGCCACCCCGAGTCCAGCAATCCCCCGACATCGAGCGTCGCGGGGAACACGCTTCGAGGCAGGGGGATTATGGGGTCAGGTTTCTCCGGCAAACGTGGCACACCTCTCTTGCGCCATTCCCTATCTGGCATGACTTTGCCCCAATAGTCAAGTTTTCAGCCCCGCGCATTCCTACCCCTTCATCGACATGATCACTGGTTTTTCCTTCAATCTGGAACGACGGCCGAGCATCATCTATCGTGGAAACATCTTTCGGGCGTCACATAACGTGGTCTCGGCAGGGGGCTGATCAGCGATGCGCGAGTGGCCGTCGACTCTCGATATCGGAGGGCTGATGGCCGATGGCTGGCGGCCGACTCCGTTCCGGCAGTTCATCCTGAAGATCCACAGTAGGTGCGATCTTGCCTGCAAATATTGCTACATGTACGAAATGGCCGACTCCTCCTGGCAGACGCGACCGAAACAAATGTCACGGGAGATCTTCACCGCCACGGCCGAGAGAATCGCCCAGCACGCCCACCGCCACAACCTGGCCCACATTGAGCTCATCCTGCACGGGGGCGAGCCCCTGCTCGCCGGTCGTGAGGCGATCCGCGAGCTCGTCACGCTGGTCCGCTCCGCGGTCGGCCCCGCCACCAGGACCACCGTCGGCCTGCAGACCAACGGCACCCTGCTCGACCTCCGCCACCTCCGCCTCTTCGACGAGCTGGGCGTCCGGGTCGGGGTCAGCCTCGACGGCGACGAGACCATGCACGACCGGGGCCGCCGCCGCGCCGACGGCCGGGGAAGCCACGCCGACGTGCTGCGCGCCCTCGGACTGCTGGGCTCGCCCACCTTCAGGCACCTCTTCAGCGGCCTGCTGTGCACCGTCGACCTCAGGAACGACCCGATCGGGGCCTACGAGGCGCTCCTCGCCTTCGACCCACCGGCCGTCGACTTCCTGCTCCCGCACGGCAACTGGTCCGCGCCACCTCCCGGCCGGACCCCGGACACCGAGGCGACACCGTACGCCGACTGGCTGATCCCGATCTTCGACCGCTGGTACGCCGCGTCGCGGCGCCCCACCTGGGTCAGGACGTTCAACGAGATCATTCGCGGACTGCTCGGCCGCTCGTCGTCGAGCGAGCAGATGGGCCTGTCCCCCGTCGCGATGGTCGTCGTGGAGACCGACGGCGGCATCGAGCAGTCGGACGCCCTGAAGTCGGCCTACCGGGGAGCACCGGAAACCGGTCTGCACGTGGCGCGCGACTCCTTCGACGACGTCCTGCTCCTGCCCTCGATCGCCGCCCGCCAGATCGGCGAACTGGCCCTCTCCCCGACCTGCCGGGCGTGCCCGGTCTCCCGCGTCTGCGGAGGAGGCCACTACGCCCACCGCTACCGCTCCGGCCACGGTTTCGCCAACCCCTCCGTTTACTCCCCCGACCTCCTCCGCCTCATCGGGCACATCAAGGGAACGGTCGAAGCCGATCTGCGGGCCCGATCGAAACGGCAGAGAAAGGGCACGATGAACCTGCGTGAGCACCGGATCGCGGCCGGCACGTTCTCAGAACTCGCCGCAGGCGGTGGGGGCACCACCGCGGTCGCCGAACTGTCCGCCGCACAGCACAGCAAGCACATCCTGCTCGTACGCGGGGTGCTGGAAACCGCGCGGGCGAGCGGCCATCCCGACGCCGCCGCCACCCGCCGCGCCTACGACCTGCTCGCCACCGTCCAGCGCCGCTACCCCGGCGTCGTCAACGCGGTCCTGCGCCACCCGTCGGTGGGCGCCTGGGCGCGCCGTACGGTCAAGTTGCTCGACGCCGGCGACCGCGACGCGGCTCCGGGACAACTCGCGGCCCTCGCCGCCGCGGCGGCGATCCGTTCCGGCACCGCCTGCGAGATCGACGTACCGGCGGTGGAGGGGGTGGTCACACTGCCGTCACTGGGGCAGGCGATCCTGTCGCCGACCGTCTCGGTGGCCACGGTCGAGTGCGGCCCGGACGACACCGAGATCACCGCGGACGGGATCATCGTCAGGATTCCCGGCGACCCCCGCCAGGACGCCCCGGGCTGGCGAGGGCTGCGTTCGCTGTTCAGCGAGGCGGACGGCATCTCCCTCCGCCTGGTCATCGACGACCTCGACCCTTACCGGATGCCGGGGACGGGCAACATCGGCGGGCGTCTCACCGAGGCCGAGACCGAGCGGTGGCAGTCGACGCTGCATGAGGCATGGGATCTGCTGGTGCGTCACCACCGGACCGTGGCCGAGGAGGTGGCCACGGCGATCACGGTCCTCACGCCGCTCGTCGCGCCCGCCAGGGGCCAGTCGAGCTCGTCCTCACGGGAGACCTTCGGGTGCGTGGCCCTGTCGACGCCGCCGGACGCGTCCTGGCTCGCGGTCACGTTGACGCACGAGACGCAGCACGCGAAGCTCTCGGCCCTGCTCGACCTCGTTCCCCTCACCCTGCCCGACGACGGCTCCCGCTACTACGCTCCCTGGCGCGAAGATCCACGCCCCGTGCCGGGACTGCTCCAGGGCGCGTACGCCTTCCTGGGGGTGGCGGGCTTCTGGATGCGCCAGCGCGAATGGGAGTCGGGGGCGGCGGCCCTGCGCGCGAACGCGGAGTTCTTCCAGTGGCGCGAGGCCTCGCACCTCGTCACCGCCACCCTCCTCGGCAGCGGGCGGCTCACCCCCGCCGGTGAGAACTTCACGGCCGGTATGGCGCAGCGCCTCGACGACTGGTCGAGGGAGAGCGTGCCGGCCCGCGCACGAGCCATGAGCCGTGAACGCTCCGACGACCACTACGCGCGCTGGCTCGAACGCAACGGCTAGCGGCCGGAGCGGATCGGTCACGACATGACGTCCGGCGCACGGGAAATGCGGCGCGGCCGCCCGGACGCGCCGGTCACAGCGCGGGCATGCCGGTCACAGCGCGGGCGGATCGAAGTCAAAGTCGAGCCGCTCCCCCCTCAGCGCCACCGTCGTGTCGGGGTGCTCCTCGCCCAGCACCCGCCGATAGCGCTCGAAGGTGTCGGCCCGTAGTGTCTCCGCCTCCGCCGAGGCCCCCCGCGTCCGCAGGTCGATGACCAGGTTGTTCGCACAGGCGAGGGTGAGCGGGTGGTCGATGCCCAAAAGCTCCCGCAACTGGGCCAGGGTCTCTTCACCCAGTCGCCCGGCCTGGGAGACCTCTCCACCGGCGGCGAGGTCACTGGCGAGGTTGATCGCGCAGGTGAGCGAGTAGTGGTGCTCACGTCCCAGCGTGCGGTCGAAGCCCTCCAGAGATCTCAGGTCGAGCTCGGTCGCCTCCTCGATGTCTCCGTTGACCCGCAGCAGTAGCGCGAGGTTCATGTTGCAGCCGAAGGTGAAGGGGTGCTCGTCCCCGTAGCGCCTGGGATAACGGGCCGCCGTATCGCGCAACAGTCCCAGCGCCTCGTCGACCTCACCCCTGGTGCGCTGCGCGTTGGCCAGGCACAGGGCGGCCGCGAGCGTGTCGGGGTGGTCGCGGCCGAAGATGCGCTCCTCCAGCTCGAACGTCCGCTGGGCGATCTCGAACGCCTCGTCGATCAGTCCCGCCCTGCGCTTGGCGATGGACAGGTCCTTGGCCGCACGCAGGGTCCTGGGGTGGTCGGCCCCGAGCTCCTGGACGCTGAAGTCGTAGGCGTCCTCGCCGATGTCGCAGGCCTCCGAGTATTCGCCCCTGAGCCGCACGATGCGGGCCAGGCCGTTCCATGAGGTGAGGATGGACTGCTGGCTCGACTTGGAATCGCCGGAGCGCTGCAACGTGTAGGCGGTCTGCTGCAGCTCGCTCGCCTTCTGGTAGTCGCCGAGCAGCATGTAGTCGAGCGCGAGGTTGTTCATGGTCCGCAGCGTCCGGCGGTGTTTCTGGCCGAACAGCGTCCGGTGCTGACGCAGCGACTCCTCGTCGTGCGCCAGGGCGGCCGCGAAGTCACCTCGCATCCTCAGGTCGCCGCCGTGGCTGTTGGTGATCAGCAGGGTCTCCTCGTGGTCGGGTCCGAGGACCTCCCGCATGTGCGCCAGGGTCTCGCGGTTGAGCTCGAAGGAGGCCCGGTAGTCGCCGAGCTCGCGCAGGATGATCCCGAAGTGCCGCTGCGCGGAGAGCACGTACTGGTCCTCGTCCCCGCTGTCGGCCCGCCACCTCTCGATCAGGCGCCCGACAAGGTTTCTCGCCGACTGGTAGCCCCCCGACGAGTAGAGGTAGCGCACGACGTCCAGGGCGAAGGCGCGAACGCGGGGATCCTGGCTGACCTCGACCGCCGCGGGGGTCACGTGGGTGAGCAGCTCGGCGTAGCGTGGCCACAGGACGTTGTTGTCGGGGAGGCCCGGCACCGCCGCCGCCAGCAGCAGGTGCACCTCATGGAGGAAGGACGCCTGCTCCTCGTCGCTCAGCTCGTTGCGCAGAAGTGCCTGGATCAGCCGGTGCACCTGGATGGTCCGGTTCTCGGAGTCGATCCGGACGAGGGCGTAACGCCCCAGCTCCCTGATGGCCTTGCTCAGCAGGATCGGGTCGGCGAGGATCGCGCCGAGAGACGACCCCGGAGCGAACTCCTCGGTGAGCACTCCGAAGACGTCGCGAGGGATCGGATCCGGTCCGAAGAAGGCGCAACAGCGCAGGAGTTGCACGGCCTCGGGCAGTTTCGCCTTGAGCTGCGACACCGACAGCGACCACGCCGCGGTCATGGACAGCGGGTAATCGGGCGCCTTGTTGGCCCCGAGCAGCTGGGCCGTCTGCTCCCGCAGCAGCCGGAGATACTGCTCGACGGACATCCCGGTCTCCGTCTGCAGGGCCCCGGCCTGCTCCAGGGCGAGCGGCAGGTCGCCGAGCTCCTCGGCCAGCCGGTTCCTGTCGTCGAGGCTGGTCGAGCTGGGCACCCGCTTGCTGAGGAACTCGATGCTCTCGGCCCGGGTGAAGACGTCGACGGGCAGGGTGTCGACCACGCTCTGCCAGGCGTGGTTGCGTGAGGTGATCAGGACATGCCCTGGACCGCGCGGGATGATCTCGTTGATGTCCTCCGGCTGCTCGGCGTTGTCGAAGACGAGCAGCCAGCGGGAGTAGGGCTCACCGCGGCGCAGCGCGTCCAGCACGGCCGCCGAGGCGTCCTCCACGCCCATCGAGGAGGAGGAGGGGACTCCCAGGTGCGGGGCGAGCGCGGCCAGCGAGGAGCGCACCAGCATCGGCTGGTCCGCGGGAATCCACCAGACCAGGTCGTACTCGTGCCGGAAGCGGTAGGCGTACTCGATCGCGACGTGGGTCTTGCCGACGCCGCCGAACCCGTGGAGGGCGTGCGGAACCACCGCGGTGACCTCGGCGGTGACCCCCGTGTGCAGCTTGTCGAGAAGATCTTCCCTGCCGGTGAAGTTCTTGTTCTGCTGGGGAACCTTGCCCCAGATCTGGGGCTGGCGTCCCGTTGTCCGGGAAGACCCCGACGACTGTGAAATGGGCACGCGACCGCCTCCACTCACCCGATTTGGGATCAGCCTAGACGCCCGCCCCTCACACGCGCATAAACAAAGAGGTCAGAGTCTTATGGCTATGTCCCAAAAGGAGATAACTGTCACACCTTAAAAAGGATTGTTATCCGTAAACCATACCGGCCCGTCTTCCAAATTATCTTCGGAGGCACTCGTCCGACCACCGGAAGAGTGTAACGATGGGCCAGGGCGGGGACACACGGAGAGCCGGAAACGCGGGGGTGCGAGGGAGACCGCATGAGCGACGAAACCGTCATAGCCGACACCGATTACCGCAAAGGCCTGATCGACCTCACAGGGATGAACCTAGCCGATCTTGATGGGATCGACGATTCCGCTCTTGGACTCGCGCTGCGGGAAATAGTCGAGGACGAGGACACCGGCCCGGTGGCCGGATTTGATTCGTTCATATCAAAACCTTTGTGACACCCCGGCGATGTGCGACATTGGAGTGCGATACTCACGCTCTTTGTCGACAAACATGGTGGAGCCGTGGACGACACCGACTGGGAACGTTTGATCGACCAGCTCGGCAGGGGTGACTGCGCCCCTTTTCTCGGAGCGGGGGCCTGTGCCGGCACCCTGCCCACCGGCGCCGCTCTCAGCAACCAGTACGCCCTCCGCTACGGCTATCCGTTCTCCGACGCGGGCGACCTGGCCCGTGTGATGCAGTACGGCGAGGCCGTGGTGCGCGATCCGGTCGACCTCAAGGAGACGGTCTGCGGCCACCTGCGCTCGCACGGCCGGCCTCCGGTGACTGATCCCGGCGAGCCTCACCGGCTGCTCGCCGGTTTCCCGCTCACGACGTTCCTCACGACGAACTACGACGACTTCCTGGCCGAGGCGTTGCGGGCGGAGGGCAAGGATCCCCACGTCGCCGTCTCCCCCTGGTGGGACACCGACCCCGGCGCGGCCCCTCTCCTGCCGGAGCCGACGGTGGAGCGGCCCATCGTCTACCACCTCCACGGGAGTTGGGCGGAGCCCGCGTCGCTGGTGCTGACCGAGGCCGACTACCTGACGTACCTCGTCAACATGGTGGACGCCGTCGCGACCGACGGGCGGCATCCGCTGCCGATCCCGATCCTGCGGGCGATGACCACCCGGCCGCTGCTCTTCGTGGGCTACAGCCTGCAGGACTGGACATTTCGGGTGCTGTTCCACGGCCTGGTGCGCAACACACCTCGCAGCAACAAGCGGCGGCACGTGAGCGTGCAGCTCATGCCCGAGGTGAGCCGCCCCACGGGCGGCACCGGGAGCACCGGGAGCACCGGGAGCGCGAAGAGCACCGAGAGCGCGGAAAGCAAGGCCAGGCGCTACATCACCCACTATCTCGACCGCTGGAACATCTCGATCTTCCTGGGGACCGCCTCGGAGTTCTGCGCGGAGCTCCGGCGGAGAATGGGACGGACGTCATGACGACCGCGACACGCGCCGGCGACGGAACCATCCGGCCCTACGTGGGGCTGCGTCCCTACGACCGGAGCGAGCACACCCTGTTCTTCGGACGGGAACGCGAGGCCCGCGACATCGCCACCATCTGGCAGGCCACCGGCCTCACCGTGCTGTTCGGGGCCTCCGGGGTCGGCAAGACGTCCCTTCTGCAGGCGGGTGTCCTGCCCCGCGTGGAGCCCGAGCGCGCCGACGTGCTGCCCATCGCCCGCGTGTCACCCCACGGCATCGCCTCGCTGCGTCCGAAGATGCCCGGCAACCCCTATGTGCTGGCGCTTCTGTCGGCCTGGGCCCCCGACCGGCCACTGCCCGCGCTGGCAGGGCTCACGATCTCGGACTTCCTGGCCGAACGCCCGGAACGCACCGACAGATACGGCGACCCGGTGCCCGTCCTGGTCGCCCTCGACCAGGCCGAGGAGCTGTTCGGCGGCCCGCTCGACCGCGAGGAGGACCGCAACGAGCTCCTGCGCCAGCTGGCGCGGGCGGTGGAGGATCACGACGGCCTCCACCTGCTGCTTTCCCTGCGCGAGGAGTATCTGGCCTCCGTCCTGCCGCACGAGCGCCCGCTGGGCCGAGGTTCGCGGGCGCGGTTCCAGCTGCCGCCGCTCACGCGCGCCGCGGCGCTCGACGCCACCACGAGGCCGGTTGAGCGCACCGGCAGGTTCTTCGCCCCCGGGGCCGCGGAACGGCTCGTCGACGACCTGCGCACCGTCCCGATCTCCAACGACGAGGGGCAGACGACCACGCTGACGCTGAACACGATCGAACCGGTCCAGTTGCAGGTCGTCTGCTCCGCACTGTGGGAGTCGCTGCCCTCCGGGCTCAGGGAGATCAGCGTGGACCACGTGAACCTGCACGTGAACGTCGACCGGTTCCTCACCGGATTCTGCGATCGGATGCTCGCGCGCGTCTCGGCCGGATCCGGTGTCACGTCGAGCGAGATCCGCTCCTGGCTGCGCAGGACCTTCGTCACCGAGCACGGGACGCGCAACACCGTCTACGAAGGACTCCACGAGACGGCCGGCATGCCGAACGCCGTCGCCAAGGCCCTGGAGGACTCCCACATCCTGCGCGGCGAGCACCGGCTGGGGATCCGCTGGTACGAGCTGCAGCACGACCGTCTGATCGGGTCGGTGCGCCAGTCGCGGCCCCCGGCGTCCTATCTCGGCGACGCGCGGCTCGCACTGGCCAGAGAGAGCTGGGAGACGGCCCGCGGGCTCGCGGAGGAGGCGGTCCGCGCCTCGGGGAGCGGGGAGACGTGGGTGCGTGCCGAGGCCCTGCTGATCCTGGGAGAGGTGGCGTCGGCGGAAGGTGAGACGGAGAGCGCACGCAGCCGGTTCGAGGAGGCGGCCGACCTGTTCGCGACGCTGCAGCGGTTCAACGGCGTGGCCTCCGCGCTGACCGGGGAAGGGCGGCTCTGGCTGGCGCTGGGACACTACGACAGCGCCGTCGAGCGGCTGCGCGCCGCCCTCTCCTGGGTTCCCAACGACCTGCCGGCGCATCTGGCGCTCGGGCAGGCCCTGTGGCATCTGGGACAGCCGCGCGCCGCCCTCGCCCTGCTCAACGGGGCCGTGGCGCTCGCGGACGAGCCCCCCGCCGAGGCACTCGCGCTGCGCGGTGAGATCCTGGCCGACCTCGGAAAGCCGGTGGAGGCCCTGCGCGACCTGGATCGGGTACGCAGGCACCAGCGGCCCGGCACGATCGCCGCCAGGGCGCTCGCCCTCGCCCTGGAGCAGCGGTTCGACGCCGCCCAGCAGGAGATCCTCGACGCCCTCGCCGACGGCTCCGACAGCGACTCCGACAGTGGCCCCCTGCTGGTGCGGGCCGCACGTGTCCACGCCCTGCTGGGGCGGCCCACCCTGTCGGAGGAGTTCGCCTCGCGGGCGCTCGGCGCGGTCACTCCCGGGCTTCCCGGGCATCTGCGGGCGCAGGCCGAGGAGCTTCTGCGGAGGACGGCGTGACGTCGTCCGCTCTCGCCGCCTCCCACATGTGGTCGAACTGGCTCACCCAGTAGGTGTACCAGCGTTCGTCGCGGCCACGGGTCAGCTCGAGGTGCATGCGCGAGGAGATGGACGTGTTGTGGAAACCGTGAATCTCCACGATGACACGGCCCCCGGGGGTTTCCGGGTCGACAAGGACGAGGCTGAATCCCGGGTTGTAGGAAAGAAGGCGGTATTCGAACCGGCCCGCCGTTTTCCAGCCGCTCATCAACCGTAGGCGTTCCGTCGTGCTCTCCAGCGCGGCGGGAAGCCGCTGGACGGGAAACTCGACCGAATCGTCCAGCTGTTTCGCGGCCTGCCGGACCGCCGCCTTCTCCGTGGGGTCGAGAATGACGATCCTGGCGCTTCCCCGCTCCCTGGCGAGGACCGTGTTGCGTATCAGCTCGCAGGTCTGCGCCGACAGCAGGTTGACCGCGGAGGGCGCGAACACGCGCACGTCGCGGGCCTGGGCGAGCAGCGAGGAGAGCGGCACCCTGTCGTACACGGAACGGTCGTGCAGAAGGTCGGTGCGCGATTCCGCGGGCTCGTCGGTGAGGGTGAGCCGGTAGAGGAGCAGCCCGACCCCGGAGAACAGGGCCGCCCATCTGAGGTCGTCTTCCAGCTTGTCGGCGAATATCGAGAGAAAGGCGAAACCGAAGAGGACGACGGTGAGAGCGTACGCGTCGATATGCTGCCGGGCCTTGAAATCCCTGCCGATTCTCTGGATCAGACGCACACCGACCCCCAACTCTTGAGCGCTGTCGAGAACAGCTATGCCCATTGTCCGGGATCGGGACCTCGTAATGTTCGATGTCGTTGGTTCCGGTCGGCCGGGCCCTCCCGCTGGGGAAAGACCCGGCATCCGTAATTCCGGCGACCGGCCGAACCACCCGGAGCGGTGACCGCTCCAGGAGCCGGCTCCGTACGACGGCCGGTCGGATGGTGACGGCGGTGTCGGACAGGGTCCGACGGTGTCCTACAGGTTCTTACAGGGTCAGACGGTGGCCGGCTGGCGGCGGCGCTGCCAGAGGGCGTCGACGGCGAGGGCTCCGCCGCCGCTGAGGGCGATGACCATGGTGCCCGCGGCGAGGGCCAGCACGTACTCGTAGCCGCCCTCGCTCACCGAGAAGCCGTTGGAGAGGTGAACGAAGACGAGGGCACCGAGCATGACGAGCGTGAGCAGGAAGCCGAACACGGGCAGGGCCGCGCCCAGGATGAGCGCGATACCGCCCACGACCTCGATGATGGCGACCGCCGGTGCGGAGACGACCGCGAGGGGGATCCCCATGGCGTCGAAGGCCGCGGTGGTCTGGGCCAGCCCCGAGCTCAGGAACTTCTGTGAGCCGTGGAATACGAAGATTACGCCGAGAGCGATCCTCGCCAGCAACAGGACATACGGTCTTAGCTGGTCAAGCATTCTGACTCCTCCTGTCATTCGAATTTGTACAAACCATAGCGGTTAGTTCAAATTTGAACAAGCAGTAGAATGTTCCGGTGAGCGACGTGAAATGGCTCAATGAGAGCGAGATGGCCGCATGGATGGCTTATGTGGCCGCGACACACCTCCTGGAGCGACGCGTCGAGGATCAGTTGAAAGTCGATGCCGATCTGACCCACGCCCAGTACGAGATCCTGGCGAAACTCTCCCAGGACCCCGGCGGGCGGATGCGGATGACCGAGCTGGCCAACCGGTTGATCGTTTCGAAGAGCGGCCTCACCTATCAGATCGGCCAGCTGGAGCGGAGAGGGCTCGTCACCAGGGAAGCCTGTCCCTCCGACGAGCGGGGCGTGCTCGCCGTGCTCACCGAGGAGGGCATCCGTTGCCTCAAGCGGACCGCGCCGGGGCACGTGGCCGTCGTGCGCGCCTTCCTGATCGACCAGCTCACCCCCGAGGAGGTCGAGAGCATGCGACAGATCATGACGAAGGCCACCGCGGCCATGCGAGCGGCCCCTGCGGGCCCGCTCCGGCCGGGCAAAATCCCAGGGTAAGGCGCGGAACGGACCCATGAGACCGGTTCTCCCTTTCGGCTACGCGGTCGGAGGGAAGGCGGAAGAATCCGGTACGGCTCGCGCGGGGGGCATACCGCGCGAGCCGTCCGGATCAGGGCCGCACCACCTGGTCAGGCGGCGGTGCAGCTGACCGAGGAGGGCGCGCCGTTACTTCCTGACCAGTTGCCGGTGAACCCGAAGTTCGCCGTGGCACCCGCGGAGAGGTTGCCGTTGTGGGACACGTTCCGCACCGAGACGCTCGCGCCGCTCTGGGTGTGCTGTCCGTTCCAGAGCTGGGTGATGCTCTGGTTGTTGGGGAAGGACCAGTTCACCGTCCAGCCCGTGAGGGCCGCGCCGCCCGAGTTCCGCACGGTCACCTCGGCCTGGAAACCGCCCGGCCAGGAGCCGATCAGCTGGTAGCTGGCCGTGCAGGCCTTGCCGCCACCCGGAGTGGGAGTCGGCGTGGGCGTCGGCGTCACCGTGGGGGTCGGGGTCGGGGTGGGATCCGGGCCGGGTCCAGCGGCCATGGCCAGGTCGTAGGCGCGCTGCGGGACGAACTGCCCGGCCGCGGCGATGCAGCCGTCGGCCTCGCCCGGCAGCTTGATCCACAGGAAGGCGTCGATCATCGAGTCGCCGGTGGCGTTGGTGCTCGGCGTGCCGATCGCCCGCCCCGGCGGGTCACACCACTCGCTGCCCTGCGGGCCGTTGCCGTTGCGGCTGGTGTCGATCACCGCGCGGAGCCTGGAGATCCCGGTGGCGGAGATGATGTTCTTGGCGTAGGAGACCTCGGTGGAGGTCCACCGGTAGTTGGAGACGTTCAGGGAGATGCCGTCCGCGCTGTTCGCCACGTCCGCGGCCCTCAGGCGGTTGGCGGCCTCCGACGCTGACAGCCACCCCGAGTGCCCGATGTCGAAGTAGACCTTCGCCGAGGACGAGCCCGCCTTCAGCTTCTTGCCCGCGTACGCCATGGAGGCGTTCGTCTCCTGCTGCTGGGAGGAGTTCATGCAGCTGGTCATGATCGGGAGCACGTCCGGCTCCAGGATGATCGTCGCCGGGCGTCCCTGCAGACCCGCGGCCACCTCGTCGACCCACTGACGGTAGGCCGTGTGGTTGGGCGCGCCACCCGTGCTGGCGCCGCTGCAGTCGCGGTTGGGGATGTTGTAGACGACGAGGATGGGGATCTTGCCCGCCGACGCCGCCGCTCCGACGAACGACGACACCTGGCCGCGCACGGTGGAGGTGTTGGTGGTGGTGAACCACCGGGCCTGCGGCACGGAGGCGATCCGGGTCCGGATCACCTGCGCCTTGGAGTCGCCGGGATTGGCCGCGACCCACTTGGCGGCACCGGTGTCCGGATCGACGTAGAACGGGGAATCGGCGGCGGACGCGCCGGAGGCGCCGGCGAGCGCCGCACCTGACGCGATCACCAAAGCCGCGCAGAGCGTGGCCAGGATTGATCTTCTTGGCATGGATCGGCTCCTTCGAAGGAGGCATGGGAGCGCTCCCACCATAGGTGGCACGCCTCTTCCGCTGTAGTCCCCGCCGTCGGCGCCTCACTTCCTCGCGCGCTGACCTGTGCGAACACTCCTGACATCCGTTGAAAGTTTCACCACCCGGCACCGCCCGGCTGATCGGCGAGACAGCGACGATCGACGGCGCCGCAGGCGCCGAGCGCGCGTTCCGCCGCCGCACGATCTTCATGGAATCCTTCGAAAGGGATGAGCCACACCAAATGACGTGGTCTGCAGGCCTGCGGTCTGGAAGCCTGGTCTCCTATGCCCCGAGCACCCGAGCCCCTACCTCACAACGCCCCCGATCGGTCGCGCACCGGATTCGCCCCTCCCCCGCAGGCCCCCCGGTGAGCCTCACCGGCCGGATGAGCCCCGCGGGCGGGATCCGCGCCCGGCGGTGCCGCGAACGACCGCGACGATGAAGGTTTCCTCTGGAGTGCGGGCCACCCTCGACAACGCGCGAGGCACTCTCACGGGGGCGCGCACGAAGGCGGGGGCGTGGTTCGTGCGCGGGCTTTCCTGGCTCCGAACACGATGGCCGGAAGCGAGCCGTTCGCGGGTCGCCGACGTGCTCCTCGCGCTGGGCGTGTGGGCGGTGTACGTCACCCTCGCCGTTCTGCAGGACAGGTTCTCCGTCCTGGCGTTCGTGTTCTTCACGGTCTCGTCGGCGGCGCTGCTGTGGCGGCGCAGCAGGCCGGTCGTCGCCGTCGCCGTCGCCGTGGCCTGTGACTGCGTGATCGTCGTGTCGACGGGCTGGAAGGGGTACGGCCTGCAGGCGATGCTGGCCCTGTACGCGGCGGGCAGGTACGGCGAGGCCCGGCGCGCCTGGGTCGCGGCCGTCGCGGTGGGGCTGTTCTACCCGTCGGTGTCGACGGCCGTCCAGCTCGCCACCGGAGCCGAACGTCAGGACTCCGGTTCCGTAGGGATCTTCGTCCCGCTGCTGCTCGTCGGGCTGGGCAGGCTGGCGCGGCTGCGCGCGGAGGCCATCCGCAGGAGGCAGGCCGAACTCGCCGAGGAGATCGTACGGGCGGAGCGCCGTCACATCTCCCGCGAGCTGCACGACGTGGTCGCCCACAACATCAGCGCGATGCAGGTCCTCATGGGGGCGGCGCGCACGACCATGGCCCGCGATCCCGCCGGGGCCGAGGCCGCCCTGCTCAGCGCCGAGCGCGCCGGGCGGGAGGCGATGGCGGAGATGCGGCAGTTGCTGCACGTGCTGCGCGCCGACCGGGCGGACGACCCGGCCCCCGTCGAGAGCCCGTCCTTCACCGGCGAGGAAACCGGCCTCTCGGGGAGGGTTTCCTCGCTGGTCGGCCGGGCCCGCGAGGCGGATCAGCCCGCCTTTCTGGAGGTGACCGGCACCCCAGGGCGGCTGCCCGCGGCGGTCGACCACGCCGTCTACCGGATCGTCCAGGAGTCCCTGACCAACGCGCGCAAGCACGCGGGAAACGTCCCGGTGAGGGTGAGGGTCGAGTACGGGCCCACCGCGGTCGAGGTGGAGGTCGTCGACGACGGGCCCGGGGTGCCCCCTGCCGGAAAGAGACACGAAAACCACCCCGGCGAGGGTTTCGGGTTGGGCGGCATGGCCGAGCGTGTGGCACTCTGCGGTGGGCGGCTGGAGACGGGTCCCCTGCCGGGCGGGGGCTTTCGGGTCCACGCCCGGCTGCCCCTCCCGGTTCTGGGAACCGCCGGACGACCGGAGCCGGGCCACGAACCGGCCTCACGGGAGGAAGGGACATGATCAGAGTGCTGGTCGTCGACGACCACGCGCTGGTGCGCTCCGGCTTTCAGATGATCCTGGACGCCCAGGACGACCTCTCCGTGGTGGGTGAGGCCGGCGACGGCGAGGAGGCACTCGCCCTAGCCCGCGACCTGCTCCCCGACGTGGTGCTGATGGACCTGCACATGCCGGAGGCCGACGGCGTCACCGCCACCGGACGGATCACCGCCGAGCTGCCCGGCGTGCGCGTGCTCGCGCTGAGCACCTTCGACCTGGACGAGTACGTCGTCGAGGCTCTGCGCGCCGGAGCCTCGGGCTTCCTGCCCAAGGACATCTCCCCCGAGGAGCTCCTGGAGGGTGTGCGGGTGGTGCACCGCGGCGACTCGGTCGTCGCGCCACGGCTGCTGACCCGGCTGATCGGCACCTTCGTCAGGGCCGTACGGCCCCGGCCCGCGACGATGCCGCCCGAGCTCGCCGGGCTGACCGACCGCGAGCGGGAGGTGCTCGTCCTCATCGCGCGCGGGCGATCGAACCTGGAGATCGCCGAAACCCTCGACGTCGCGACCTCCACCGTGAAGAACCATGTGACCAGCCTGTTCGCCAAACTCGGCGTCCGCGACCGCGCCCAGGCCGTGGTCGCCGCCTACGAGGCGGGGTTCGTCACCCCGGGCACCACCGGCTGAGCCCTTCCGGCCGTTCTCCCTTCTGGGACCGTACTCCCAAAAGAGGAGAGCGGCCGGTGCCCGGCTCCCAGGCTGGAAACCGTTCCCCGTGCCGAGGAAAGGGGGCCGATCGCGGACGAGCCTGGAAAGCATGAACGCAGACCAACGATCCATCACACGCCGGGTCGCGGCGGCGCTCGTCGGCGCGGCAACCTGCGGGGCGCTTCTCGTCTCGCCGCTCACCACCCAGAGCGCCGCCGCCCGCGACCACGACACATCCCAGACGATCACGCGGACCGGGACCGCGGAGGCGGCAGGAGAGACGAAGGACGCGGGCGGGTTCCGACATCCGTGTGCCGCCGCGAAGACCCGCTGCGACGGAGAGATGACGGTGCCCCTCGACTGGAGTGATCCCGCCTCGGAGCGGATCACGGTGGCGTTCGCCTGGCTGCCCAGGAAGGACGCCGGCCGTCCCTCGGCCGGGACCATACTGGCCAATCCGGGCGGGCCGTCGCCGGCGCTCCCCGCGGTGCCGTTCCTGACCGAGGCACTGGGACCGGTGCTCGACCGGCACGACCTCCTGGTGGTGGAGCCGCGTGGGCTGGGGAAGTCCAGCCCGCTGCTCTGCCCGGGGCTCGACCTGGAGCGCCGGGAGACCGTGAGCGCCTGCGTCGCCCACCTGGGTCCTCGCGCCCGGTTCTTCACCGCCGACCAGGCCGTCACCGACATGAACGCCGTCCGCGAAGCCCTGGGGGTGCCGAAGGTGACGTTCTACGGCATCTCGTACGGCACCGTGTTCGCCCAGGCCTACGCCACCCGCCACCCGGACGGCCTCTCCGGGGTGCTGCTCGACAGCATCGTGCTCACGGGCGAGGACGGTTACGTGACCACGCCGATCCGCTCCCGCGCCGACCTGCTCGACGTGGCCTGTGACCCCTCACGCGCCTGCCGCCGCCTGCCGGGTGATCCCTCCGGCCTCCTCTCCAGGCTGGTACCGCACCTGCGCGCCCACCCCGATCCGCAGCTGCGGCTCTCGTCCCTCATGAACCTGACGCACAGCCTCTACCTGCCGATGGTCGGCCGCGAGGCGAGCGCGGCCGTCGCCGCCTACCTGAACGGCGACCGGCTCCCGCTACGCCGTCTCACACGAATGATCGACGAGGCACCGCGCCAGCCGCTGCGCGCGCCGGAACTGGCGGGCCTGCTCTCCTACATGTGCGCCGACACCGCCTTCCCGTTCGAGCGCACCGCCCCGGCCGACGAGCGGCGACGCCAACTGGATAGCCACTACAAGCGGGAACGCCCGTTCCGGCCGTTCGCCGTCACCGACCTGACCGCACCGCCTCCGGCGAGTCCGATCCTCGGCATGCAGGACGTCTGCACCGACTGGCCGGCCCCTCGCGTCAGCCCGCCCGTGCCGCCGGGCGCGAAACACCCTCGGGTGCCGGTCCTCGCCCTGGGAGGGGACTTCGACTCCACCACCCCGGCGGAGGCCGCCGCGGTGACCCGGCGCTTCCCCGACTCCACCTTCTCCCGGGTACGCTTCGCCGGCCACAACCTCACCACCGGCGCCCTGGTGAACGAGTGCGTCCGCGACGCGATGCGCGCCTTCCTCACCGATCCGGACGCCTTCGACGACAAACCCCGCTGTGACGACGCGAACTACCGCGCCGTCGGCTCCTTCCCCGAGACCGTGGCGCGGGTGCCCCAGGCGCGCGGCACCGACCTGCCCGCGCGGGACCGCCGGGTCCTCGCCGCCGCCTTCGCCACCGTCGCCGACGCCACCGCCAGGCGCAACCCGCTCAGGACCCCGCCCTGGGCGCCGGCCACACAGGCGGGCCTGCGCGGCGGCGCGCTGACGTTCGACGACAAGGCCGCCACCGTCGATCTGCGAGACGTCCGCTTCGTCGGCGACCTCACCGTGAACGGCGAGGTCCGCCTGAGCGGCGGCGACGCCACGGCCCGGCTCACCGTCACCGGTGGCGGCGGCGGATCCCGCGCGCTGGAACTGTCATGGAAGCCCTTCCGCGCCGAGGACGACACCGCCGTCTCCGGCACCTTCGCGGGGCACGGCTTCACCGCGACGATCCCCTCGCACTGACCCCCTTTTCTGGCCCAGGACCCTCATGAGACCGGGACGTCTTTCCCCGGAATCGCCGTAGCCGGTGCTCGCGCGGCCGGGACACCCATCGGCGAGACCTCCGTAACCGGTAACCATGCGACGGGAGGCAAGGGAGAAAAGGCCACGAGAGGCCCATACCCACCCCTTGCCTCCCGTCCGGCCGTCTCAGACGGCCGGCTCACACATCGGGGTCGTCGTGGCCGCAGCGACCACCGCCGCAGCACGAGCGGCCCGTGGTCTCCCTGCCGTCGGGACCGGTGACGGCCTCGAACACGAACTCGGGTCCCCTGTCCTCACGAGTGGTGTCATCGTTCACGATGTTCCTCCGTTCGCCGACGCCTGCCGGGGCAGGGCGGGATGACGGCCCGATGCCGGGCCGGCTTCTCCGCGATCCGGCACACCGGATGGCCGGACGCGGAGGATCGATGGCGACCGCCCATGGGAGGTCGCGCCCCGGATGCCGGGGCGGGGGCCGGTATCGGCGGAACGGGGTCCGCACGCGCCTCTCGTCCAGCCCTGCCGGTCACGACCGGCATCGCCTTCCACCTCGCGGTGACGCCCCGTCGCGATCTCGCGAGAGTCGACAAGGATCCTCCCGCCGGGCGACGCGTGCGGAGTCAGGATCGCGGCCACACCAGACCGGCCACTACCAGCTGGGTGAGCGTTTCCGCGGCTCGGGCGCGGTCGCCGCCCACCGCGGCGATCACCTGGACGGCGTCGCGGGTGCCGTCGCAGCGGGCGAGCAGCGTGGCGGTGCCGTCTCCGATCCGGTAGGCCCGCAGGAGGGGCGCCCGCCATCGGCGCTGCAACAGCACCCGCGTCGTCGCGGCGGGCAGCTCACCGATCGGCGGCCCGGCGGTGACGTCATGGGTGTACGTCCCGATCCGGACGGCGGCCGACAGCCGCAGCGCCCCGGTCACGGTCCGGCCTCCGGGTTCCGCCATGGTGGCGGCCTCGCGGGCGGCCAGCGCCGCGTCACGGTCGTGGACCAGCGTGGCGCGCGCCAGCTCGTAACGGGCGTAGGCGGCCAGCCGCGGTGTCGCGTGGACCGCGAGCCAGGCCGTGAGCCGTTCGGACTCCCAGATACCGAACGGCCGCTCCGCCGGCTGCGGGCGGCGTACGACACCTCGGGTGAACTCCTCCCACAGGGCGCGGTGACCGCCGGTGAGCTCGGCGACCGTCTCGGGCAGGCAGGTGGCGATCGCCGACCGCAGCTTGCCCAGCACGCCGGCGCGCGTCACCCGGTAACCGCCGACCGCGGCACCGGCCAGCATGGCCAGCTCGGCCTCGCTCAGCCCGTACCGGAGCCGCAGCCTCTCGGGGTCCTCGCGCAGCAGCGCGGACTCACCCTCGCGGGTCAGCATCGCCGCGAGCGCGTCCTGCACGCCCATCAGGCGCCCCCCGCCGGTTGTGCCGCTCCGCGGGAGCGCAGGACGGTTCGCGCGCGGTCGATCTCGGCGAGCAGGTCACCGAAGTCGTCGGGGAAGTTCTGGTCGCGTTCGATCAGGGTGGCGTTGAGGTGCGTACGGGACACCAGCTCCGCCAGCAGCCCCCACACCCGGGCCGGGATCGCGGCACCGTGGCTGTCGAGGGACAGCCGCTCCCCGTCCTCGTCGACGTCCCCGTCGACGCCTCCGGCCAGATGCACCTGGACGACCCGTTCGACCGGGATGGCGTCGAGGAACTCCAGCGGGTCGAAGCCGTGGTTGCGCGCGTTGATGTCGAGGTTGGCCAGATCCAGCAGCAGGCCGCACTCGCAGTGCTCCATCACCTCGGTGATGAACTGCGCCTCGGTCAGCGGGGTCGCCATGTCCACGTAGTAGGTGATGTTCTCCAGCAGGAACGGCCGACCCACCGCCTCCTGCACCCGCCCCGCCCTGCGTCCCAGCCGCCGGGCGACCTCCCTCGTCCTCGGCAGCGGCACCAGCAGCCCCACGTCGACGCTGCCGGTGCGGGTGAAGGACAGGTGGTCGCTGAACCACGGCGCGCCGACGTCGGCCACCAGCGCGGCCAGCGCCTCCACGTACGCCGCGTCCGGCTCCCGCTCCGAGCCGATGGACAGCTCCAGCCCGTGCGGCACGACCGGGAACCGGTCGGTCAGCCCTCTCAGCCGCTCACGCTCGTCGGCCGGGGCGAACAGAAAGCGCTCGGTGATCACTTCCAGCCAGTCGATCCGATCGGCATGCGCCTCGATCTCCTCGGCCAGCTCCACGCGATGTCCCAGCCCTGATCCCAGTGCGGGCAACCCTGTCAGCATGTGGTTCTCCCATCACTTCGCAGTGATGTTCACCGGCACTTCGCAACCGCTGTACCCGCAGCGTGCCCGACGGGGTCCCGAGCCACGCCGGGCCGCCTCGTCAAACTTCCGCAAAGCGCGCCGGCCGGTCCCCGCAACGGGGTCAGAGGCCGGAGAGCCCCATCTCCCGCGCGATCAGCATCCGCTGGACCTCGCTGGTGCCCTCGCCGATCTCCAGGATCTTGGCGTCGCGGTAGAAACGACCGACCGGGTACTCGTTCATGAACCCGTAGCCGCCGAAGATCTGGGTGGCGTCGCGGGCGTTGTCCATGGCGGCGTCGCCGGCGACGAGCTTGGCGATCGCGGCCTCCTTCTTGAACGGCTCGCCCGCGAGCATCTTCTCGGCCGCGTGGTGGTAGGCGAGGCGGGCGGTGTGGGTGCGGACCTCCATGTCGGCGATCTTGAACTGGATCGCCTGGTAGTGGCCGATGGGGTGACCGAACGCCTCGCGTTCGCGGACGTAGCGCAGCGACTCGTCCACGCAGCCCTGGGCCAGGCCGGTGGACAGGGCGGCGATCGCGACGCGGCCCTCGTCGAGCGTCTGCAGGAACTGCGCGTAGCCGCGTCCGCGCTCGCCGAGCAGGTTGCCCGCGGGGACCCGGCAGTTTTCGAAGGAGAGCTCACGGGTGTCGGAGCAGTTCCAGCCCACCTTGGAGTACTTCTTCGAGACGGTGAGGCCCGGCGTGCCGGACGGCACCAGGATCGTGGAGATCTCCTTCTTCCCTCCGGCCCGCTCGCCGGTGATCGCGGCCACGCCGATCACGCCGGTGATGTCGGTGCCGGAGTTGGTGATGAACGCCTTCGTACCGTTGATCACCCACTCGTCGCCGTCGAGCACCGCGGTGGTCCGCATGCCGCCGGGCACGTCGGAGCCGCCGCCGGGCTCGGTGAGGCCGAAGGCGCCGAGCATCTCGCCCGAGGCCAGCCGGGGCAGCCACCGGGCGCGCTGCTCGGGCGTGCCGAACCGGTAGATCGGCATCGCGCCCAGCGACACCGCGGCCTCAACGGTGATCGACACGCTGGAGTCCACCCTGGCCAGCTCCTCCAGGGCCAGGCAGAGCGCGAAGTAGTCGCCGCCCATGCCGCCGTACTCCTCGGGGATCGGCAGCCCGAACAGGCCCATCGCGCCCATCTGCCGCACGATGTCGTAGGGGAACTGCTCACGCTCGTAGAGGTCCCCGATCACCGGGGCCACCACGTCGCGGGCGAACGCCTCGACGGTCTTGCGAAGCTCCTCGTACTCCTCGGTCAGCTTGGGCATGATCACTCCTCGGCGTTCTCTGCGGTGGTGCGGGACGGGTGCTCGCCCAGGGCCTGGACGACCCGCGACGGGCTGGGGCGGCCGAGCCTCGCGGCGAGCCAGGTGCTGGTCTCCACCAGCGCGGCGAGGTCAAGCCCGGTCTCGACACCGAGACCGTGCAGCATCCAGACCAGGTCCTCGGTGGCGAGGTTGCCGGTGGCGCTCTCGGCGTACGGGCAGCCGCCGATGCCTCCGGTGGAGGCGTCGACGACGGTCACGCCCTCGCGCAGGGCGGTGAGGGTGTTGGCGAGGGCCTGGCCGTAGGTGTCGTGGAAGTGCACCGCGAGCCGGTCCGGGCCGCCGAACGCCTCGATCAGCGCGGCCACGTGGCCGGGGGTGCCGACACCGATGGTGTCGCCGAGCGACAGCTCGAAGCAGCCCAGGTCGAGGAGCCTGCGCCCGACGGAGACGACCTGGGCGACGGGCGTCGGCCCCTCCCACGGGTCGCCGAAGCACATCGAGACGTACGCCCTCACCTTCAGGCCGTGCTCCAGCGCCCGCGCGACGACCGGCTCGAACATCGCGAACTGCGACTCCAGCGTCCGGTTGAGGTTCCTGCCCGCGAACGTCTCGGTGGCGCTGGCGAAGATCGCGATCTCCTCGACGCCGTGTTCGAGCGCGCGGTCGAGGCCGCGCTCGTTGGGGACGAGCACCGGGTAGCGCACGCCGGGAACCCGTTCCATGCCCGCCAGCAGCTCCGAGGCGTCGGCGAGCTGGGGCACCCACTTGGGATGGACGAAGCTGGTGGCCTCGATCACGCGGTGCCCGGCGGCGGCGAGCCGGGCGATGAACTCGGCCTTGACCTCGACGGGAATCACCGCGGTCTCGTTCTGCAGCCCGTCGCGCGGCCCGACCTCGTAGATCGTGACCCGTTCCGGCAGCCCCGCGGCCTCGACCCTCTGTGGCTCGCGCATCATTCCCCCCTCACCGGTTCGTGCCTCGAGGTCCCCGTGGCCGGAATCCCGACCTCGGCGACCCATCCGGCCGTGACTCCGCCGTCGTCGTGGGTCACGGCCCATCCGGTCGTCCGCGTCGCGACCTTCCCGCGTTCCCGTACGGCCTCCGCGACCTGAGCGGAGACCGTCACGACTCCTCCTCGCGGACCACGGCGAGCACGGCGTCCATCGCGACCGCCTGGCCCGCGCGGACCCGCAGCTCGGCGACGACCCCGCCGATCGGCGCGGTCACGGTGTGCTCCATCTTCATCGCCTCCACGATGAGCAGCGGCTGCCCCTCGGCGACCCGCTCCCCCTCGCCCGCCTTCACCACCAGGACGGTGCCCGGCATCGGGCTGCGGACCAGCCCGTCACCCGCGCCTCCCGCGCCGGCCCGGTCGCCGGGGTCTCCCAGGTGGTGGCGGGTGAGCGCCCAGGCGTCGCCGTCGCGGCCGAGCCAGACGACGTCGCCGTCCCTGGCGACGGCGTAGCGTCTCGCGGTCTCGCCGAGAGTGACGAGCAGGTCGCCGTCCTCGCCGCCGCTCTCCTCGGTGAGCCGTGCCCGCACGGCCTCCGCGCCGGGCAGGCGGACCTCGGCCCCCGAGGCGGGCAGGCCGCGGACCCTGATCTCGCAGACCCCGTCGCGGCTCTCCAGCCGGTGGACGGTCCAGGCCGCCTCGCCCAGCCGCCAGCCGTCGGGGACGTCCCACGGGTCGGCGGGCGTGCCCGCGGGCGCGTGCTCGCGGTGCAGCACCAGGGCGGCGGCGGCGAGGACGTCGGCGGGGACGTCCTCGCGGGAGACGAGCTCGTCGAGGTGGCGCTCCACCAGACCGGTGTCGAGGTCTCCGGCGAGGACGGCGGGGTGACCGACCAGGGCCCTCAGGAAGGCGATGTTGGTGGGCACCCCGAGTACGGCCGTCGCCGCGAGCGCGCCGTCGAGCCGCCGCAGGGCGGCCGTCCTGTCCTTGCCCCAGGCGATGACCTTCGACAGCATCGGGTCGTAGTCGCTGCCGACCAGGCCCCCGGCCATCAGTCCCGAGTCGACCCGCACCCCCGGTGGCTCGCGCAGCGCGAGGACCCGGCCGCCGGTCGGCAGGAAGCCCCGGGAGGGGTCCTCGGCGTAGACGCGGGCCTCGACGGCGTGGCCGATGAGGCGTACCTCGTCCTGGGTGAGCGGGAGGGGCTCACCGGCGGCGACCCTGAGCTGGAGTTCGACGAGGTCCAGGCCGGTGACCAGCTCGGTGACGGGGTGCTCGACCTGCAGGCGGGTGTTCATCTCCATGAAGTAGTAGTCGCCGGTGGCGCCTTGGACGATGAACTCGACCGTCCCCGCGCCGGTGTAGCCGACGGACCTGGCGGCCTCGACCGCCGCCGCGCCCATCGCGGCCCTGGTCTCGGCGTCGAGGAGCGGCGACGGCGCCTCCTCGACGATCTTCTGGTGGCGACGCTGAAGGCTGCACTCACGTTCGCCCAGGTGGATGACGCCGCCGTAGGCGTCGGCCATCACCTGGATCTCGATGTGCCGGGGGTTCTCCACGAACCGCTCGATCAGCAGGGTCGCGTCGCCGAACGCGGCGGCGGCCGTGCGGCGGGCGGACGCCAGCGCCTCCGGCAGCTCCGCCGCGGAGCGCACGAGCACCATGCCCTTGCCTCCGCCGCCCGCCGACGGCTTGATCAGCGCGGGGAAGCCGACCCGCCCGGCCGCCTCGGCCAGGTCGTCGCCGGGCTCGGCGCCGCCGGGCACGACCGGCACCCCGGCCGCCGAGACGGTGGCCTTGGCGCGGATCTTGTCGCCCATCGCCTCCACGGCCTCCGGCGGCGGGCCGACGAAGACGAGCCCGGCCTCCGCGCAGCGCCGGGCGAAGTCCGCGTTCTCGGCGAGGAAGCCGTATCCGGGATGCACCGCCTGGGCGCCGGTCGCGGCGGCGGCGGCGAGGATGCCGTCGGTGTCGAGGTAACCGCCGGCGAGCCGCACCGCGATGTCGGCCTCGCGGACGTGCCGCGCCCCGGTGTCGGCGTCGCTGTGGACGGCGACCGAGCGGATGCCCAACCTCCGGAGAGTGCGGGTGATCCGCAGAGCGATCTCGCCGCGGTTGGCGACGAGGACGGTGTCGAACATCCGGCCCCCGCGCGGCGGCGACGCGTGTGCCGAGGAGGTCTGGTGAGTCGAGTGGGCTGAGTGGGTCATGGGGCGGTCACATCCGGAAGACGCCGTAGCCGACGGGTTCGAGGGGGGCGTTGGCCGAGGCCGACAGGGCCAGGCCCAGGACGGTACGGGTGTCGAGGGGATCGATGACCCCGTCGTCCCAGAGGCGGGCGGTGGAGTAGTAGGGGTTGCCCTGCTCCTCGTACTGCGCGCGGATGGCGTCGGGGTCGGCGTCGCCCACGGTGGACAGGACGTTGGCGGCCTGCTCGCCGCCCATCACCGAGATGCGCGCCCCCGGCCACATCCACAGGAACCGGGGCGAGTAGGCGCGCCCGGCCATCGCGTAGTTGCCGGCCCCGAACGAGCCGCCGACGACCACGGTGAACTTGGGCACCCGGGCGCAGGCGACGGCGGTGACCATCTTCGCGCCGTGCTTGGCGATGCCCCCCGCCTCGTACGCCCTGCCGACCATGAAGCCGCTGATGTTCTGCAGGAACACCAGCGGGGTGTTGCGCCGGTCGCACAGCTCGATGAAGTGGGCGCCCTTGAGCGCCGACTCGCCGAACAGGATGCCGTTGTTGGCGACGATCCCGACGGGGTGGCCGTGGATGCGGGCGAACCCGGTGACGAGCGTGGCGCCGTACTCGGCCTTGAACTCGCCGAACCTGCTGCCGTCCACGATCCTGGCGATGATCTCGCGGACGTCGTACGGGGTGCGGGTGTCGGCGGGGACGATGCCGTACAGGTCGCGGGGGTCGTGCGCGGGCTCCTCGGAGGGCACGCGCTCCCAGGGGGAGGGCGTGCGCGGCGCGAGGGTGGAGACGATGTCGCGGACGATCCGCAGCGCGTGGCGGTCGTCGTCGGCGAGATGGTCGGTGACGCCGCTGACGCGGGCGTGCAGGTCGCCGCCGCCCAGCTCCTCCGCGGTGACCTCCTCGCCGGTGGCGGCCTTCACCAGCGGCGGGCCGCCGAGGAAGATCGTGCCCTGGTTGCGGACGATCACCGCCTCGTCGCTCATCGCCGGGACGTACGCGCCGCCCGCGGTGCAGGAGCCGAGGACCGCGGCGATCTGCGGGATGCCGCGCGCGGACATGGTCGCCTGGTTGTAGAAGATCCGGCCGAAGTGCTCGCGGTCGGGGAAGACCTCGTCCTGTTCGGGGAGGAACGCGCCTCCCGAGTCGACGAGATAGACGCACGGCAGGTTGTTGTGGAGGGCGACCTCCTGGGCCCGCAGATGCTTCTTGACGGTGATCGGATAGTAGGTGCCGCCCTTGACGGTGGCGTCGTTGGCGACGACCACGCACTCGCGCCCCGAGACACGGCCCACCCCGGTGATGATCCCGGCGGCGGGGGCCACGTCGTCGTACATCCCTCCCGCGGCCAGCTGGGAGAGCTCCAGGAAGCGTGAACCGGGGTCGAGCAGCGAGTCGACGCGGTCGCGGGGCAACAGCTTGCCCCGGGAGACGTGCCGGGCGCGCGACTTCTCGGGGCCGCCCAGCCCCGCCACGGCCAGGCGCTCCCTGAGGTCGGCGACCAGACGCTCGTTCACCTCGGCGTTGCGTTTGAAGCCCTCACCGCCCGGATCACAGGCGCTCCGCAGCACCGGCCAGCCACTCATACGAGCCTCCCCGTCCGCTCCGCCCGGATCATCCGATCCGCCCTGGCGCTGCCATCGCCGGGGCACCGATGCCCGACTTCACCGCAGATGTTAGTCATTATTAACGTTACCGTCTACCATGCGAGAGGTGACGACTGCTCAGTCCCCTGCACGCACCCGTGGCTCCCGGCGCGCGGAGATCCTGGACGCCGCGGCGGAGCTGTTCGCCGCCCGCGGCTTCCACGGCGTCTCGATCGAGGAGATCGGCGGCGCGGTCGGCACCTCGGGCCCGGCCCTGTACCGCCACTTCAGCGGCAAGGACGCCCTGCTCGCGGAGATGCTGCTGGATGTCAGCGAGCGCCTGCACACCTCGGGCGCGCGCCGCGTGACCGAGGCCGCAGATGCGGAGCAGGCACTGGACGCCCTGCTCAGCTGCCAGATCGAGTTCGCGCTCAGCCACCCCGCACTGATCACCGTGCACGACAGGGAGCTCGGCAACGTGCCCGAGCCCGCGCGCCGCCGGATCCGTCGGCTGCAGCGGCTGTACGTCGAGGAGTGGGTCACCGTGCTGAGCGAGCTCTACCCCGCGCGTTCCCAGGCCGGGCTGCGCGCCGCGACCCACGCCGTCTTCGGACTGCTCAACTCCACCCCGCACAGCGCGGGCGAGCTGCCGCCCGCGGCGATGGCGGAGCTGCTGCGCGGTATGGCACGTGCGGCGCTGGCCGCCTCCCAAGGTTAAGGGTCGCTAACCTCTGGCGGACAGCTCCGCCCAGGTGGACGGACTCCACGCCTGCGAGGGGGTCACCACGACCGTGCACGGCGCCTCGCTCAGCATCACCCGGCAGACCGGGCCGATGGCGGGATCCAGCGGATCGTGGTGCTCCCGGTCGGGGACGACCAGCAGGTCAGAACGGTCGGCCGCGTGACGGAGCGCCTCGACGTGAGGGCGTGTCTCGATCATCGTCTCCACCACGACCGTGGGATACCTCTCCTCCCACACCGAGACGCTGGTGTTGAAGTGGACGGCCGCCGACCTGAGATCGCCGGTGTCCTCGGAGCAGAGGCAGATGATGAGCAGCGTCGCCCTGCGCAGCCTCGCCTCCTCGAAGGCGATGGCCAGCTCCTGCGAGTCGACGGCGGCGTCCTCCACCGCGATCGCCACGCGGCCGACGCGCTGGTGGCCCGGCCTCCTGACGACGGCCACCGGGCAGCGGGCGTGCGCGGCGACCTCGACGGTCGAGCCGATCCGCAGTTCCTCGGGGTCGCCCGCGCCACGCGGGCCGATCGCGATCAGCTCCGCGTCGTTCGACAGGCCCACCAGGGCGGCGGCCGGGGTCCCCTCCACCAGTCGCCCGTGTATGGACGCCCTGGGTGCCATCTCACGCGCGGTCATCAGCCCGTTCTCCAGGACGCGCCCGCCCATCCGCCGTACGACCTCGGTGGTCTCGGGGGCGAGGGAGAGCCTGGGGTAGGGCCACTGCCAGGCGTGGCAGACGAGCAGCGGGAGAAATCTCAGGCGGGCGTCCTCGACGGCCCATCGCAGGGCCAGGCGGCTCTCCGCCGAACCGTCGTATCCGACGACCACCGGTCGCCCTTCGTCCCGTACCGGCATGGCGGCTCCTCTCCTGCGTCACTCCTTTCCATCCTTCTCCGAGTCCGCCCGCCGAGAAGGGCACCCTTCCACAAGACTCTTCCTGTTTTGCGGCGCGCATCGGCAAAGACGCCTTCTCCCGCCCGGGGGCGGGAGGGCGATTGAAGACCGGCCGGGGCCGGGAGGGGTTTCGCGCGGGCCGCACGGCCGCGCGAATCTGCCGGAGTGGCACGGCGGCCGGTCGCCGGCACGGTCATCCGTAACGTCGCCGTGTCTTGTCCGCGTCTCACCCGCGTCTCACCCGCGCGGGACGGTCACGGGCATGGGACCGTCACCGGCGCGAGCCGATCACAGGTGCGGGCACGGGACGGTCACGAGCACCGGCGTGAGCCGGTTACAGACACGAGCCGGTCACGGCCACGACGCCGGTCGGCGCACAGAACGTTCCCGCCCATGCGGCGACGGCCGACGTGACCGCGAGCGGCGTGCCCGGCGCGGCGAAGATCACCGGCGTCGATACGACCTGGACCGGCGGGACGGTCACGGGCGGCGCGACGCCGACCGGCGGGGTGGTGCCGGGCGGGGTCGTGTCGACCGGTGGAGTCGTGCCAGGCGGAGTGGTGCCAGGCGGAGTGGAACCGGGCGGAGTGGTGCCAGGCGGGGTCGTGTCGACCGGTGGAGTCGTGCCAGGCGGAGTGGAACCGGGCGGGACGACGCCGGGCGGGGTCGTGCCGGGCGTGAGCGACGCGTCGGGCGGCGGCGGAGTCCCGGGCACCGCGGCCGCGGGCACCGGAGCGGTTCCCGGTACGGGCGGGGGCGGCGTCGCGACCGAGGGCGCCGGCGCGGACACCGGCGCCGACGGGTTTCCGTACGCCGGTGCGCTCCCAACGGCCGGCATCCCGGAAACCGGCGTGTCACCGGAAAGCGCCGTGACGGACCTCGCCGTATCCGGAGACGGTTCGGCGGCGTGGGCGGCGGCCGGCAGCATGACGACCGCCCCCACCGCCCCGGTGAGAATCAATTTTCCAAGCATGCGCGTCTCCACTCATGTGACTGATGCGATGGACGTGAACTCCGAAGATGCTGGCAGCCGCAGTATCCGCCGATGGCAAAGAGACCCTCCGCGAGAAGTCCGCAGGAGGAACGGCTTGTGGCAACAGGGGCGCGAGATACCCATGGATCGGAACACAAGGCCGGAAACGAATGCGCTCACCCTGTTCGGGGCTTCCGCCCTTCTGACCCGACTCATCCTGCCCGGCAGGCCCGGTGTCGGATTCCCGTGTCAGAGCCCTGCGCCGGCAGTGTCCCGCCGGGGTTCCGGCGTCAAGGCCTCACCCTGGGGACCGGCGTGAAGTATCCGGCTCCGACGTTCCCGTTCATTCGTCGAACGGGCTGTAAAATCACGTCTGACAAGGTGTCATGAATGCTGGTTAAATGTGATCGGTCCGCCATCTCGTCGCCATCAAAGATGTCAAGGTTGGGGACGGCGTCCGTCGATGGGGGACATAATCGGGCTGTGGCGCGCGACACTGTTGAGACCCATTTCACCGACGCCGTGAGTGCCCTTTCCCCCGGCACACCGCGCGACCCCGGCCTGCCCGTGCGGGAGGACACCACCCTGACCGGGGCCAGGTGCCGCGAGCTGTTTCAGTTCCAGCTCGGCAGCAGGCTGCTGGACGTCACCGCCCGCTGGCTGCGCGAGCAGGGCGAGGGGTTCTACACGATCGGCTCGGCTGGGCACGAGGGCAACGCCGCGGTCGCCGCCGCGTCGCGCGTCACCGATCCGGCCCTCCTGCACTACCGGTCGGGCGCCTTCTACCTGACCAGGTCGGCGATGGCGGGACGGCTGCCCGAGGAAGGGCTGCGCGACGTGCTGCTCGGCCTGACCGCCTCGGTCGAGGAGCCGATCGCGGGCGGGCGGCACAAGGTCTTCGGCCACCCGGACCTCGCGGTGATCCCCCAGACCTCCACGATCGCCAGCCACCTGCCCCGCGCGGTGGGCGTGGCCTTCGCCATCGAGCGCGCCCGCCAGCTCGGCGTACCGGGGCCGTGGCCGAGCGACGCGATCGTGATCTGCAGTTTCGGCGACGCCTCGACGAACCACGCCAGCGCCCTGTCGGGCCTCAACACGGCCGCCTACGGCTCGTACCAGAAGCTGCCACTGCCGATCCTCTTCGTCTGTGAGGACAACGGCCTGGGCATCAGCGTGCGCACCCCCGACGGCTGGGTCAAGGCCGCCCGCCACCCGTTGATGAGGTATTTCGAGGCCGACGGCTGTGACCTGGCCGATGTCCACGACATGGCGCTCGCCGCCACCGACCACGTCCGCACGCACCGCGCGCCCGCCCTGCTGCGCGTGAGCACCGTCCGGCTGATGGGCCACGCGGGCTCGGACGTGGAGCTGTCGTATCGGACCAAGCGGGAGATCGACGCCGACCTGGCGCGCGACCCGCTGGTGGCGACCGCCAGGCTGCTCGTCGAGGCCGGTCTGACCACTCCCGACGAGCTGCTGCTCCGGTACGAGACGACGCGCGAGCACCTGTTCAAGATGGCGATGGAGAGCTCTCGGCGCCCTCGGCTGATCTCCGCCTTCGACATCGTGGAGCCGCTCGCCCCGCGCACCCCCGCGGCCGTCGCCGCGGCCTGCACCGAAGTGGCGGCCACCGACGTCAGGTCGAGGGCCTTCGCCGGCAGGCTCCCCGAGCGGGAGGGCCCGCTGACCTTCTCCCAGGCCGTCAACCGCACCCTCGCCGACTCCCTGGCCGCCCACCCCGACGTGCTCGTCTTCGGCGAGGACGTGGCACGCAAGGGCGGCGTCTACGGCGTCACGCGCAGCCTGCAGAAGCGCTTCGGCCCCGGCCGGGTGTTCGACACCCTCCTCGACGAGCAGTCCGTGCTCGGCCTCGCGCTCGGCTCGGGGGTCTCCGGCCTGCTGCCGGTGCCCGAGATCCAGTATCTGGCCTACCTGCACAACGCCCTGGACCAGATCCGGGGCGAGGCCGCGACGCTCCAGTTCTTCTCCCAGGGGGCCTTTCGCAACCCGATGGTGGTGCGCGTCGCCTCCTACGCCTACCAGAAGGGCTTCGGCGGCCACTTCCACAACGACAACTCCATCGCCGCCCTGCGCGACATACCCGGCCTGGTCGTGGCCTCCCCCGCCCGGCCCGACGACGCCGCCTCGATGCTGCGCACCTGCCTCGCCGCCGCCCGCGTCGACGGCAGCGTCTGCGTCTTCCTTGAGCCCATCGCCCTGTACAACACCCGCGACATGTTCGAGGAGGGTGACAACGGCTGGCTCGCCCCGTACGCCCCCCCGGCGCGATGGGCGGAGACGCACATCCCGATCGGACGCGCCCGCAGCTACGGCGACGGCCGCGACCTGACCATCGTGACCTTCGGCAACGGGCTGCGGATGAGCCTGCGCGCCGCGGTGAGGCTCACCGCGGAGGGGCACAGCTGCCGGGTCCTGGACCTGCGCTGGCTCTCCCCCCTCCCGGTCGAGGACCTGATGCGAGCCGCGGAGCTGACCGGCCGGGTGCTGATCGCCGACGAGACCCGCCGCACCGGGGGCGTCTCGGAGAGCATCGTCGCCGAGCTGCTCGACGCGGGTTTCACCGGCAGGATCGCCCGGGTGACCTCCTCGGACAGCTTCATCCCCCTGGGCGAGGCGGCGAGGCACGTGCTGCTGTCGGAGGCCGAGATCGAGGCGGCCGCCCGCAAGCTGCTCGGCTGACCGCCCTCGCTTTTCGAAATCGTCGACAACCTTGAGGTGAAGATGGACGCCCGGATGGAGTCCTTCGAAAGCCGGATGAAGTCCATGGAAGGCCGGATGGACGCCTTCGAGGTCCGGATGGACTCCATGAACGGCAAGCTGGACCTGATTCTGACCAAGCTCGGCTGAGCCTCGCCGATGGGCCTCGGGCCGGTGGCCCGGGGCTCACGACGGGTTCACAGCCAGTCTCGGCGTTTGAACACCAGATAGAGGGTGAGGCAGACGCCCGCCATGAGCATGACCGCGAAGGGATAGCCCCACGCCCAGTGGATCTCGGGCATCACGTCGAAGTTCATGCCGTAGATGGTGCCGACGAGGGTGGGGGCGAACAGGATCGCGGCCCACGCGGAGATCCGTTTGACCTCCTCGTTCTGGGCGTTGCTCGCCTCGGTGAGGTTGGTCATGTGCTCGTTCTGGGCCTGGGCCACCATGGTCGAGTTGACCACGAGGATGTCGTGGAGCATCTGGCGGAAGCCGCTCACCCGCTCGGCGACGGTGATCGCGTGGTCGGCCACGTCCCGCAAGTATCTCTGCAGTTCCTGGTCCACCCCGTACTTGTCCGCGCCCGCGATGAAACCCTCGATCATGCCCAGGAGCGGCTGGGTGGCCCGCTGGAACTCGATCACCTCGCGCGACAGCTCGTAGATGCGGCGGGAGACCCCGGGTTCGTTGCCGAAGACCTGGACCTCGATCTCGTCGATGTCGTTCTGCAGGCCGGCGACCACGGGGGCGTAGCCGTCCACGACCGCGTCGAGGATGGCGTAGAGCACCGCCTGCGGCCCCTGGCCGAGCAGTTCGGGGTCGTGCTGCATGCGGCGGCGGACCTGGGACAGGTCGGGAGCCTCACTGTGCCGTACGGTGATCACGAAGTTCTTGCCGACGAAGACGTGCAGCTCGCCGAAATCGACCTCCTCGGCCTCGTCGAGGTAGCGGGCCGGGCGCAGCACCACGAACAGGGTGTCGCCGTAGCGGTCGGCCTTGGGGCGCTGGTGGGCGACGATGGCGTCCTCGACCGCCAGCTCGTGCAGGTCGAACTCCTCGGCGACGTTGAGGATGACGCCGTCCTCCGGCCGGTAGAAGCCGATCCAGGCCATGCTGTCCGGGGTGTTCTTCAGGCGGTCGAACGCCTCGGGCAGCGACTCGGGGGTCGCCGCCCGATGACCGTTGACGTAGATCGCGTTGTCGATGACGCGCGAACGGGGCGGGGCCGGCCGCTCCTCGCCGGCGGACCTGGGGTCCATCGATCGCTCGGGAGACTCCCGACCGGTGCCGGAACGCCCGCGCATCAGGCTCCGCAGGCCTCGCATTCGCCGGTCGGTCACACGTCTCTCCTCATCGGGCGCTCATGAACTCCTGCAGCGACCGCATCGCGGTGGCACGGATCTTCGCCCTCAGCATCGGGGTCCAGCCGAGGACGATTCCGACCGGCCGGCCCATCGCCATCTTGGACCAGCGCCTGAGGTCGAAGTCGTCGTGGTGGCGGACGATCAGTCCGTCCTCGAAGCGGAAGAGGGCGTCGACCTCGTTGACGACCCTCCTGCCCCTCTCGCCGAAGGTGTAACGACCGGTCCAGTGCGCCGTGCCCTCGTACGGGCGCACGGTGATGTCGCGTACGGTCACGGCGAGGTCGGGGCTGCGGCTCAGCAGCATCCGCCACATGCCCATGACCTTGTCGCGTCCTTCGAGGTCCTGGAAGACGGGATCACCGAAGGTGACGTCAGGGTGGTAGCAGAGCTCCATCGCGTCGGCGTCGCGGCGCGCGAATGCCTCGTAGAACGTCTTGATGAGCTCGGCGTTCCGATCGTTCACGAGTTTCTCCCGACCATCAATGTCCTGCCGACCGAAGTGTAGTGCGCGGAGGAGCCAAGGAGATTGTCCGCGTTTTGCCAGTACAGCGCATGGATCCGGTCGTCGCCAGGCCTGCCGGGCGCGTGGAGCCGAGGGGCGTACGGGTGGGGGACGTTCGAGAGGTCTCCGCCGAGCGGGATCTCTCCGGTCCGGCCCGGTCCTCGCCGGCGGGCGGAACCGCCCGCGGCCGCGAATTCCGGCATCATATTCGGCACGGTTCCGACTTTATCCCCAGCACACCGGCAGTCGTGGGACGCTTTACTCTCACGCCGCGAAGGAGAAACGAGCGTTGTCCGACCTCTGGGTGACCCTGACCACGTCCCGTTCCGGGCCGCCCCTGTGGGTTGTGCTGCTGTCCGCTCTGGCCGCGCTGGGCGTGGTGTCGTGGTCCACCTCGTGGCAGCTGTCGCGAGGGCTGATCACCATCGCCCACGAGGGCGGGCACGCGCTGGTGGCGCTGCTCACCCGGCGCAAACTGGAGGGCATCCGGCTGCACTCCGACACTTCGGGTGTCACCCTGACCAGGGGAAAGCCCCGAGGGTTCGGCATGATCCTGACCGCCGCCGCCGGATACGTCACCCCGTCCCTGCTGGGACTGGGCGGGGCGTGGCTCACCTCCTCCGGCTATGTGGCGGTGCTGATCACGATAGTGATCGGGTTGCTGTTCTGCATGCTGCTGCTGATCCGCAACCTGTTCGGCGTGGTGAGCCTGCTCGCCACCGGAGGCGCGATCTTCGCCTTCACCTGGTACGCGGCGCCCGACATGGACGCGGTCCTGGCCTATCTGGCCGTGTGGTTCCTGCTGCTGGGCGGCATCCGGCCGATCGTGGAGCTCCAGCGCAAGCGGCGTCGCCACCAGGCGCCCGACTCCGACGCCGACCAGCTCGCCAGGCTCACCTTCCTGCCCGGCGGATTCTGGGTCTTTCTGTTCCTCGTGGTGGCGGGCGCGTGCCTGGTGGCCGGAGCGTACCTGCTGCTGCCCTCGACGCTCGGGCTCATCTGAGAGATCCCGCTGGATACTCCCGCCCGCCGTCCCCGCGCGGGAAGCATGGCGATCACGATTCGCCGACGAAGCATTAGACGGGCTATACCACCGCATTTCATGCTGATTTCCTGACGGTCCTCGCCTGCCGCCTCATGTCGCGGAACCACGCCTCTTGATTGACATTTAACGACTTTTTTGAGTTTATTAGCGGGAATATCATTTCTCCTGCGAGAGGCGTTCCATGCCCCACCCCGCTTACCTCGTCGGAGCGGTCGGAACGGGCATCCTGCTGGTCTCACTGGGCGCGACACTCGTCCTCGCCCTGCGGATCAGACGGCTCCACGCCGAGCGGGAGCGGGCACTCAGCAGAGCGTACGAGAGATTCGCCCGCGACATGCACGACATCGTGGGGCACTGGCTCTGGCTGGCATCCATCAAGGGAGAGCTGGCCCACAGGAAGGCGAACGGCGACGCGCGCCTGCGCGAGGAGCTGGAAGAGGTGTTGCAGGCGGTGCGGCAGGCCGCGCACGCCGTACGGAACGTGTCGGAGGCCGCCCGCCGTCTGTCGTTCTCCGGGGAGGTCACGCGGGCCAGGACCCTGATGGAGGGCTTCGGGGCCTACTGCTCGGTCCGGGTCGACGTGGACGAGCTTCCCGAGGTGGTGAGCACCGCGCTGGGCGCCGTGGTCCGCGAGGGCGTGACGAACATGCTGCGGCACAGCCGGGTGAAGCGGTGCGCGATCGAGCTGGTCGAGTACGACGGCCGGCTGCGCCTCACCGTCGTCAACGACGGGGCTCCCCGGCAGGAGACCCCCTCCGAGGGCGCCTTCGGGACCGCCTCCACCGGCAACGGCGTGGACAACCTGGGTCACCGCGTGGGCGAGCTGGGCGGCATGGTTCGGGCGGTCGGCGGCACGGACGGATGGTTCACGCTGATGGCCGAGATTCCCACTAATTTTCCCGAATCATATTCACGTTTGCCGCAAAAGCGCAGGTAGCGCACATCGTCATGGTTGACACTGTGAGTTTCGCATATACGACTGGTTTAGTTTGTAACTAGTGGTTTCTCGGGTTATCCGTAATTCTCTCTTCTGGAAGACAGCAGGGGAGAATGTGGTGGATGACCAGTATGAGCTTTATTGCCTGGCCGACCCGCTTTTTTATGACACGCTTGACGGCCGCCGGGGTGATCACCCCGATTTCGCGCTCGCTGCCCGAGATGTCCCGGACGGCTGGCAGCACCAGGCGACCGACACCTGGATGCACTACGCGCCGCTCGACGGTCGCACACCCGCCCAGGGCTGGAAGATCCACATCTCCGCTCGCGCCGAGGACGCCGACCGCGCCATAGAGGCGGTCTGGGACTACTGCGTCCCCCGCGGCATCGCGTTCAAGTTCCTGCGCAACCTGCCGGTCATGACCATGCTGAACTCCAAGGCCGCCCCCCGCGGCTCCAGCGGGAAGCTCGTGACGATCTACCCGGTGGACGAGGCGCAGCTGGAGCTCACCCTCAAGGAGCTCGACGAGCTGCTCACGGGCGTCGAGGGGCCCTACATCCTCAGCGACCTCCGCTACGGCCAGGGCCCGCTCTTCGTACGGTACGGCGGCTTCGCCGGACGGCGCTGCCTGGCCGACAACGGCGAGCTGGTGCTGGCCATCGAGGACGGCGAGGGCCGGCTCGTCCCCGACGTGCGGGAGCCCTCCTTCGGCGTGCCGTCCTGGGTGACGCTGCCCGCCTTCCTCGAACCCCACCTGGCGGCCCGCAACGCGGTCACCACCGAAGGGCTGCCGTACCGGGTCGAGAGCGTGATGCAGTTCTCCAACGGTGGCGGCGTCTATCTGGGAGAGGACCTGCGCACCGGGAAGCGGGTCGTACTGAAGGAGGCCCGCCCGCACGCCGGCCTGGACGCCGCCGGCCGGGACGCGGTGGCGCGGCTGGCGCACGAGCGCGACATGCTGGAGCGCCTGTCCGGACTGGACGCGGTGCCCACGCTGATCGACTACTTCACCCTGGGCGGGCACCACTTCCTGGTCGAGGAGTTCGTCGACGGCAACCCGCTCCAGCGCCAACTCGTGCACAAATACCCGCTCACCAGGGCGACCTGCGACGAGGCGGCCATCGCCGAGTACACCGCCTGGGTGCTCGACATACTTCCCAAGGTGCGCCGGGCGGTCGAGTCCCTGCACGAGCGCGGGGTGGTCTTCGGCGACCTGCACCCGAACAACATCCTCGTGACCGAGGACGGCCGCCTGACCCTGATCGACTACGAGGTGGCGACCCTCACCGAGGACCGCGGCCGCGCGGCGCTCGCCCACCCCGCGTTCGGCGCCCCGGCCGACCGGCAGGGCGTCGACGTCGACCTGTACGCCCTCTCCTGCCTCTGCCTCGGGCTCTTCGCCCCCCAGCTCACGATCATGCTGCCGCTCGACCGCGCCAAGGTGACCGAGCTGGCCAGGCTCATCGGCGAGACCTTCCCCGTGCCGCGCGAGATGCTCGACGAGGCGGTCCTCACCGTCGCGGGCCCCGAACCCGCTGCGGCCACGCCCTACCCGAAACCGGGACGCGACAGCTGGCCCCGGCTCAAGGAGGCGATGACCCGGGCCATCCTGGCGAGCGCCACCCCCGAGCGCGAGGACCGGCTCTTCCCCGGCGACGTCGCCCAGTTCCAGCCCGGCGGCGGCGTCAACCTCGCGTACGGCGCGGCCGGCGTGCTCTACGCGCTGGCGAGCACCGGAGCCGAGCGCCGTCCCGAGCACGAGGACTGGCTGCGCGCGAAGGCGCTCGCCCCCGCCCCGGGGACGGGGATCGGGTTCTACGACGGCCTGCACGGTGTGGCCTACGTCCTTGACCTGCTCGGGCACCGCCAGGACGCGATCGACACCGCCGACCTGTGCCTGCGCCAGAAATGGGAGGCGCTGGAGCTCGGGCTGTTCAGCGGCCTGGCCGGCATGGGCCTGAACCTGCTCCACCTGGGCCGGACCACCGGCGAGCGGACCTTCACCGAGGTGGCCCTGCAGATCACCGGCATCTGCTCCGACAGGCTGGGCGGGCCCGAGGACGTACCCCAGGTCAGCGGCGGCGTCCACCCCCGGGCCGGGCTGATGTACGGCTCCTCCGGGCCCGCTCTTCTCTTCATGCACGCCTACGAGCACACCGGCGACGCGTCGCTGCTCGACAGGGCCGCCGTGGCGCTCCGGCAGGACCTGCGGCGCTGCGTCACCGGTGAGGACGGAACCCTCCAGGTCGACCAGGGCTGGCGTACGCTGCCCTACCTGGACGAGGGGTCGGTGGGCATCGGCATCGTCCTCGCCCGTTACCTCGCCCACCGGGAGGACGAGGACCTGCGCGCCGCGCTCGACGGCTGCCGGCGTGTCACCCGGGGACGCTACTTCGTGCAGTCCGGCCTGTTCACCGGCCGGAGCGGCATGCTCGGCGCCCTCGGCTGGGGTCTGGGCCCCGAGCCGAACGCCTCCCTTACCGACCACACCGACATGGCCGAGCAGCTTCGCGGGCTGGCCTGGCACGCGCTGCCCCACGGCGGCGGGCTCGCCTTCCCCGGTAACCAACTGCTCAGGCTCTCCATGGACTTCGCGACCGGCACGGCCGGAGTCCTGTTCGCGATGAGCGCCGTGCTGCACGACCGGCCGGTGTTCCTCCCCTTCATCGAGCCGCCCGGCGACACGAGCACCCCGTCAGGGGTGTCCGCGCACGAACCCGCCGGGCGGTTTGGCCCCCACGGCACATCAGTATCAAAGGAGGTGTAACGACATGGTCCTTCTCGACCTGCAGTCCCTGGAGGCCCCCACCGGCGGTGGTGGCGGTGGCGGCGGCAGCACCCTCACGGTCCTGGGCTGCCAGTCCGGCAAGCCCAGCAACCTGAGCGTCGCCCTCTGCCACTAGGCATCCCGGTTTTCCCGATATCCGTTCGGTTCCCACCAGAAGTGAGGCAATCCCATGGTTCTTCTCGACCTGCAGTCCCTGGAGACCCCCGGCGG